>JARKQN010000062.1 GCA_029974835.1 Bacteroidales bacterium
GTTAATACTTCTTAGTTTCCCTTCCAAATAACCGAGATAATTTTTTCCGGCCTTCCCCTTCAACTCTTCTCCAACTTTCTTACGGCCGGAAAACTATCTCTTAACCCTTCAACCAACTTTCGCTCCAAAAGCGGGTGCAAAAGTAGAAAAAAATGTAAATATTCAAAGAAATAAAACGAATGGTAAATTAATTCTTTTATTTTCGTACCTGTTTTAACAGGTGAATGCCAAACATCGTTATCATACCAACCTACAACGAAAAGGAAAATATCGAGAAACTTGTTCCTTACGTATTTTCTCTTCCAGTTAAATTTGACATACTGATTGTTGACGATAACTCACCCGACGGTACAGCACAACTGGTGAAAAAACTGCAGGAAAAATTTTCCGGGCTGCACCTTCTCGAAAGACCCGGCAAGCTTGGACTGGGCTCTGCCTATATAGCAGGATTTGAATGGGCCCTGGGCAACGGATACGACTATATCTTCGAGATGGATGCCGATTTCTCACACAACCCGGACGATCTCGTCAGACTTTACAATACCTGCAGGGATGAAAACGCCGGACTGGTAATAGGTTCGCGTTATATAAGCGGAGTCAACGTCGTTAACTGGCCCCTTGCAAGAGTGCTAATGTCATATTTCGCATCCGTATACGTAAGACTTGTCACCGGGATTAAAATACACGACACCACTGCAGGCTTTAAGTGCTACACCCGGCAGGCCCTCAGGGATATCCTGAATTACAGGATCAGATCAGCAGGTTATTGTTTCCAGATCGAGATGAAATTCATCGCATGGAAACTCGGGTACAAAATCATTGAGATACCTATTATATTCACCGACAGAAGATCGGGAACTTCCAAAATGTCGGGAGGCATTTTCAATGAGGCTTTCTGGGGGGTGCTCAGGATGAAGATAAGAAGCTTTTTTATTAAATATAAAAGAAGCCCTGAAACGGAATAATAACCGGTTTTTTGCGCGTCATCTGCAGGTATGAGTTCAATCATAATCAGAAACGGTACCATCATCAATGAAGGAAAATCATCAAAGGGTGATATACTCATAGTAAATGATCTGATAACTGCCATCGGTGAAATAGATGATTCTCTCATACCTCCGGTAACAAAAGTTATCAATGCAGAGGGCAGGTTTGTAATGCCCGGGATAATTGACGATCATGTACATTTCAGGGAACCGGGGCTGACACATAAAGCTGATATTTTGTCTGAAAGCAGGGCCGCTGCTGCAGGAGGGGTTACATCATTCATGGATATGCCCAATACCGTTCCTCAGGCTGTCTCACTGAAAATTCTGGAAGAGAAATTTCTTATTGCATCGGAAAAATCGCTTGTCAACTATTCATTCTATCTCGGTGCAACAAACTCGAATATCGACGAATTGCTCTCTGCTGATCCTGAAAAGATTTGCGGAATAAAACTTTTCCTTGGTGCTTCAACAGGCAATATGCTTGTCAATGACAATAATTCCATTGAAAGGCTTCTTTCCTCCACCCCCATGCTGGTTGCCTGTCATTGCGAGGATGAAGGGATTATCAATTCAAACAGGGAAATTTTCACAAAAAAATACGGAGGGAATATCCCGCCTGAGTGCCATCCATTAATCCGCAGCAGGGATGCCTGCTTCAAATCGTCTGAAGCAATGGTCAATATGGCCAGCCTGCACAATACCAGGCTGCACCTTCTTCATATCTCGACTGCCGACGAAGTAAGGCTTTTCAGCAACAATATCCCGGCCGGCCGGAAAAGGATAACTGCAGAAGCCTGTGTCCATCACCTCTGGTTCGATGACAGCTGCTACGGCAAACTTGGCAACCTGATGAAATGGAATCCTGCCATTAAGACTGCTTTCGACCGCAGAGCACTTATCGACGGATTAAACGCCGGATACATCGACGTGGTTGCAACAGATCATGCACCGCATACTCTTGCCGAAAAATCGGAACCATACCTTAAAGCACCTTCAGGAGGACCGATGATCCAGCATTCCCTGCCTCTTATGATGGAACTTTACCATTCCGGACTAATCTCTCCGGAAACCATAGTCGAAAAAATGTGTCATAATCCGGCAAGGATATTCAGGATAAAAAACAGGGGATTCATCAGGGAAGGCTATAAGGCCGATATATGCATTGTGAACCCGATGGATACATGGACCGTCAGCACCGGGAACATACTATATAAGTGCAGATGGTCGCCGCTGGAAGGCACAACATTGAGAAGTAGCGTAGAATACACGATCGTTAACGGCAATATTGTCTATGACCGGGGCAACCTTAATGAACAATGCCGCGGAGAGAGACTTCAGTTTAAAATAAATTAAGATACCATGAAAAACGTTGCCATATCTGCACTTTTGTGTCTGGTAATAGCCGGTTACGGCTGCAGGAGCGGAGAAGCCGGAAATAATAACGTGACAGGGACTGCATCCGCCGGGGAGGATTTAAGCAATCTGATACCTGTTGCATCAGACATTGTATCTGAAATTATTGTCAAACCGGCTTCAGCCGACGATCCCTGGGAACTTGAAAAAGTAAAGGGTTTCAACGGCGATGCAATGTTCCTTTCTCTTCTGAAGAAAATAAGGGAAGGAAAAATAGAGGTGTACGACTGCATCTCAGGGGAACCGTTAAGTGAGGAGGATGCGAAAAAGATACTTGAAGAAAAAGGGAGCGACGTATCAAAGATAGCAAAGCTGCAGTTTACCGAAGACTGGTACTTCAATCCTACGACGAACGAGATTATCAAGAAAGTGAAATCGGTATCGCTGGGTTATGAGTCACTTCGCAGCGAAGGGCTGCCGCCTGCCTATCTTCCATATTTCAGGATAAAAACCGAATAGCCTTCAGTTCTGCGGTTCCTTTCTGACGACAAAACGCACTACCCTTCTCGTTTTCTGCTCCAGGAGAATTTCCCTGCCGGAAATGACTTTCTGCACAGCCTCGGGAGTATGCCGCATCACAGTGATAATTTCAACATCCTCGTTATAAATGACTTTGTATTCCTTCGACAGTTCCTCAATAAGGTTACGGATCCTCTGCGGTTCGTAATCGACACATACATTTATGCTTACGGCGCTGGCCTGCACCAGGTTAACCTTAATGCCCTGCACCATAAATACGTGAAAGACCAGGCTCAGGTTATCGCCCATAACAAATGAAAAGTCGATCGGAAGCACTGAAATAAGCATCTGGTTCTCCTTTCTGATAAATACCGGGATGTTATATGCATCTCCCGGGGCGGAAGTGACAACGGTGCCTTCCGACAGGGGATCCAGAAATGATTTGATGTATAAAGGGATATTCTTATTATGAAGAGGTTTAATTGTTTTTGGATGAATAACCTTGGCACCGGAGAATGACATCTCAACAGCCTCCTTGTACGATATTTCTTCAAGTCGGACGGCCCCGTCGAGCCATTTCGGATCGCAGTTGAGAAACCCGGGAACATCCTTCCATACGACAACCTTTTCCGCATCAAGGATATTTGCCAGAATTGCCGCTGTATAATCAGATCCCTCGCGGCCAAGGGTTGTAGTTGTGCCAATCGCTGTTCCGCCAATAAATCCCTGGGTAACAATAATCTGCTTCCCCGAGCGTGCAAATCTGGATCTTATGCGCGACGCGCTTTCGCTCCACAGCACATCAGCATCACGGTACCTGTCGTCGGTTATCAGGTAATTCCTTATATCAACCCATTCAACGCTGTGTCCCGCCGACAAAAGATAATCGGCCACCAATGTAGTTGACCACAGTTCACCGAATGAAACCACCTGGTCGTATTCATAGTCGTAATCCTCACCTTTTTTGGTTTCCAGGTATTCTGTAAGCAGTGCGAAGAGTCTGTCTATCCCTTTCCTGAGATTATTCTTCTCATCAGAGAGCCCCGCGGCAACAGACTGATGATATTCATAAATCTCCTTTAAATACTCCCTGTAACCGTTGTTGCCTTCCATCCATGCCTTTAGCACCTTCTCAAGTGCATTTGTGGTTTTTCCGAAAGCTGAGATCACAACTGCGGTTTTTCCGCCGGTTTGCCTGAGTATCGAGGCCAGGTTACGGATTCCGTTTGCATCCTTTACTGAGGCTCCTCCGAATTTATAAACAACCATAATATGCAAGTTTCGGCAAAGTTATTATTTGGCAGGATAATGCGGAAAATAATAATGTAAAGATCGTATTAATAATTTTTTAACGGGGTTTGGAATATTTATGTGACCGGCATCTTTCTTATCTTTGCGTCTCTCGAAATGAAGGCAGATTTTCTTACCGGGCTCTACAGTGAACATCCTCTCGTTAAAGAGGCGGCAATTTATTTAGCCGGCAATCAGGCCGGAAAGCTATTTTTCAAAGGGCTTACCGGGTCGGCAGGTTCGCTTGTGGCTGCATCCCTTTCAGGGCACATTCCCTCTGTTTACCTGGTTATACTTCCGGAGAAAGAGCAGGCCGCATACTTTTACAACGACCTTACATCGCTCCTGGGCGACAGTGACATTCTGTTCTTTCCCTCGTCGTTCCGCAGGTCGGTACTTTACGGACAGGCCGACCAGGCCAATATTGTGCTCAGAACCGGGGTAATCGATTACCTGTCGGAACAGAACCGGAAAGGCATAATTGTGAGTTACCCCGAAGCCCTGATGGAAAAAGTCGTGAGCAGAAATATACTCAGTGACAATACCTTTATTATAAACAGGGGTGACAGGCTTTCGATGGGTTTTCTTACAGAACTGCTGGAGGAATACGACTTCAACCTGGTTGATTTTGTCTCCGAACCGGGCCAGTATGCCATCAGGGGAAGCATCGTTGATGTATTTTCATTCTCTTCCGGAATGCCATTCAGAATCGATTTCTCGGGAGATGAAATTGACTCTCTAAGGTCGTTCGATCCCGACAGGCAGCTCTCGGTAGAGGTTCATGAACAGGTGAGGCTGGTGCCTGATCTCAGCGGAGCATCCCGGATAAGTGTAAGCGAAACATTTATTTCCCTGCTGCCTCCCGGCTCGGTATTATGGATTGAGGATGGCGAAATTATCCTGCAAAAAATAAACAGCATCCGGGAACAGGCACTTCAGAAGAAACCTTCAGATGTTGCAGTCGATATTGACGAGCTTGTAATAACCGGCTCAAAACTATTGGAGGAAACCTCGCCGTTCAGGGTTATTGAGACAGGCTCCATGCCTGTAGTTACCGCACCGGTCATTTATGAATTCAATACCGAGCCCCAGCCGGCCTTTGCAAAGAATTTCGGGCTGCTGGCTGAAAAGATGCGCGCAAATTACGATGCCGGGTATGAAACGTTAATTGTATCCGAAAGCGAATCACAGATTCAGAGGCTGAGCGAAATCTTCGCCGAGATCGGGCCGGACCTTAAATTTAACTCCGTTATTGCAGGCCTCCACGGCGGTTTCACCGACCATCTTCTCAAAACTGCCATATACACTGATCACCAGATATTTGACAGGTATCATAAATTCAGTATCAAGGGATACTTCACAAGGAAGGAGAGTATTACATTAAAGGAACTAACCGGACTGAATCCGGGCGATTATGTTGTCCATATCGATCATGGCATAGGCCGGTTCGGGGGACTTGAAAAGATCGAGGTAAACGGGAAGATTCAGGAAGCCATCAGGCTGGTGTACAAGGATAACGACATTCTTTATGTACCAATACATTCCCTGCATAGGATATCGAAGTACAAAAGCGGGGAGAATGCCGCTCCCCGGATAAACAAGCTTGGTTCGGGTGCATGGCAGAAGCTCAAAGAGAGCACAAAGAGGAAAGTCAAGGATATTGCAAAGGACCTCATTACGCTTTATGCGTCGAGGCTCTCTGCCCCGGGTTATTCCTTCTCGCAGGATTCTTATCTGCAACGCGAACTTGAGGCTTCATTTATTTATGAAGATACGCCAGACCAGCTAAAGACAACCAATGAGGTAAAGAAAGACATGGAATCGCCTCATCCGATGGATCGTCTTGTATGCGGCGATGTGGGGTTCGGAAAAACCGAGATTGCCATAAGGGCGGCATTTAAGGCCGCAGCCGACAGCAAACAGACTGCCCTCCTGGTACCCACAACCGTGCTTGCCTACCAGCATTTCAGAACCTTCACCGAACGACTTAAAAATTTTCCCTGCACCGTCGAATACCTTACAAGGCATAAAAAGGCTTCCGATCAGAAGAAAATACTTGAAAAACTCGAAAAGGGGCAGATTGACATTATTATCGGTACACACAAGCTGATAAGCGATAATGTCAGGTTCAGGGATCTGGGCCTGCTGATAATTGATGAAGAACAAAGGTTTGGTGTTGCTGCAAAGGAAAAACTCAAAAAGCTGAAAAACAGTGTTGACACGCTGACACTGACCGCTACCCCTATTCCGCGAACTCTTCAGTTCTCGCTCATGGGAGCAAGGGACCTTTCGGTGATAAACACTCCTCCCCCCAACAGAATGCCGATAATCACGGAGCTTCACGGGTTCAATGAAGATATAATAAAAGACGGCATTGAATATGAAGTGAGCCGCAATGGCCAGGTTTTCTTCATCCATAACAGAATAGATACTATTTACGAAATTGAGAAGCTTCTCAGACGACTCTGCCCGCAGGTGAAAACTGCCGTCATTCACGGGAAAATGGAGGGCAGGGATATTGAAGAAACTATGCTTGACTTCATACGCGGGGATTATGACATACTTGTTTCCACTACAATAATCGAATCCGGGCTCGATATACCCAATGCAAATACAATATTTATCAATGACGCCCACCATTTCGGCCTTTCAGAATTGCATCAGCTAAGGGGACGGGTTGGACGTTCAAACAGGAAGGCCTTCTGCTATCTGCTTTCCCCTCCCCTCTCATCCCTTACGCCCGAGGCAAGACGCCGGCTGAAAGCCATTGAGGATTTCTCAGAGCTGGGAAGCGGCTTCAACATAGCATTGCAGGACATAGACATAAGAGGATCGGGCAACCTGCTGGGAAGCGAACAGAGCGGTTTTATTGCAGATATCGGGTACGACACATATTACAGAATCCTTAAGGAAGCAATGGAAGAGCTCAGGCTTGAATCAGACACAAAGACCACCGGCCTGCAGACCGAAAGTAAAGGGCCTGAAACAAAAGTCAGTTTCGTTACCGATGTCCAGGTGGATACTGATTTTGAAATAATGTTTCCCGACGAATATATCTCAAACATCTCCGAGAGGCTGAGACTTTATAAAGAACTGAATGAGATTGAATCGGAAGAAGAACTTGCAGTTTTTGAACAGAGTCTGGCCGACAGGTTCGGGCCTCTGCCTCAACCCGCAAGATCTTTACTCGACATTGTAAAACTGAAATGGTTGGCCGCCCGTGCAGGTATTGAAAAGATTATCCTGCGCCAGGGCATAATGATGGCCTATTTTGTCTCATCTCCCGACTCAGCTTTCTACAGAAGCGAGGTTTTTGCAAAAGTTATGGGATTCCTGAATTCCCTGAAAGGAGAAGTGAAAGTAAAACAGAAAGATACAAGGCTCTCTTTCACCGTTGCCGGGGTGAAATCCCTGCCGGAGGCTATGGAACTGATGAGAAGGCTTACCATGAATTAACTGCTGACAATCATTACTTTTATTAATTTTGGACCGGCTTTAAAAAATGAATCTGGTTATCGACATCGGTAATTCGGGCCTCAAGTATGCCTTCTTTTCGGGTGATAATATTTTCGTATCCGGAAGGCTGGAGAAGTATGATAAGGAAACTTTTGCCGGTACCATAAATGCCTCTCAGGCAGGCAAGGCAATTATATCATCCGTTAAGGATCTTCCCGAAGAGATTGTTTCTTACCTGTCGGGTGCAATTCCTTACGTTCATCTGCTCACCCCGGCATCAGATATACCTTTCCCGGTCGATTACAAAACGCCTGAGACTCTTGGTTCTGACAGAATAGCCGGCATCTGCGGGGCATACAAAAGAACCGGAGGGCTCGACTGCCTTGTCATTGATGCAGGCACCGCCATCACATTCGACTTTTTTACGGGAGGCAGGTACCGAGGAGGCAATATCTCGCCGGGTATTGCAATGAGATTCAGGGCATTGAACCAGTTCAGCAACAGTCTGCCGCTTATTAAGCCTTCGGGGAAGTTTACTTTTCCGGGTGACACAACCGTATCCGCAATTGAAGCGGGGGTTTTGACAGGAGTCCGTTACGAAATAAATGAGTATATTCGCACGTTTAAAGAAAACCATAAAGAATCTGAGGTGTTTTTAACCGGCGGAGACAGCGGCATGCTGGCAGAGGTGTTGGAAAACAGGCATATTGCCGTTGTTCCGTCGCTGGTTCTGGAAGGACTTAATTTCATTCTTGATTACAATGCAGAGTAAGAGAATTTATACCGTTCTGATAATTATATTCATTTCCCTGTCAGTTCAGGGGCAGAAACTAACCAATTCACCCTACGGCAGATTCAACTTCGGGGTTCTCAATCCTCAGGGTACCTTCAGAAGCCTTGCCATGGGAGGTGCAAGCATAGCATTCCGCGATAATAATTCCATTAACTTCAATAACCCGGCATCCTATTCCTCGCTCGATACAAATTCATTTGTTTTCGACATGGGGATGGATCTTAGCCGGCTAAGCGTTGATGACGGAACGAATAAGACCACCTCTGTTGATATGAATTTCAGACATATCATGCTCGGGTTCCCTCTCAGCAGAAGAATAGGCGTGGCGGCCGGCCTCGTACCGTTCAGCAACGGCTATTATTATATGAAGAGGAATGTTACCAGCGAGAGTCCCGACTGGGACCCTCTGACCGGGGAATACAGTTCCTATCATAAGGGCACCGGGAGCCTCACCTCGCTGTTTGCCGGCGCCGCAATCGACATCACAAAAAATATTTCAGCCGGATTTAATTTAACAGCCATGTTCGGCAAACTGGGGAGGCTGAATCAGTTTGATTTTAATGATTATCAAAGCACCTTCAGCCAGAACAGTACCGAGTACTTTACGATATCGGGATTGAATCTTGATTACGGAATCCAGTATGGCGGGAAAATCAAAAAAGATTATTTCATAACACTCGGGGCTTCCTTTACCGGCGCCAGAAACTATAAATCCACTCTCAGCGTGCTTAAGCAAAGGTATTCTGTGTATGTTTTAAGTCCATATTCTCCTGACACGCTGGCTTATTCATCATACAGCGCAACCGATTCAACAAGGCTCCCGTCCACATTCAGGTTCGGATTTACTTTCGGGAAAACCGACAAGTTTCTTTTTGGAGCTGATTATATAACCAGTCTCTGGAGTGAGGCGAAGGTTCAGGGAACCGGAGTCCCCATGGCCGATACCAGATCGGTGATGGCCGGTATCGAGTATATACCTGATAAGTATTCAAACACAAACTTCCTGAAGAGAATTGAGTACCGGCTTGGCGGCCATATATCCCAGAATTATCTGGTTATCAACAACAACCGGATTAACGAGTACGGAATAAGCGGAGGGATGGCATTCAGGTTGCGAACCTCTCTTTCAAAGGCAACTTTCTATATCGATTATACAGTGAGGGAAAGAAACATCTCAGAAGGCATACCCTCCGAGCATATATTTTCGGTCGGGGCAAGCCTTAATTTCTACGATTACTGGTTCCTGAAACGCAAATACGACTAGAAGTCATTACCACCTGTAAAAGGCAGTGCGATGTCGGTAAAACCGTTTCCAGCTTATCCGAAAATAATTTTTTGCATTCTTGCCTTAATTATTCTGGTTTCCTGCGAAAAGAAGATAGGAACCATTAAAAAATCTGATATAGAATCCATGCCGTCGCAGATAGCAAGGGATTTCGAGACGATTTATTCGGATTCGGGACTAATACAGCTTATTATGAGATCTCCTCTTATGGAGAGGTATACCGACAGTAAGTCGCCGTATTCTGAGTTCAGGAAAGGCATTGAGGTACTGTTTTACGACGGACGGGATGAACCGGTGGCGACACTTAAATCGAAATACGCCCGGTATACCGAAGACAAAAAGATTTGGGAATTGAAGGATAGTGTAACCGCCGTTAACGAGAAGAAAGAAATACTCGAAACCGAGCTGCTTTACTGGGACCAGCAGAAGGAGCTCGTTTACACCGACAGGTTTGTAAGGATAACCAGTGATGAACAGATTGTTATGGGTACCGGACTGGAGGCTGATCCGAGGTTTACCAGGTGGAAAATCAGGAACGTAAGCGCAACCATATATCTTAAAGATGAAGAGTAAATTCCTGCTGGTTCTGGAGATTGTATGGGTAATAATCGGACTTGCCTGTACTGCGGCAGGGATTAACTCAGCCGTTGGCAATGACCTTAAGAAATCCCTGATCTTTTTTGTAATGGCTGCCATTTCATTCATCTTTGCCCGCATCCGTCATTTGCAGCGAAAAAAGCTGTAAATTTGCGTTATATGGAGTCGTACCTTGCAATTATTCTTGCAACAGCATTCTCTGCCTTTTTCTCGGGAATGGAGATAGCCTTTGTGGGTTCCAGCAAGCTCAGGCTTGAGCTTGATATAAAACAGAATGTAATCGGAGCCGGAATACTGAAATTTTTTACCGCCAATCCCGGCCAGTATATAGCCACCATGCTTATAGGGAATAACATAAGCCTGGTAATTTACGGTCTGGTTATTTCCGATATTCTCGCACCGGTTCTGGGAAGAATTACGGGGTCAGAGGCGTTGGTTCTTATTATTAAAACCCTGATATCCACATTCATTATTCTCGTTCTTGCGGAGTTTCTTCCCAAAGCCGTTTTCAGGCTTACCCCAAACTTCTTCCTTCGGCTTTTCACGATACCTGCCTTTCTTTTCTACCTTCTGTTTTACCCCGTTTCAAAATTTACCTTGTTCATCTCCAACCTGATTCTGAGATTATTTCCGGGGTCGGGAAGGAAAGGCAATCCGGAAACAAATCTGGTCTTCAGCAGGGCGGATCTTGATCATTTTGTTTCGGATAACAATCTCGAAAGCATACAGGACGAAACCGAGAGGGACAATATTAAGTTGTTCCGCAATGCTCTCGACTTTTCCGGTATAAGAGTCAGGGAGTGCATGATACCACGTACCGAGATTGAGGCTGTGGATATAAATTCTCCTGTTTCAAAACTTAGGGAACGGTTTATTGAAACCGGCTTTTCGAGGATACTTGTATATTCCGAAACAATCGACCAGGTTGCAGGATATTTTGAACTGAAAGATATTTTCCGGAATCTTCCTGATATCAAATCGGGTCTGAGAAAGATTGCCATTGTACCGGAGACGATGCCTGCCAGCCGGTTGTTAAAGCAGTTTGTTGATGAAAAGATGAATGTGGCTGTTGTTGTGGATGAGTTTGGAGGCACCTCGGGCATGGTTACCATTGAGGACATGCTTGAGGAGATTGTCGGCGACATACAGGATGAGCACGACACGGAGGAACTGATCGACAAACAGGTTGGTCCCGGAGAATATATTTTCTCGGGAAGACTTGAGATAGATTACATAAACGAAAAATACGGTCTTGGCCTCCCGGAGTCGGATGAATATGAAACGCTGGCAGGGTTGGTGCTTTTTTACTACGGGGATTTACCAAAAGTAAATCAGCTCATCAGGATAAACAACCTTACAATCAAAATTCTGCGGTCAACCAATGTCAGGATAGATCTGGTTAGTCTTAAAACGGAACAATAAGAAGAAATAGTTGTTCCACCTGAATATGTCTTAAGCCTTATCGGAATAATAAGAAAGGGTTCCCTGGCAAGGAACCCTTTCTTAATACATTTATATTTATTATAAAATCTACTGCATGACCATAACTTCGTATGACTTCCTGGTTTCGTTATTATACCCTGAAAAGAGTACGAATGTCCATTTACCTGGTGTATGCTCGTAGCAATAGTTGAAATCCACAGTAGTTGTACCATCGGGAGGAATTGTCCCGGTGTTGTAAACAAACCAGTTAGTGGTGGTTGGAAGGAAGCTTGGGGGAGAAGATGTAAGAACCACCCTGTAGCATGGCTTGGACACACCTGGGATTGTTATCGTTCCGGATTCATCAACCGTAATTGGATTATACTTGTAACCTGCACCGCCCAGGTCGCCATAACCACCTGTTATGGTATTGGGCCCTACTGAAAGAAAGTCCTTTGTGAGGTTAAGTGGTCTTGGGGAAGATGGATGAACAAAATAGCCAGTCACTTTATAGGTGCCGTGGTATTTATTCTTTGCCATTACCCTTACCAGTTTGGTACCATAGTTGCCACTAACAACCAGCCCGTTATCTGCTGCGGCAATTTTAACACCAATCAGGTATTTTTTGCTGAAAAGATCGGGTATGAGTGAAGGATTGATTTTGATCATCCAGTCAGCTTCCCGTTCACCCGCCGGAATTATGACATCGTATGAAGGAACAGTCATTGCCGAAGTCGGAACAGGATAAAACATTGTGGCGGGATCGGTCAATCCCCTTTCAGTATTATAGGCTGTTACCAGAGTATTGTCAAAGGCCAGCGTAATTTTTGTTTCGGTTTTCAAAGTGTTTTTCGAAGCAATGTTTACTTTGACCAGAGGCACATCGACAGGCGATGTAGTGTAAGTCACGTAATAGAATGTCGTTCCGGTAGATGCATCAGCAGCCTCTGAAAGCTCTGCTATTGCCGGTGAGCTCCCGAAGTCCCCGATGAAGTCTTCAAGGTCGTTCAGACAGGAGGTAAGGGATAGGGTCACCATTACCACGAGCGACAGCAGTTTTATATTCATTTTTTTCATATTTCCTTATTATTAAAGTGATATATACTGTTAGCTAATTCTTAGGTGCTTTATCCCAGAATACTCTTGCCTTGAAAGGATATTCATTGGTAGTGAACGGCACTCCCTGTTTTGTGATTGCAGCCTGGGTATTGGCCTTGTTAAGGTCATAATCGCCCTGCGGATAAGGGAATAACCTAGGTATCTGCCTCTTGATAATACCACCCGGGTAATAACTGAGCATTTCATAATCAGTCCCAAGTCCGGTTGGATCGGGGTATCCAGTACGGCGGTAATCACACCACGATTCGAAGTGATTTAGGAAATAATTGGCAATCCATTTTTCCTCAATTATCTTCTGTACCTGCGTAGCCAGCGGATCTCCGGTAATATCGGCAACTGCTCCGAGGTAAGTGGCCTGGTCTGCTGCAGCTACTTTGCAGGCATTCATTGAGGCTGTAATACCTGCCCTGAAAAGCTGATCAACTGTGGGCAAACTTGCGTTTGCAGATGTAATAATGCCGCGGGCAAGAGCTTCCGCCTGCAGAAAATAGGATTCCGAGGCAAGGAAAATGGCAGTCCCTTCGGTTGCGCCTGCAGAACCTGTTTTCTGCTTGTTGGCATCAACCCCGGCATCAGAGGAAATAAGTACCCAGTGGTAATTGGCAGCAACTGTGGTGTTGGGTTGAACAGTCAGGTCGCCGTCAGTTCCGAATTTGATGGATACCAGAGCACCGGATGGCGCAGAAGCAGGCGCAAACCACAGGGCTGTCAGCCTAGGATCAACTGTCAAGGAGAGTTTCCTGTGCATATAGGCATTCAGGGTATACTGGGTATTTGCACTTGTAATAACACCTGTATAGGATTTACCATAGGTGTTCCAGACCGGATTGGTTTTTCCGGAAGAGGCCGTATAACCAGGATTAATATATGCATTTGCCGTAAGAAATCCTCTGTTCGCAGTATTATCCATTAAAGCCTTCAGTGCGGCAACAGTCGTATCACCTGTCATCCTCATTACAAGCCTTAACTTAAGAGTATTTGCAAGCTTTCTCCAGTTGTCGAAGTTGCCTCCGAAGACAACATCAACCGAGTTTTTGAAGGAGTAGATTGCATTGGTTGAGGCATCAGGGGCATTAACCTTGTTATAAAATACGTTGACAGCATTGGTAAGTCTTGCTATCAGGTCGAGGTAGATCGCCTTATCATCATCGTACTTTGGAGTCAGAGTAATATCCGGCTGGCAGGCTTCAGAATAAGGCACGTCGCCATAGGCATCTACCAGGTGTGAATAGTACCATGCGTCCACAACATCAGTAATGGCAGGATAAACGACATTATCACCTGAATTATCACGGACAAACTTGTTATCTGTCAGCGGGCCGGTATAATAGCCATACAGGCTCATAAAAGAAGAGGTTATTTCATACTTCTTGGTAGTGTACCAGCCTGACCAACCGCCGGCATGAGCCCAGTAACCCATCCATGCCCCGAAGGTGGTCTTGAGAGGGTCCATGTCTTCGGCCCATGTTTTCAGAACACCCGGCAGTATAAGATCGGGTGTGGCCCTTGTGGCATCATTCGGGTTTTTGTTGACATCCAGCCATTTCTCACAACCGGCAAGCCCTGTTGCAGCCACTATAAGCAATGATATAATAAACTTTTTCATATTCTTTCTTTCTTAAAGTTAAACGATATTAGAAAGTAACTGTCAGGTTCAGACCATAAGACCTGGCAGCCGGAGTCTGGCCGCTGTCCGTTACACCCACTGCGTTCCCTGTGGTATTCGAGAACTCCGGGTCGGCGTATATATTGTTTTTGGGCACGAACCAGAAAAGATTCCTCCCAACAATACCCAGCTTAATTCCTTTTACGGTCTTGTTTACAGCCGCGAACACTGATGCAGGAACATCATAGGTTAGCGAAAGTTCACGTATCTTCCAGACGTCAGCGCTTACAACCGAGTAATAGCTGAGCGACCTCATTGTGTTCGTCCACCATGCAACACCGCCGTCCTGGGTAGTAATGTTTGTATTGGGCACATATACTGGATTTTCAGCGGTTCCGGTGTTGATAACGGAATTGGGGAATACGAATCTCTCACGTCCGTTTGAAGCCGAAAGTTCGCCTATACCTGTAAAGAGAAGGTCAAAATACAGACCGGCGCGTATTACATGTCCACCGCGATAATCTGCGCTGGCTGCAAATGTGAAGTTCTTCCAGCTCAGGTTCGACTGTATACCGATAAGGTGTTTAGGTGAGGTCTGTCCGCGTTTAATAAGCAGCGGGTCAATTGAAGGAGTACCCGTTTTAGCGTCTACTATAACCCTTCCCTCCGGGTCGCGGTAGAACTGGCTTACCTTTATTGTAGGATAAGGCTCTCCTTTAATTGCATACTGGTAGTTCCCCAGAGAGATTTCGGTAAGGTCGCCGGCAAGTGAAACAACCCTGTTATACCAGTATGAATAGTTGAAATTGAGATCCCATCTCCAGTTCATATTTGCAACGGGAGTAGTTTTAACTTCAACCTCAAGACCCCTGTTCAACATCTCCCCGGCATTGATTTTGGATGTGGAGTAACCGGTTGCATTTGATATATTCATGTCCACCGTCTGGTTTGTGGTGTTTGTCTGGTAGACTGTAAGGTTTGTTGAGAGACGGTTGCGAAGGAAGCTCAGGTCAATTCCAACCTCGGATGATGTCGTGAACTCCGGTTCAAGGTATCTGTTGTTAAGGCCATTGCCTACGGTATAGGCAGAAAGGCTTCCGAACGGGAAGTCAGAAGCCACACTGAAAATATTCTCCAGGGAATAGTTGTCAATGTTTATTGAACCTACCTTTGAGATACCACCCCTCAGTTTGGCGTAGGAAAGAACATCGGTTTTAAGTGAAGGTATCATTTCGGTAAGAATTATTGAAGCGTCCACGCCGGGGTAGAAAAATGACCATTTTGAAGGATCGAGGAGGCTGCTCCAGTCGTTTCTTCCCGAAACATGCAGGAAAGCGTAGTTCTTATAGCCTACTGTGACATCACCGAATACAGCCATGCTTCTGCTGTCGGACCAGCTTGAAGAGCCGCCAAGTTCGCCTACACGGTTTTTAACGTTAAAGAAGTCATTAATCTCAAGTGAAGCTGCTGATACTTCAGTTGATTTTGAATAACCCTGCCGTGTTGTTGCACCGGCAATAGCCCTGACTGAAATATCACTGAATTTTTTGTCGAATGTAAGAAGGGCATCGTTTGTCCACCTCCATCCGAAGCCCTGTCCTGTTGTATATGATGACAGAATATTGGCCCGGCTGACTGAACGGCCATGCTCAGTATACATTAAGAGTCCGTATGGGCTGAATGTCCTTGAATAGTTTTTATACTCATAATAGTTGGTATTCGGAGCAATAGCTGTTCTGAGGTCAAGAGTCAGCCATTTGGTGATCTTCTGGCTAAGGGTAAGAACCCCGGTAATATAGTCGTTTCTTGCTTCGGTTCTGAGACGGTCGAGCTCCTCATAGGGATTGGGATAATAAGCATTGAAATAGTGGTCGATATCCGCCCAGTTTGTTACAGGATTACCGTCTGCATCAAATAGTTTTGCATCCCAGTTTTTGAAATCTGTAAGCGGGATATGCATCGGGGTGTTCATCACATTCCAGTAAACACCGGACCTTGATACGTCGCGTGTTCTCAGGGTGTAGTTAAAGTTAACCGTTGCTGTGAAACCCTTGTAGGTTTTGGATGCATTTATGCGGAATACATCTCTTCTTGCCTGGTCACCGGGAACAACACCTTTAATAAGTACATCCTGCACTGAGAGGAAGATTGTTCCGGTTTCATTGCCGGAAGAAAATGAGAGGTCGTTCTGAAGGGTAAGGCCGGTATCCCAGAATTTCCATTTCTCTCTTGGTTTGGCCGAGTAGGTTGTAAAGAGGGTGTCACCATTTTCGTCGGGCAGTCCGATCGGCACCCGTGAGCCATCGAACTCAGGACCCCAGCACTGGTTTTCAAATGGGTCATAAATAGGATTCCCAAACTCATCCGATGCTGAGCCTGAACCGAATCTCTCCTGCATTTTCGGGAAATAGGATACTTTCTCGAAGGTTGTGGTGTTGCTGAACTGGATAGTGGTTTTGTCCTTTGAGCCGCCCTTGGTGGTTACAATAATAACGCCGTTTGCGGCTTCTGAACCGTAAAGGGCAGCTGCATTTCCACCTTTAAGGATGTTCATACTCTCGATATCGTTGGGGTTGAGAGTTGAAAGGTAAGCCAGGTTTACGGGAACACCGTCGAGAACGAGCAGGGCCTGGTTATTACCAAGGAATGAACGGTTGCCCCTTAGAACCACTCTGACTGAAGGATCAACACTTGCGTTGACGGTGCTGATCTGAAGTCCGGCGACTTTTCCTGAAAGAGCTGAGGCAGCGTTGGTCATTTTTGCCTGGGTAAGCAGGTCTGATTCGACCTTTGTTACGGCAGCTCCCACCTCGGCAGCGTTTCTCTTGATACCGAAGGCAGATACAATAACTTCGTCCAGTCCGATCAGTTCCGACTGCAGTACAGCGTCGATAACTGAACGTCCGGCAATCTCGACCTCCTGTTTTTTCATACCTATATATGAAAATACAAGAGTGGTAGCATTCGCAGGTACAGTAATTGAATATTTACCGTTTGCGTCGGTTGCAGTACCTATTGTGGTACCTTTAACCTAAACGGTAACTCCGGGCACAGGCCCTTCACCCTCAACTGAGGAGGTTACCGTACCTGTAATGACTCTCGTCTGCTGTGCCAGTAGTGTGGTAACACTAACAACCAGCAAACCAATCAACAGTGCTAGTTTCTTCATACTGATTTAGTTTAAGGTTTTAGCTCAAATAGCGTCCAAATATATGTACTGTAATTTTTATTTCCAAATTCGTTTAACATATTTTTAACATTTAATAAGACAGGGCTTCCTGACATAGTCCGGATATCTTATATTCATGATTTTATTATAATTACATCAAACAATCTTGTAATTTCCAGGTACAGTAATGAATTTTCAGGTTAAGAGATATTTCTGTAAAATTAAAAACCGCCCCGTAATCCGGGGCGGTTTTTATTAATCAGCAAAAGGTTAAACTTACTTGCCGGATCTGTTGATTTTCTTTAACTTACCTGAAGTTTTATACTCCTTACTGACTGATTTGGTCCCGTCAAGAGTTATATCGGCCAACAGGTATGGATTAGGCAGGTAGCTGGAGTAAGTTTCAGCCAACCCTTTTTCATCCCCGGTATAATATATATCATATATTATCATCAATGCTGGAGAGTTGCCACAGTTATCCCATGTTCCGGCACCCTTTATTTCATAATCATAGTTATCACCATCATATTCTGTTGTATAGATATACTGTCTGGGTATTTCAACAGTTCCGTCATCGTTGATGTTTATGATACAGGTACCACCCTCTATGACCGTTTCGCCCCACCAGTCTTCGATAAAGGGAACGCTTATTCCGGTCATTTTCAGCGATGTGGCATTATTCACTTCTGTGGTTATAATGCTTTCATAATCATAGGCGTCATCGCCCGACCAGGATCCAGCCAGGTCGTTCATACCGTTCTGGAGAGGACAAAAAGGCTTAACCTTCACCTTAAAAACTTTTTCGGGCGAAGTGACTCCGCCTGCAGTTGTTTCAGTTACCTTAACCAGGGCCGTATCATTGGCAGGGAGTACGTTAAACAGCACTGTAGCGGTTTTTGTATCATTGCTTACCGATGAAACGGTGGCATTTACTGCGGTCCAGTTCCATTTGGATCCTGCGCGGTCGTATTTTACCTTAAAAGCGTATGATTTTGTCTGAAGCACAACTGATGGTCCTTCAGCGCTGATTACAACCGGTATCACGTTAGAGGCTTTGTAATTATCCTGATTTTCTTCAATATAGGTTTTGCCGCACCCGGCCAATAAAAGGCCCGGGATTATCAGGGCAGCTCCGATTGATATATTTTTCATTTTCATTAACATTTAATAGGTTCTGAAATATTATTTAAACCATCCGCCATTGGAATAATCCTGGCCGGCAACACCCTGTCCCGGACCAAAGGAATAATAATCCATCAGATTTACTTCAAGCTGCTGACCCGGAATGGGGAAATGCAGAGGGGTTCCGCTCTGAAGTTTATTGGCTTTTCTCATCGTAAAGAATTCAACTCCAACGCCACTGCAGAACAGTTCTATGTTCCTTTCGTAGAAAATAGCGTTTTCTATTTCAGTTGCATCAGCACTTACAGGGGCTAGTCCTCCACGCGTTACCCTTGTTCCTGAATTGATAATAGCTGCAGCAGCTGCCAGATCCGGACTCGATTTCTTTGAAAGGGCCTCTGCTTTTAACAGGTCGTTTTCAGCTTTGTAAAATACTGGGGCAGGTTCTGTCCATGTACTCAGGTAGGTGTCGCGTCTTTTAAAACGGTAACATGAAAAATGATAATAACCGCGTTCAACCCTGAAACCACATGAAGACATGTACTGAAAATCGGTAAAAATACGATCGTCGATTCCTGCCGTATGTGAAGTGACGGGAGTTGGTAAAATATTCCATGTATTTGCATCAACCCAGCGGGAAGGGAACCTTGAGTCCATCATATTTACTATCCTCATGTCGGTCATTCCCCATCCTGAATAGTTTGCATAGGTATGATATGATGTATACCATGTTATATCATCCATTTTCGGAGCGAAATCGTAAGTTAGCCCTTTGTTGGCATATGCAAGCACTTTTGCCCAGTCAACAGCATCATTTTCGGTCTTGTTTCTTGGTGAATATGACAGCAGCACTGCGGCTACCGTGTTGGCCAGTTCGCTGAGTTTTGTGTTTGTCATGACTATTCCCGGGACCCATGTGGTTGGGAGTTCAAATGTTTTGGCTGCACAAATTGCAATACATTTGTCGAGACATGCAACCGCGGTGTCTATAACCTCCTTGTAACCCGAAACAGGAACTGTCTCCGTGAGGTTTGTTGATTCAGTAACGATAAAAGCCTTATCAAAAAGAAGACCCACATAGCCCAGTGAAAGTCCCTGTACCAGATGGCCCACAGCCTGCACCATAGGAGTCTCATCGGTTCCATTGTCAGATGTTATGACCAGGTTGTCCTTTTTGATTTTACCAACAACCTCATTGGCAGATGAGAGTATTGAATAAAGCGTTTTGTAATAATTCTCTGTAATTACTGCATTTCCGTAGGATGGAGTATTATCCCAGGCTCTTCGCGGTTCATAACTGAAATCTCTCATAGCGGCGTTACCCCATGAGCATGTTCCTGCATCAGCGCCAACCCACAATGCCAGAGCCGGTCCGTCATAATTCTGAGTTATCATAAACCATGCATTGATTAGTGAACTGGCAACTCCTTTCACGTCGGAAGGGTTGCTAAATGCAGTTGCAAAATCAGGGTCATTCTCGTTCTTAACCTCCAGGCTTTCACATCCTGCAAGGATGAAAGCCGCAATAACAGAAAATATCAGAAAATATTTAATTGTCTTCATAGCACAATAATTTTCGTATTAGAATTTAATTTCAATTGAAGCTGAGTATGACCTGTAATTGGGATATCCCATAAAATCATATGAGAAATACTGAACGTTATTGGTAGTCATAACTTCCGGATCGTAACCTGTGTAATTTGTTACAGTCAACAGGTTTTTGCCGATTACTGAAACCTTAACTCCCTTTATCAGGTTATTGGCAAAGTTTTTAAAGAGAGAAGCCGGGAATGTATAGGAGAGTGAAGCCTCCCTGAGCTTTAAATAACTTCCATCCTCAACCCAGAAATCATTGAAATCATTTACATCATAAAAGACCTTGTAATATTCGATTGTTTTTTTCAGGTAATCAGGTTTACCGTACTGATCCATCATCCCATGTCTGTCATCTCTCGTAAGCCACTGTGCGGATTTATTGTAAATATCGCCTCCGTTTTTCCATTCCAGAAGAGCATAAAGACCCAATCCCTTATAGGTAAATGTATGGGTCATTCCAATCTTGAACTTGGGATTTGAATCTCCGATCTTTCCGTACCAGAGCTTTCCGTTCTCATCAAGTTTTTTGATGGGAGCTTCCAAAACAGTTCCTTCAGTGCCTTTTACGATCACATAACCATCGCTGTTTACGGTATAATTGTCAATATTGTCGCCTGCCTGAAGCTGTTCTTCCATTTCAGCAAGGCTTTTCAGGAATTTGTAACCGTACATAGCCCCAAGAGTTTCTCCTTCACGTATATAGAAACACTTGTTTGCTTCCTGTCCCTGCGGTCCGGTCTGGAATGGAGGAACATCGAGCTGAGTAATTTTTGTCCGGATGCGATCGAAAATAATGTTTATGTTATAATTAATTCCTTTTGTTTTAACAACCTGTGTATTCAGTGATGCCTCCCACACCTTTGAATTAAGGGACCCGGCATTCTGTACCTGGCTTGGCCATCCGCCGTACTGAACTGCCAGTGGTACGGTTATAATCTGATCTGAAGTATTTGTTTCAGACCTGGATATTTCAAAACTGAAACGGTTCAGGAAATCGATGTTAAGACCGAACTCCATCTCTTTTGAAAGAGAAGGTTTAAGTTTTGAGTTACCAAGTTGCAGTTTTGAAACATTACCACCTGAAATCTGCATTACTTCATACTGATCGGCAAAACCCGGTCTTTGTCCTGCAGTTCCGTAGGCTGCTCTGAGTTTAAGCTCCTGTATACCCGGTAATTTCAGATCCTCTGAAAGACGGTAAGCACCCGACACTCTGTAATAGGGGTTCCATCTTGCATCTGCACCAAAAAGTGAGGAGCCGTCGTACCGTACCATGCCATCAAAGATGTAACGGTCTTTGTAATCAAGATAAAGTATGCCGAAATAGTTTTTGGCAAGAATGGCATTCATATAACTTGTAATGGATTTGTTTCCTGAAATGGCATCAAAAGATGGCACCCCTTTTAACGAGAAATCATAACCGGTAGTTGTAGTGCTTTCGTAAGTGGATTTTTCAAAAAGGTAGCTTGCCTTTGCTCTTACGTTGAAGTCACCAAATTTTTTGCTGTAATTGGCAGTAATCTGCGCGTTTCTTGAGAAAAGAGTTGAACTGGAAATCTGAAGATATCCCTGGGAATATACAGCCTGTCCGCCAGACCTTGTGTAAGTGTCATAAGGAGAATAACTCCGGTAAGTAGCGGGAGTATATTCAAAAGCATATTTTGCTTCGAAGTTCAGGGAACTTGTCATATTGTATTTTAACTGGTACGTCCCAAGTATCCTGTTTCTTATATTCAGATCCTCAAGTTTCCAGACATTGTAAAGCGGGTTTTCCTGTTCGGCCTGCCATACATTCGGAATGAAAAGATAAGGCTGTCCGTCAGGGTTGGGGAATTTAAGATCTGCATCAGGTTCAAGAAGCAGAATATTGAAGAAAATTCCGCCGTTATAAGCATCTTCACCTCCAGGGTCCTGTGTTGTTGATCTTACATAAAGGTTACTTGCTGATACTGAAAGTTTCGGCGAAATCTTATGGTCAACATTCAGTCTGAAGCTGTTTCTCTTGTAACCTGTTGTTTCAACAAGCAACCCGGACTGCACGTTATTTTCAAAGGAAACCAGGAAATTGGTTTTCCCCAGATTTGATCCTACTGAAAGATAATTTGTATAGAAATTATTTCCGGCGAACATATCTCCTTCATGATCGTATAAGGTCATGTAAGGATTATCCATGTAGTGGTCTGATTCATAATAACGCGTTCCGGTAATTCCACCCTCGCTGGCATGATAACCTGCCGGGTATGTTACACCGGCATATTTTGTATACGAATAATTTTCGTAGTCATTTGCCAGGACAAATGCATGATGAGTAGCAAGATCATATTTTTTTGCAAGTTGGTTAAGCCCATATTCGTTTCTGAATATCACTTCGGTTCTTCCTTCTCCCAGGTTAGATCCGCGCCTTGTTGTTACGGCAATAATTCCGTTTCCTGCCCGGGAACCGTAAAGTGCTGCAGCAGAGGCACCTTTAACAACTTCAATTGATTCTATATCATCAACATTTATGTCCGCAAGCGTTCCCTCCATAATTGCACCGTCAAGCAATATCAGAGGATCCTGCGAACCTGAAATCTGTGTGGCTCCACGGACAAGTATTGTTGATGACCGGCCAGGTGCACCTGATGGATTTACAACTGTAAGTCCGGCAACCTTACCCTGAAGAGCTGTGGAAGCAGAACCTGCTGTAACTTCTTTCAGTTTGTCGGCATCAACTTTTTCAACCGCAACAGCCATTTTTTTACGTGGGGTTCCGGCTGCGACACCTGTAACAATAATTTCATCCAGGTTCATGACGTCCTGTTCCATCAACACATCTACTGAATTCTTTCCTGCAATATCCACTTCCTTGACCTTCATACCAATAAATGTAAAAACAAGAGTTCTGGCATTTGCAGGTACATTCAGTGTGAATTTACCATTAATATCCGTATAGGTGCCGATAGTTGTGCCTGGCACCGTGACAGATACACCGGGCAGAGCCCCTTCGCCTTCAACCGCAGAGGTAACCGTACCCGTAATAACGCGTGTTTGCTGAGAAAAAAGTGTGATAACACTTAATGACAGTAAACCAATCAACAAAGACAATTTCTTCATAATGATTTAGTTTAAGGTTTAGCTAATTTAGAACAAATATATAAAATATTCTGCTGAAACGAAAAATTCTTACATTGAAAAGTTTTATGATTGAAGAATGGCACGATATCCTGCCGGAAATTGCCGGTTTCAGTAAAGATTAATATTTTTAACCTCTCTCAGGGCCGGATATACTTTGCCGAATTGCAAATTTCCCTGTAAACCTCCTCTCCCGCCAGCCTGGTCAGAGCTCCCTCAAGAAACTCATAAAGGGCAATACCTTCCTTTCTTCCCTTTTCTCTCCCGGCAAAACAGATCGGCCACTCTTCCACATTTATTGCTGTAAAATCACTGTATCGCGTCACCCTTACAGGGAAAAGATGACATGAGAGTGGTTTTCTGAATGAAATCTTTCCCTCCTCCCATGCCTTTTCAATGGCACATTTGAGAATGCCGTCATCAACGAACGAATAGGCACACTCCTCTCCTTCAATCAGGGGAGTAACATGCTCTCCTTCAATATCTATTGTGCTTGTGCCGTATAATTCAACCGAATGCCGCCCTTTCTCAGTCAAATACGGCAGAACGGCCGGTCTGATTTTTTCCAGGATATCCACTTCCTCAACTGTAAGGGGCGCCCCTGCATCGCCGTACCGGCAGCAGTTTCCCCGGCACTCCTGCAGATCACAGCAGAATTTCTTCTCAAGCAGATCGGAACTGATGATGTATTTACCTATCCGGATCACCCTTTTGATTCAAAGATGTTAGCAACCCCCTCCGGCTGTTAAACCAATACTTTACCTGTCATCTCCGGCGGAATGCCGATTCCCATTATGGTGAGTATTGTCGGAGCCACATCGGCAAGAATACCCTGGTTAATTTTCTTATAATCTTCGCTCACCAGTATCACCGGTACGGGATTAAGTGAATGTGCCGTATTCGGAGTACCGTCGGGGTTGACAGCCATATCGGCATTCCCGTGGTCGCTGATGATTATCACATCATAACCGTTTGCTCTGGCGGCATTCACAACCTGGCCTGCACAGTCGTCAACAGTAGCCACTGCCTTCTCTATGGCAGGGTAAACTCCTGTATGACCAACCATATCACCGTTGGCAAAATTGAGACAGATAAAGTCAAATTTCTTTTTGTTTATTTCGGCGATCACGGCATCTTTAACCTCATAGGCGCTCATCTCGGGTTTAAGATCGTATGTGGGCACCTTGGGTGAGGGTATGAGAATTCTCTCCTCGCCAGGAAAGACCTCTTCACGGCCGCCCGAGAAGAAGAATGTTACATGGGCATATTTTTCCGTCTCGGCTATCCGGAGCTGCTTCAGTCCGGCGGCCCCGAGTACCTGGCCGAGGGTGTTTTCGACATTGTCTTTCGGATAGATTATATGCAGCCCTTCAAAAGTAGCATCATAGGGAGTCATGGTGCAATAGTATAGGGGGATAGTTTTCATGCCTGCCTCGGGCATATCTTTCTGAGTCAGCACTATTGTCAGTTCCCTTGCCCTGTCGTTGCGGAAATTGAAAAATATCACAACGTCCCCTTCCTGCAGTGTACCGACAGGTTTGCCGGAGTTGTCGGTTACAACAACGGGTTTCATAAACTCATCCGTAACTCCTTCGTCGTAAGATTCCTGCATTGCCGCGAGGATATCGGTCGTTTTCTTCCCTTTGCCGTAAACGATCAGATCGTAGGCTTCCTTTATCCTCTCCCATCTTTTGTCGCGGTCCATTGCGTAATACCTTCCCACAAAAGAGGCGACCTTGCCGTTCGACTTTTTCAGATGTTCAAGAAGGTTCCTCATAAATCCTATGCCGCTGCGGGGGTCGGTATCGCGGCCGTCGCCGAAACCGTGAATAAAAACGTTCTTCAGACCGTAATCGAGGGTCATGTCGCAAAGGTAATAGAGGTGTTTATCGAGCGAATGCACCCCGCCGTCTGACAGGAGCCCGAAGAAATGGACCTGTTTATTGTTGTCCCTTGCATACGAAAAGGCTTCGGTGAGCACCCTGTTTTTTCTGATTTCGCCTGTTTTACATTCTATGTTAATTTTTACAAGGTCCTGGTAAACTATTTTACCTGCCCCGATGTTCAGATGCCCTACCTCGGAGTTACCCATCTGGCCGTCGGGCAGGCCGACATTTTCTCCCGAGGCCTGCAGTATTGAATGAGGATATTTTTCATTAATGGCGTCGAGATTTGGTGTAGGTGTGACGGCTATCACATCGGCTTTTGACCCGTCGCCGATTCCCCATCCGTCGAGTATCATCAGAAGTACTTTCTTTTTAATCATTGCATTATTATTTCAGATAGATAAATCAAAGAGTGCAAAAATAGTTAAAACCGGCAAGAATCAGCCGGGCAGATGATTTTTGTCGTTAAATTTATCTTAGCACCTTAACTTTTATGCTGAATTCCTTTTCATCGCAGGTTTTTTCATAGGCGATATCCCTGCCAACGTAGTTGTTCCACTCATCTTCGGTGAAGTTCCTTGAGAGAAGTCCGCACACGTTTACAGCGAGAAGACCTGCATCGGTTGGCCTGCCCAGGAGGTTTGTACCTCCACCGGCGGTGCCGGTGACAACAAGCTGCCCGTCGGGACTGAATTCGACCGCAACCACCAGATCGTCATTATCCCTGAACTCAAGCGGGAGTGCTTTCAGGTCGTTCATATCCCATATTTTAAGGGAGCCGTCCGACGATGAAGTTGCCATCTGTGCCAGGATCTTGTTGAACCTGATATTACCTATTTCCGATTCATGTGCATATATTTCGTCAATCTTTTTTCTCGCTGTCACATCCCAGAATTCGACCAGGCCGTTGTCATATCCGACAGCCAGTATGTTTTCGCCCGGGCGGAAGCGTATCGATTTTATTGATCTGCCGGGTGTTTCAATCCGCATTGTCTCCCGGTTTTCCGATGCATTCCATATCAGTGCCCTGCCGTCATCCGCGAGGCCTGCCAGGTAGGAGTCTCCCGATGAGATGTCGATGGAAGTGATTTTGACATCTCCCGAGCCGATCTCCCCGCATGTACGGGCGGCAAGATCCCATTTAAGGAGTTTCCCGTCGAGTGCTGCGGAATAGAGTGTTTTGCCGTCGTATGAAAAAACAAGGGATTTGATTTTACCGGTATGGCCCTTCAGTTCGTATTGTATAGCCGAAGGATCTTTAACAGGAATCATCTTTATGACCGAATTATCCATTCCGCATGCCAGCCATCCGGCGTCAGGGCTTACGCTAAGAACTTCGGCGATGCCGGATCCGGAATACACAACCTGGAGGTTCTGCTCACGGCTGCCCGTATCCCATTTAAGTATTTTACCGTCTTCACCTGAGGTAAAGAACTGGTTTTTCCCGGGCACGAATGCCACGCTTCTGATTGCTCCGTCATGACCCTTAAATACCTTATAATTTATACTGCCGTAATCTTTAGCCACCTTGTATAGGCCCATGTAGATGTCGGGGTCGTTCCTGCTGCCACCGAACCTGTTGTTGAAAAGCCAGGCCTGGTAAGCGAGCAGTGTCTGAAGGTCCCTGAGTCCCGTCATCTGAACCGATCTGAGGGCCATCGCCTTTGCAGTGGAGAGCATCCTCTTTGCTGCCTCCTCCTGTTTCTGCTGCAATGCCTTCAATTCATTTTCCCTGCTTTCAGCAAGCTCCGATCTGAACGAATCTGCAACGGCTTCAGTATTTTTTCTCAGGATTCTCTCTTTTTCGGCTCCTGCAACTGCCTGCATCCGAAGCGAAAATTCAGTTTCTTTCTGCTTTAACGCATCCTCACCTAATCTCTTTGCGTTCCGGGCGATTGAATCAGCCACAAGAAAATCTTTTAGAAGGACAAGGCTTACAGAGTCGGATTTATCCTGCATGATTTCAGCTTCCGAGAGGGCTCTCTCTGCTTTATATTTCCCGGCGATAAAAATTCCGAGAATACCCAGGGTGATGATGAACCCCAGCCCCAGTCCCAGTCCGAAAATTCTTCTTTTCTTCGATTTTTTCTTTTTTGTTTTCTCTCTTTTCTCTTCCTCCTCCCTAAACTGCTTTTCGCTTGCCCGGAGATATACCATGGCTCTTTCGAATGCCGGATCATGGGTAACAGCCCACTGAAGTACGGGTTTTTCCCTGGCTGCCCAATCGGTAAACTGTCTGAGCTCGGGCTGCTTCAACAGGCCCGTTTTCCCCTGGTGATAGAGTGAGGCCAGCGCTGCAAGATGCTTATATGTTCTTACTGAAATATCCTCTTCATCAGCCCAGTTCCTGCATCTGCTCCAGTTTTCCGGGAGAACATTGTACCTTATGTCTATTATTGTGTTGAGGTCGTTGTTCAGGTCGCCCTGATAATATATCAGGTTTGCTTCATCGTCCGAGAGTTTCTTCACAACTTCTGCAAGCTTTTCGGGGCTGCAGCCTGCAACTTCGATTATATGTCCGAAAGTGCAGGGTTTTCTCCGGTACTCTCCGCGTGGTCCCTTTACCGTAAGCGACCTGAAAATTTTCTCACACAGGTATTTTTCATTTCTGTCGAGCCCTGAAAATATTTCTTCAGCATGTTTCTCAACCGATCCGGAAAATTTTCCGGTTTCTTCATAATCCTTTACCGAGAGAGCTTCAGAATGATCGCCGTTTTTCCGGAGGTTTGTCAGTATTTTTCTCAGTGTGTTCTGAATAACCGGCAGCTTTTCCGGTAAAGCGGAAGCCTCTCTTAAAAGAGTCTCTGTCAGCTCTTCATCAGCCTTTTTCCCGATAAGCCCGAGAGGCCGGAGAATTGCATCCCCAAGGTTCTCCCTGAGCAGCCCCTGTATAATAATACTGCTTCTGTTAATAATAACAGCCTCGGCAAAGTTGGGGAACTTTGTACAGTCGCTGATCCATTCCGAACTTATTACAACCGCTAGATAGATTCTTCCATTTTCACTGTTTATGCTGTTCAGAAGGAGGTTCACAAAAGCTTCTGATTCTTCTTCTGGAGTTGACCCGGCACCCGCCCGGCTGAACCTGAAAATCTGTTCAAACTGGTCTGCCACCAAAAGCAGCTTTTCATCCCCTCCGAGCAAACTTTCGGCTATCCTGGAGAGAGAACCCGGATTTTTTTTAAGAGTGTCCGCAAGGGTACTTGCCGGTCCTGCATCTGTTTTTTTCTCCTCTGCGAGTTTAACCAGTGCACCGGCGAGGCTGCCGACAGGATCTTTTCCGGGGCACAATGTCATAAATTTCCAGGTCCCCGGTGTTTTCATGAGAGCGGGTATGACACCGCAATTGATAACTGATGTCTTGCCTGAGCCCTCTGCACCTATTACTGCAACAAACCTGTTTTCAAGCAGCCTGTTCAGTATTTCGGATGTTTCCCTTTCCCGTCCGAAGAAAAGGGCAGCTTCATCCCTTCGGAAAGGTCTCATACCGGGGTATGGAATATTAGTCAGTGGTTGGATCTCTGTGACCATTGTTTTTTATTTTTCGGTTCCGGCAATATCTATCTAATCAGGTCTTTATTCAGTTTTTTCAGCCTCTTCTATCCGTTCAAGCAAATAATTTTCCCTGTCGGGGCAGGTCAGAATCATTTCCTCCAGCGCCCTGAAGGGTATTAAAAGAGTTTTTTCCTTCCCTTCCAAATTAACGGGCATCAGTAAATAATCAGTTTGAGAAGGCACTTCGGTTTTGGTGCTGGTTGTCCTTAAATCATTCTTTTCGGATGTATTCACAAATCTTGTTTTACCTGCTAAAATCATAGCTTCTTCAGCCGGCAGGCCGGGTAATAATGTTTTTACCGCTTTCACCCTGTCGAAAACAAGGTTTTCATAATGATTATCTTTTTTCAGTGCTTCCAGATAAGATCTTAAACCGGCAGGAAGTCTTCCGGCAACCGAATTATAGATTCTGATATCTGTGCGGAATGCTGCCAGCGCCGCTTCTCCTGAAATCAGCAGCGAGGGATTGAAGAGCAGTGCGGAAAGAGAAAGTTTCAGATCATCACTTACAGGTCCATGAATACTTCTTAATGCACAGGCTTTTAGCCATTTACCCGAAAAAATGTAATCGCTGTCAAGAATATTAATTAACCATGAGGTTAAATCGCCGGGCATTACACGCTTTTTACTTTCTTTTCCGGGTCTGGTTCTCTGTCCGGATAATTTATCTGCAATCTCTTTAATTCTGAGTATTTCGTCAAGGCGGAAAGAATAAATGTCGTAAGGGTCTGCAAATCCGGATCCTTTTTCCGTACCGGTAAGTATTGAAACGCTTTTGTCGCCTGCCTGGATAAGTCTTATCAGGTCGGGCAGTACCGAACGGCAGAAATGTATCTCTTCATTCAGAGCGCAGACCAGATCTTCATTGCCTGTATTCCGGATCATCTCCCCGGCCCCGAGGCAAAACCCGAGGCGTGAAGCTATGGCATAGGCGATATCGGTCACCTTTGCCCTTTCGCCTTCCGACAGGAATACTTTTCTGTCATTCAAAATTGAAGCGGCTCTCTTAAGGGCAGGTTTTGAATGGGAAAAAAGGCAGTTTAACAATATTTCGTTTGATTCCCTGCCCGGAAATCTACCTGCAAAAGTTGCAATCAGTGAAGTGGTTTTGATGTTCCCGGTTGAAGCAAGCAGCTTTTCCCTGATGCCTGCCATGGCAATTTCACCGAAATATCCCAGAACGTTAAGGGCGTCATATTCAAGGCCCTCGATATCGAGGGCATCACATATTTCGGGAATCATTTCCCTGAACCTGAATTTTCCGGCGAGATACAATCCCGTCCGTCTTGTTTCCGTGTCATTGCTGCGAAGCAGCCTCAGCATATCGATTGCGGATGGTTCCCGTTCGCCTGCAAGAAGCAGATATGCCTCGAAACGCTTTTTCTCTGCCGCACCCTGTATTTCCTTCCTGCCAGCAGGCACCCTGCCATTTTTGATTTCCTCAAGCTCTGATGCTGTTACAGAAGCCTGTTGCCGTAATGCCTCATCCGGTCCGGTTCCGGCAGCTGCAGCGTAAAGTGCAGGTATCATGCTTACGTCATTGTTACCTCCTGCGTGGACGGCAAGTGCACTGAAGAAATGCCTGTTAGTGCATTCATTAAGTACTGAGAAGTCCCGTACAAGATGTCTGAATCTTGTCTTTCTGAACAGCATTTCGCCATAAAATCTGCCTTTCAGACCGGGATGAATTTCTCCCTGATCCGCCGGGCGAGGATTTCCGGCCTTGCTGTCTTCTGGCGCCAGGTCCTCTTTTTTCCGGTATTTTTTAAATATTGCCGGCACAGAAAATTTTAAAAATTATACACAAATATAGCAAATAACCGGCCAGCCCATGGGTCATACTTCACTCTACCCTGTTCATTTCAGCCAACACCCGGCCCTTCACTCAGAATGTTAATCAGAGAAGAGATATCCGGGTTATTTCCATCGGCGATAATATGGGCACGGCAATAAAAAGGTTCCCTTTCCTCCAGTTTATTTTTAATGAAATCGTCAAATTTTTCCGGGGGGATATTTTTAAGCAGGGGTCTCTTGTCAGACTCGTTTCTGACTCTTCTGCTTATCTCATCCGGTGTCACTTTCAGGTATACGACTCTACCTGTCTGAAGCATATAGGTCATGTTATCATGATGGCAGGGGGCACCTCCTCCGACTGAAACGACTGCCGGTGATGAAAGATTCAGTGACCGGAGAATTTCGGCTTCTCTGTTTCTGAAAAACTCTTCGCCGTATTCACTGAAAATTTCGGGTATTGATTTGCCGGTTCTTTTTTCAATCTCCTCGTCGAGGTCGATGAAATTCCAATTTTTCAGTGCTGCAAGTTTCCTGCCCACGGTGGTTTTACCGCTTCCCATGAAACCTGTTATGTAGATAATACCCGGCAATTATCAGAGTTCGAGTTTCATTTGTGCAGGGTCGCTGTTCTGGTCTTTTCCGGCACTCCTGGTGCGGTCATCTTCAGGTTCAGGCTGGCTTTCGGAGGGAGCCGCTTCTTTCTTAATTACAGGTTCGATTTCCTGGATATTCTCCACAACGTAATTTGTAAGTCGTTTTCCCTTTGCCTTGTAACTTTTCACACCGATGAATTTATCGACTTCCACAATCTCATTTTTCCTGTTTTTATTTTTTCCGCCGAAGCTGATTTCAAACCGGGGGTATTCCACTTCGGTAAGGCTGACAAGTTTTGAATCGGGGTGGTCGCCGATAAAGCTCACAGGCCGTTCGCTCTCCTCCGGCATGAATCTCTTAACGTAATAGAATTTCTGTTCCGCGTCCCAGTAGATTGCGGAGTATACTATTTCAGGCCTGAATCTTTCGAGCAGGAGGATATTATCCTCGTAATGGTTTGCAAGGTCGAAGTTTGAAGTGCGGAACTTACCGTCCCTGGTAACAACAAGGATCTTATCATCACCCGAGAATTCGCCGAGAAATCTGCCCCTTCCGTCGGCATTGAGGCGGAGCACGGAATCATCGAACCATATTTTCAGTCCGCCGAGTGTCGAGATTCCCTTCTCCTTCAGAACAACTTTCTGAACCGGGAGTTTTGTGACGATATTGCCCATTGATGTCTTTCCCTTGATGGCGAGGGTGCTGAAATCAAATTCTATCATGGCCTTTTTGAGCCTGGGCCGCGGTTTATGGAATACTTTTACCACCTCAGCCTCTCCGTTGGGATTTGCGCTGAGATACATTATCCTTGTTCCCGGTTTGCCTTTTGTAAGGTTATATTCCTTTTCGCGGGTAAGGCCTGTGATTGCGCATCTCTTGGCAAGCAGGGGTCCGTCCTTGCCATCCTGGTAAACAACATTGTAGATGGTTCTCTCGTCATTTCTGAGGAAAACGCCCGCGTAGATTATATCAGGTCCCACGAACACTTTTTCGGCGACCTTTGTTATCATATAGGATCCGTTGCGGCGTATTGTTATGATATCGTCTATGTCGGAACAGTCGCAGACAAATTCATCTTTTTTAAGTCCTGTCCCGATAAAGCCCTCCTGGTAATTTGCATACAGTTTTGCATTGACGGCCACAACCTTTGCCGCCTCGATTGAGTCGAAATTTCTTATTTCGGTTTTCCTGTCACGTCCCTTGCCGTATTTCTTTTTTATCTGGCGGAAATAGTTTACGGTATACGGAATAATATTTTTCAGGTGGTTTTTTACTTCTGTTATCTCACCTTCAATGCTCCTGATATGTTCGTCGGCTCTTTTAGAGTCGTATTTTGAGATCCTTTTGATTTTTATTTCTGTAAGTCTTATGATGTCCTCCTGTGTCACCTCCCTTGCGAGTTTGGGCTTGTAGGGTTCGAGTCCCCTGTCGATTGTTTCGATAACCGACTCCCAGGTGGTACAGTTTTCAATGTCGCGGTAAATCCTTTTTTCAATGAAGATTTTCTCGAGCGACATCATGTGCCACTCCTCGCGGAGTTCGTTCATCCTTATTTCGAGCTCCGATTTCAGGAGCTTCACGGTATGATCGACCGAATGGCGGAGCATTTCGCTCACTCCCATAAACGACGGCTTGTTGTCTGTTATCACGCAGGAATTGGGAGAGACCGAGTATTCGCAATCGGTAAAGGCATAGAGGGCGTCGATGGTTTTATCGGGTGAAATGCCCGGCATCAGGTGGATAACTATTTCGACATTTGCGGCGGTGTTGTCATCAATCCTTCTGATCTTTATTTTTCCCTTCTCACCGGCTTTTATAATTGAGTCGATAAGGGTGGAAGTGGTTTTGCCGTAAGGTATTTCGGTTATTACAAGCGTTTTCTTGTCCAGCTTCTCTATCTTTGCCCTGATCTTCACCATGCCGCCCCGCTGGCCGTCGTTGTATTTTGATACATCAATCATTCCGCCGGTCGGGAAATCGGGATATATTTCGAAATCCTTCCCTGTAAGGTAGTTTATTGCGGCGTCGATAAGCTCGTTAAAGTTATGCGGAAGTATCTTGGAGGCAAGCCCCACCGCAATTCCTTCAGTGCCAAGGGCAAGGAGCAGGGGGAATTTTACGGGAAGGGTTACAGGTTCCTTGTTACGGCCATCGTACGACAGTTTCCATTCTGTAGTCTTGGGATTAAAGACAACCTCGAGTGCGAACTTCGACAACCTTGCCTCGATATATCTTGGAGCTGCAGCGCCGTCGCCGGTAAGTATGTTTCCCCAGTTGCCCTGTGTGTCGACCAGGAGATCTTTCTGACCAAGCTGAACGAGAGCATCCCCGATTGAAACATCGCCGTGGGGGTGGAACTGCATGGTATGCCCGATTATATTGGCCACCTTGTTGAACCTGCCGTCGTCCATTCTTTTCATTGAATGGAGTATTCTCCTTTGTACAGGTTTAAGTCCGTCGAGCAGATGGGGGACGGCCCTTTCGAGGATCACGTAAGAAGCGTAATCGAGGAACCAGTCGCGGTACATTCCCGAAAGGGCTGTAACTGAATGAAGCGATACGGCCCCCGGTTCACCTTCAGTTAAGCCTTCACCTTCCCCGCCGGGCAGCATATCATCGTAAAGTTCTTCTTCCATAATTAAACCTCCCTGCTATTCCTCCGGTTCTTCATCAACAATATCTTCCTCAATTTTAAGATTTTCAATTATAAAATCCTGTCGTTCGGGCGTGTTTTTTCCCATGTAGAATTCGAGGAATCCGTTAAGAGAATCCTCCCTTCTCATTCTCACCGGTTCAAGCCGCATATCCTTTCCGATGAAATGTTTGAATTCATCGGGTGATATTTCCCCGAGACCCTTGAAGCGGGTAATCTCCGGATTCGGGCCAAGGGCTTCAACAGCCTTTCTGCGCTCCTCCTCGGTATAGCAGTACCGCGTCTCCTTCTTGTTTCTCACCCTGAAAAGCGGTGTCTGGAGAATATAGACATGACCTTTTCTTACAAGGTCGGGGAAGAACTGAAGGAAGAAGGTAAGCATCAGCAGCCTGATATGCATCCCGTCAACATCGGCATCGGTGGCTATTACTATATTGTTGTACCTGAGGTTTTCTATCCCGTCTTCAATGTTAAGGGCTGCCTGAAGGAGGTTGAATTCCTCATTCTCATAAACGATTTTTTTTGTAAGCCCGTAGGTATTGAGAGGTTTGCCGCGAAGGCTGAAAACAGCCTGGGTCTCCACATTCCTCGATTTGGTTATGGAGCCGCTGGCCGAATCACCCTCGGTGATGAAAAGCGTTGATTCGAGCTTGTTGGGCTCGTTCGAATTATAATGCACCCTGCAGTCGCGCAGCTTCTTGTTGTGGAGGCTCACTTTTTTAGCCCTGTCGCGGGCCAGTTTCTGTATTGATGAAATCGCCTTTCTCTCCTTTTCCGCATCCTGAATTTTTTTCAGGAGGATCCTGGCCGTTTCAGAGTTTTTATGGAGGTAATCGTCGAGATGTTTCTTGATGAACTCCATGATGAAATTTCTGACCGAAGGCCCTCCGGGAGCCATGTCCTTCGAACCCAGCTTTGTTTTTGTCTGTGATTCAAAAACCGGTTCTTCAATTTTAACGCTTATCGCGGCAATAATGCTCGACCGGATGTCGGAAGGGTCATAATCTTTCTTAAAAAACTCCCTGACGGTTTTCACAATGGCTTCCCTGAAAGCCGCCAGATGTGTGCCTCCCTGAGTTGTGTGCTGCCCGTTTACGAAGCTGTAATATTCCTCGCCGTACTGCAGTCCGTGCGTGAATGCCACTTCAATATCATCACCCGAGAGATGGATTATGGGGTAGAGCCCCTCCTTGTTCATATTTTCCGACAGCAGGTCGAGAAGTCCGTTTTTCGAAAAGAATCTGTTCCCGTTGAAGTTTATTACCAGCCCTGCATTAAGGTATACATAGTTTTTGAGCATGGTATCGACATACTCCGAGATGAAGTGGTAGTTCCCGAACAACTCAGGATCGGGATGGAAGATCACCTCAGTGCCATCTTCCTCGGTGCAGGGTTTAAGAGGTTCATCTTTTACAAGATTCCCGTTGCTGAACTCAAGGCTTTTGACTTTTCCTTCCCTGACGGATCTTATTATAAAACTTGAAGATAGTGCATTAACCGCCTTAACGCCAATCCCGTTCAACCCAACGGATTTTTTGAACACCTTCGAATCGTATTTTGCCCCGGTATTCATTTTTGAGACAGCATCGATAAGCTTACCCTGAGGTATTCCCCTCCCGTAATCTCTTACACGGACCACCCTTTCGTTGATGGAGACGTCGATCTTTTTGCCGAAACCCATCATGTATTCATCAACGGCGTTATCCATTACCTCTTTCAGCAGGACATAAATGCCGTCATCCTGTGAGGAACCATCCCCCAGCTTGCCTATATACATGCCGGGCCTCAGCCTGATATGCTCCCTCCATTCGAGAGTCCTGATATGTTCTTCTGTATAGGATACAGACATCTCCCGTAAATTTTTGCGCAAATATAATCAATAAGAGCACCCTTATAATGCCATTTTTTTAACAATTCCGGGTAATTTATGACCAGATTATTAACTATGAGGGAGATCCGTAAGCCGGGTGGTTTATAAATGGAGGCGATTAACAGTCAGTTTATTCATTATCAGGTGTTTGATTCCGAATAAGTATCGCTGCAACTTTCAGGACACTTCTCCTGCTGTAGGAGTCGGTTCCCGTAAGGTCAAAATCCCATACCCAGTCCTCCCTGAGAGCGCCTTCCGGGAGGGGGGTCAACACAGTGGGTTCTGTTGTGGCTTCATCATCTTTGCCGAATGTAACTTCCTCATAATCTGTTATCAGAACAGATGTGTGTTTCTGAAGAAAGCGGATATGGGCCGAATGGATCTTTTCGCGCAGCTTATTAAACTCCTTTTCGTCGGCATCCGCTTTTTTTCGCAGGAACCTGACGGGAAGGACATCGAGCTGGCTCAGTATGTTGAGTGAAATGATCAGACCCGGATTATCGCCCGCACTGAACTCCGGGACATTTAAATCTCCGGGCGAACGCAGTTTGCGGTAAAAAGGCAGTCTGCCGGCTTTCTCCCAAACTTCCCCTATCAGTCCTCCCGTGACATCTTCTTCAACAAGAGTAACATTTGCATGTCCGGCGACCTGCTTCTTCAGTTCGGGCGGATGTATAATATCAACGAGTGTCACCCCGATGCCCTTCTCGAGAATTTCCGCCAGCGGAAAGTCGAGCAGCCAGCCGCTTCCCAGGACGGTAACCTTTCCGGGTTTAACCCGTTCAACCACCTGCAGGATAAAACGCCTTGAATTTTCAAGGTGGCTGTCCCACATCCCCTTCTGCCTGGGATAGCGGCGTATCAGACCGTCGAGGTATGAATAATACCCAAGTCTGTGAAGTATTCTCTTAATCTCATCGGCGTTCACCTGCCCTGATTTTTTCCAGTTCTTTTGTAATTATTTTTCTGAAAGCCGCAGCAAGTTCATCCTGGTTTGAAGTCATGAATGACCCCGGGAAAACGGGGTCGAGAATCCTGACCGTTATTTTTGCCCCTGCTGCGAAGACTCTGGATTTCTTAGGCAGCAGCCTGCCTGTCCCGTCAATTACCACGGGTAAAACCGGTTTGTCGGTCATAAGGGCAAGCTCAAAGGCCCCTGTCTTGAAAAACCCTATGTTTCCGTCGGGCGATCTTGTGCCCTCGGGGAATATCATTATTGAGATGTTGTTGCGAAGGCACCGGGCGGCCGAATTTATCATCTCACCCCTGCTTTCCTTATTCCCCCTTTCCACAGGGATGTACCCTGCCATCCTCAGGTACCAGCCAAGAAACGGCACACGAAGGTTTTCAATCTTCGAAATCCATTTGAAACTGATAAATATCCTGTTCAGGACGAGAATATCCAGAATTGACTGGTGATTTGAAATTATGACGTAAGAGTTATTTCTGTTTATTTTATCCAGGCCTTCGGGCTTTATTCTTCCGCAGGGAAGAAAAGATGTAAGTATTCCGGAATGTATCAGGAGCCAGTAATGAAATACTTTTCGCCGGGTATCGAAAGGATAGGACAGGAACCATACCAGAAGCGATACCGGGAACAGTATCAGTGTGGTAAGGATTAATGCCAGCCAGACGAGAGCTGATATTATCTTATTCATATCAGAAGAAAAGTTTAATTGTCTCTTCAGGAAGGGTGAGGTCTGAACCGGAAAGTTTTTCTCTCATCTCCCGGTGGTCGTGTCGGCAGCCTATGAGTGTTTTGGCAAATAACGACAGCCTTTCGCTGCCGGCAATGCTGCATTTCCAGATAATGCCGTCTCTGACGCTCATTTCCAGAGTGTTGTGACTGCCGAGCGCATGGAAATTGCTTTTAAAGGTATAGGGAGGTGTGTAGCCGTAATTCCATTCCCAGGTCCGGTATCTTGAAGCGGCAAGGAGTTCCGCGTCTTCCTGCATGCCGATGTGCTTAATCACTTCCAGACCGTTTATGTTTCCGGCCACATATTTCAGGAGGGCTGCTGAAAAGGCATCGGGTGAATCAAACCTGTCGGTGAGATTACAGATATTGACAACCTGTGCCCTGTTTGATGCGACAGCTCCGGTGGTGTAGGCCTGCGACTCATCCCTCAGGAGCCGTTTCATTGTTTCCACCGACGACTTGAAAAGAAGTGTTCCGTGATGCAGCACGCGATCCCTGAATACATGTTCGGCATTTCCGGAGATCTTCAGACCGTCAACAGTAATATTGCTTTTGCCGGTCAGCTTTGCGGGTATTCCGATGCTGTTAAGAAATCCGATAACCGGTTTTGTGTTTAACTCAAAATCAACCTGCTTGCCTTCGGATGTATTCCGGATAAAAGTAAAATTGATATTGCCGTGGTCATGATAAACCGTTCCTCCTCCCGATATTCTGCGGATTACGGGTATATTAAGATTCTCTGCTTCAAAAATGTCAACTTCCCTGAAAATAACCTGGTGGCGGCCGACGACAACAGAGGGGTCATTTACATACAGCAGGAAATATTCTTCCCTGGTGTTATGAAGAAGATGATCTTCAAGGGCAAGGTTAAAAAACGGGTCGTGCGTATTCAGCAGGGCGCCTGACATGGTTATTAATCTTTTGCTCCGGCCGCAAACCAGTTGTTTTGAAGAAACTTTTTATCGGTTATGCCGTATAATAATATTATTCCCCATCCTGTAAGGGCGCCGAGCAGAGCTCCGGCCGCCACATCGCCGGGGTAATGGACTCCGAGATATATCCTGCTGTAGCTTACGAGAGCAGCCCAGAAGATAATCAATACTGTGTACCATCTTTTTCTTAAAAGCAGCAGGCTGAAGAGGGCGAACATGAATGAGTTGGATGCATGTGAAGAGACAAAGCCGTACATTCCGCCGCATTTGCCTTTAACCTGGTGAACCATCCCGGCAAGAGTAACCTCATGGCAGGGTCGCGGCCTCTTTACGGCATTCTTTACGGCAACCGAAAGCCTGTCGCTGAGCGTGAGGGCAAGGATGGCAAACAGAATTATCACGATTATCTTTCTGCCGTACTTTTTCCCGAGGAACCATAAGACGGCAATATAAAGAGGTGCCCAGGTAAGTTTTCCGCTTACCAGGTACATTACGGTATCGAAGAAGTCGTTGTTAAGTGAATTCAGAAAGAGAAACAGTTCCCTGTCGGCTTGTTCGAGCATGGCTTATGAGTTAAGTACTTTCCAGAGCATATCTTTCAGTCTGTCGAGCCCTTCGCCTGTTACGGAAGAAATAAAAACGCGCGGCAGGTCGGGCAGGTTTTTGCGCAGTTCGCCGGCAAGTTCCTCGTCGATGAGGTCTGTCTTTGTGATTGCCAGCACCCTTTTTTTATGAAGCAGTTCGGGGTTGAAACTTCCGAGTTCATGGAGGAGTATTTCATACTCCCTGTTAATGTCTCCCGAGTCGCAGGGTATCATGAAGAGGAGGACAGAATTTCGTTCAATATGTCTGAGGAACCTGTCGCCCAGACCCTTTCCCTCGTGGGCGCCTTCAATAATTCCGGGTATATCGGCCATCACGAATGATTTTCCTTCGCGGTAACTTACAATTCCGAGGTTAGGCACCAGTGTTGTGAAAGGGTAATCGGCAATTTTTGGTTTGGCGGCGGTGATCACTGAAAGAAGAGTTGACTTACCCGCATTCGGGAATCCCACCAGTCCGACGTCGGCCAGGATTTTCAGTTCGAGAATCACGGAAGCCTCTATTCCAGGTTCGCCGGGCTGGGCATAACGCGGAGTCTGGTTTGTGGATGATTTAAAATGAGTGTTTCCGAGACCTCCCCTTCCCCCCTTAAAGAGTATTTTCTCCTCGTTATGGCCGGTAATCTCCATAATAAAATCGCCTGTTTCGGCATCGCGCACGATTGTGCCTGGGGGGACTTCTATCACCGCATCTTTCCCGGAGGCACCGGTGCTCTGCTGGGCGCCTCCCGGCTCACCGTTGCCTGCAAAGACATGACGGTGGTATTTAAGATGGAGGAGTGTCCATAGCTGGTCGTTGCCTCTGAGGATTATATGGCCTCCCCTGCCTCCGTCGCCTCCGTCGGGTCCGCCTTTCGGGACAAATTTCTCCCTGCGCAGGTGCGCCGAGCCGGCGCCACCCTTGCCCGAGCGGCAGAAAATCCTGACATAATCGACAAAATTCGATTCAGCCATATTTTTAAAATAATTTGCCGCCCGTGCGGCGCTGTTGTGTTACCTGACCTGAAATACCCTGTCAGGTATATTTTTCAAGTTTTTCCGAGAGACGAAGGAAGATATCATCAATGTTTCCCACGCCGTTTACCGGTTCGTAGAGCCCCTTGTTCCTGCAGTATTCGATGATTGGCTCCGTTTTTTCGCGGTAAACATCAATTCTGTTCTCAATTACGGCGGGGTCCCTGTCATCGGGCCGGCCCGATTGTTCAGCCCTGAGAATCAGTCTTTTCACAAGTTCATCATGATCAACCTCCAGCACCAGCATGCAGTCAATCTTCATCCCCCTGTCGTTAAGCATTTTTTCAAGGGCGATTGTCTGCGCCACCGTTCTCGGGAAACCGTCATAAAGAAATCCCTTAAAGCCTTTGGCCCCGTCAATTTTAGCTGCAATCATTTCAATCACAACCTCATCGGGGACAAGTTCACCTTTCGCCATTATGGCACTCATTCTCTTTCCTATCTCCGTACCGGCTGCTATCTCAGCCCTGAGCATATCACCCGTTGAAAGATGAAGCAGATTGAACTTCTGCGCCAGCTTTACCGACTGTGTTCCCTTACCTGAACCCGGAGGTCCGAAAATCAAAAAATTTACCATCATTTTACAATATTATTTATTCAATCATTTTATATATCGAAGGAAGATTCCTTGCATATCCTTCATAATCAAGTCCAAATCCGATTACATAATCGTTGGGTATTCTGAATCCCACGTAATCCACATCTATAACCTTTTTGTAGGCATCGGGCTTAAAAAGAAGAGTGGCAATTCGGACCGAGGCGACCTTCCTGATTTTTAGTTCGTCGACAATCCGTTCAAGGGTAGTGCCAGTATCCACAATATCCTCAACCACAATCACATCCGCTCCTTTGATATCCTCATTCCATCCTATAAGTTCCTTCACGGTGCCGGTTGTTGAAGTTCCTTCATAGGAGGCAAGTTTCACAAAAGTAATTCTTGCCTTTAGGGTGATATTTCTGAAGAGGTCGGCGGCAAAAAGAAATGCACCGTTAAGAATACCTATAAATATCACTTCCCTGCCTGCATAATCGCGGTTAATCTCAGAGGCCAGATTCCGTATCCGTGCATCTATTTCAGATGAAGGTATTAACTCTTCAAATTTCTTCCCGAGTATTTCAGTCCTTTTCATGCACAGGCAGGTATTTTATGCCCTGCGAAAATATGAAATAAATGGTTATTTTTAACCCTGTTATTTAATTTATAAACTCATAAACGATGGAAGCACTGGTTAGCATAATTATGGGCAGCACTTCCGACATGCCGGTAATGGAGGGTGCGGCAAAGATTCTGAATGATTTCGGTATACCTTTTGAGATTCATGCACTCTCTGCACACCGGACACCAGAGGAGGTGGAAAAATTTGCAAAAGGCGCTTCGGAGAGGGGCATAAAGGTAATTATAGCCGCGGCCGGTATGGCTGCCCACCTGCCCGGAGTAATAGCATCGATGACAACTGTTCCCGTGATTGGCGTTCCTGTCAAGGCTTCGCTGGAGGGACTCGATTCACTTCTCTCCATTGTTCAGATGCCATCGGGTATTCCGGTTGCCACTGTCGGAATAAATGCCGCGCAGAATGCCGGCATACTGGCAGCACAGATTATTGCCACCGGCGACAAAACCATTGCCGGCGAACTTAAAAAGTTTAAGGAGAGCCTCAAAAAGAAAGTTGTTCAGGCAAACGAAGATCTGAAAAACATAAAATTCCCGTTTAAAACAAACTGAAACGATTAAAAATTTTCAATGAAAATCAATCCCCTGTGGATTGATTTTTTTATCTTAGTGCTGCAATTTGTAAACAGTTGTTCTCGCTGCATAAAATAACTGTTTTGTTTGTATTTCTGTTTTTCTCCCGGTCTGCCGCCGGCACCTGGCTTGTTCGTCCGGCAGCAGGGGCAGGAGAGGCAGGAATGGCTTATGCCTGCATTATGAAACCGGGCGTCTGGCCGGCTTTTCATAACCAGGCTGCGCTGCCCCTGTTGCAGGGCTCAGCCTTTTCATTCAGCTATGAGAACCGGTTCGGGCTGAAGGAACTTGCCGCAAGGTCGGTATGCCTTGCAATACCTTCGGGCAGCAGCGGTGTCGGAGCGGTATATTCATATTCGGGCTATTCCGGTTTCAGTCGCGAAACCATTGGCCTGGCCGGTGGTATTATGCTTTCCCCCGGCTTTTCGGCCGGGGTTCAGACCAATCTCCATATCGAAAACCAGGCAGGCGATTATAAGGATTATGTGATTCTGACCTGCGAAGGAGGTTTTCTGATTGACCTGTCGGATAATGTCAGGGCCGGAATTCATGTTTTTAATCCAGTGCCAAACTCGCTCAGAAAAGTCCCGGTGCAGTCGGCAATAAGGGCCGGGGCAGGAATAGAGCTTCCGGGAAATCTGTTTGCTGCCATGGAAGCCGAAATGAGAAGCGGGAGAAGGATAAACCTGAGGACAGGATTTGAATATACCCCGGGCGCAAGAATCAGGCTAAGAGGCGGATACAGTACAGAGACGCCCTCCTTTTCTTTCGGCATCGGGTATGCATTAAAACCGGCTCTGGTTGATATTGCATTCTCCACCCATCCGGCGCTGGGCGTAACCTCAACCTTTTCGGTTTCTTTTATCCTTTGGGAATCAGATAACAAGAGATGAATCCGGAAAAAATACCACGGGTCCCGGAAATTTTAAGCATTATAATCCTGCTTACCTGTTTCCCGTCTGCGGCGAAAGCCCAGGAAAATATCAATGAGGAAATTATTACAGCCATAGCAGAGGAAATTTCCTCAACAGAGGAGAATGGCGCCGGCCTTGAGTCAATAACAGACAAAATATATGAGCTTGAGATCAACCCGGTCAGGGTGAACATGGGCAACATGAAGGAAAACGGCCGGCTATTTTTCCTTTCCGCATACCAGATTAAGGCCCTTACAGACTATGTCAGGCAACACGGCAGGATAATTTCACTTCAGGAGATATCAGCCATAAACGGTTTCGACCGGGAGACGGCTGCCATGATTGCGCCCTTTATCACGTTCGGGGAGTCACCTCATGGCCAGACAGTTCACAGCCGCAGGCTGAGCCAGACTCTTCTGAATAATTTTGCGGTCAAACCGGGTTACGGAGAGCGCAACAGTCAGGGGTCGCAGTGGAAAATACTCACAAAGTACAGGATGAGTGCCGGCAGTATCTCGGCAGGTTTAACTGCCGAAAAAGATGCAGGTGAAAAATATTTCAGCGGCAACCCGCCGGCCCCTGATTTCTTTTCGGGTTATTTAGGTTATAACGGCAAGGGTATTCTCAGGGAAGTGATTGCCGGAGATTATTCGGCAAGTTTCGGCATGGGTGCTGTCATAAACACAGGTTTCAGATCGGGCCTGTCGCCGGCATTACCAGGACTCCTGACACCGGCAGGTGAAATCAGACCGCACACTTCTGCGGAGGAGAATAACTTTTTCAGAGGCATAGCATTTACACTTGGCAAAGGACGGTTTGAATCGACACTCTTTTCATCACTGAACAGCATTGATGCCACATTGAATAATTGCAACGACAGTCTGAACAAAACTGTTAAATCCCTTTACACATCAGGCCTGCACAACACTGCAACCTCTCTTCTTAAGAAGGACCTTCTGAGGGAATTTACATGGGGTGTAACTACATCAGCATATTTCAGGTCTTTCAGCATCGGCGTAATATTCACACAAAACGTCTTTTCGCTTACTTTTTCACCCGACCGATCAGACCCTGAAGATTTTCATGATTTCTCCGGCAGAAGTAATTCCCTGGCAGGTTTGTGGTACAGTGCGGCAGCGGGCAGGTTCATTTTTTCGGGAGAGGCTGCAACAAACCCCGGGTTGAAACCAGCCATTACACAGTCTGTCAGCTTTGTCCCCGGCGACAGGATATCATTTAGTTTTCTGTACAGGTTTTACTCACCGGAATTTATAAGTTTTCATGGCAAAGGCATGTTTTCAGGGTCATCTCCAACCAATGAGGAAGCCATGCTTGGCGCTCTGAAATATGAGGCTGCCAGATATCTTTTTATCAGTGCGGGCAGTGAGGTCAGGAAACATCCATGGGCAAGGTATCTCACCTCCTTCCCTTCATCCTCCGTGCAGAGTGAGGTCAGTATAAATTACCTGCCGCAGCGATTGAACATCGAAGCAGTTTACAGATTCAGATCCTCGCTGTACAATCTCAATATCATCACAGGTGTTCCCGGAATAAAGGAGGTAATTACACATTCCGTTTCGATCAGGGCAAAGTATATGTCATCCGGCAGTTTGTCGGTTGCGGCGAGGTCTGACCTAAAAACCTGTTCATCGGGAGTTGCCCCCGGCATGATGCTTGGCGGCGAACTGACGTGGCAGCCGGGGGTGATGCCCGTCCGTTTATGGCTGAGACATTCCCTTTTCAGCACCGGAGGATGGGATACAAGAATATATGCCTTTGAGAATGACCTGCTGAATTCATTCAGCATTCCGGCGCTTTCGGGCAAAGGGAGCAGGACGTACGTTATGGTTGAATGGAAGCCTGCAAAAAAGGTGATGATGAGGATTAAATACGGGGTAACATCAAAAATTATCAATACAGGCAAATGGGAATTCAGCGATGAGCTGAAGCTGCAGATGAAAGTAAGCTTATGAATGGATTACCCGGTATGGGTTTTGATATCCTTAACATTCAGTTGCAGGTTTCTGTTGCCGCGGAATTCGTTCATCTCGACCGAAAAGCAGATATCGAAGGGTTTGCCGGAATGTATATATTCGAAATGGTTGGCCTGGCCGAAGGCGATTGCCTGAAGTGGAGATGTCTCATAACCATCCTGCAAAATTTCAAGTTTCAGGTGTTCGCCCGATGCCCCTACCATCCTGCTGTTACCGGTATCCCTGACCCCTGTTGTCACGAAGACCGGCGACATATTTTCCGGGCCGAAGGGCTGGAAAAGGGTAAGACCGTAATAGAAATCCCCGGTAATGTCGGAGAAGTTTACGGGAGAGTCAATCAGTACCTGGGGTATAAGCTGGTCCTCGGTTATTGTTCTGCTCACATACTCCTCAAAGCGTTCCCTGAAGCGGTCTACATTTTCTTTCTTCAGTGTGAGTCCTGCCGCGAACATATGCCCGCCGAAGTTTTCGAGGAGGTCTCCGCATGCTTCAATAGCCTGGTACAGGTCGTAACCCTGAACCGACCTGGCGGATCCTGTGGCGAAGCCGTTCGATTCTGTAAGAATCACCGTTGGTCTGTAATAGAGTTCTATCAGTCGTGAGGCCACGATACCGATAACCCCTTTTCTCCATTCGGGGTTATACAGGACAGTGGTTTTTGCATTCGGGCTTCTAGGGTCATCTGAGATCATTCTAAGCGCCTCGGTGGTAATAATCCTGTCCACCGTACGTCTTTCATTGTTAAAGCTGCTTATTTCGCGGCTTATTTCGGCTGCAACACGCGGATCTTCAGAGATAAGCAGGTCGACAGCCTTGCTTCCGTTTTCCATTCTGCCGGCCGCGTTTATTCTCGGGCCCAGTTTAAACACTACGTCTTCGACAGCCAGTTCCTTGCGGATATCCGATTCTTTTATGATTTCCCTCAGTCCGGTTCGCGGAGAGGAGTTGAGTTGTTTAAGTCCGAAATGGGCCATTATCCTGTTCTCGCCGGTGATAGGGACGATGTCGGAAGCTATGCTGACGGCGACGAGGTCGAGGTAATGGGTTATCCGGCTGAAAGGTATTCCATGGATACGGCTGTAAGCCTGCATAAGTTTAAATCCCACCCCGCAGCCCGATAATTCCTTGTAGGGGTAGCTGCAGCCGGGCTGTTTGGGATCAAGTACGGCAGTGGCCCGCGGGATTTCTTCGCCAGGGTAATGGTGGTCGCAGATGATCACATCAAGGCCCTTCGACTGTGCATACTTCACCTTTTCGACAGCTTTAATTCCGCAGTCGAGTGTTATGACCAGTTTACAGTTATTTGCCACGGCATAATCAAGGCCCTCAAACGAGACCCCGTATCCTTCCCTGTACCGGTCGGGAATATAATAAAGCACCTCGGGGGTGAATTCGCGGAGGAATGAGTAAATCATTGCCACGGCAGTGGTTCCGTCGACATCATAATCGCCGTAAACAAGTATCCTTTCTTTTCTGCTTACAGCTGAAGAAATCCTGTCGACGGCCGCATTCATGCCCTTCATAAGAAACGGATCATGAAGGTTATCCAGGGAGGGCTGAAAGAAATTCGCTGCATCGGCGGGAGTCAGTATTCCCCTTTGAACCATAAGGTTGGCAAGAGTATAAGGAGTATTGAGTGCCTGTGACAGCTGCATTACGGAAGAGTAATCTCCCTGCTCCTTCATCACCCACTTCTTTTCAGTCGCGAACATCAGCTAATAAATTTTAAGTCAAACACTTCCTTCAGTTTCTCACGAAGCAGGTTTTTCACCTGGTCCATCTCCTGGTCTCTGCCGAGCTCCTTTGCCAGAGAGGTCACTCCTTTGTCTGTGAATCCGCAGGGGTTAATATAGTTGAAATACTCCAGTTTTGTATTCACATTAAATGCAAAACCGTGCATGGTTATATAACGGCTGGCCCTGACTCCTATTGCACAGATTTTTCTTGTTCTGCCCGGTATTTCTGTATCGAGCCATACGCCTGTGGCCCCGCTGAGTCTTTCTCCCTTAAGGCCGAAGTAATTCATTGTCCGGATTATTGCTTCCTCCAGTCTGTGGATATATTCCTTAAGGCTGATGCCTATTTCGGCCAGGTCAAATATGGGATAACCCACTATCTGGCCGGGGCCGTGATATGTAATATCTCCGCCCCTGTCGATCCGGTAGAAAGAGGCATCTTTTGCCTTAAGCTGTATGTAATCGAGAAGGAGGTTATTCTCCGAGCCGTGCTTCCCGAGAGTAAACACATGAGGATGCTCAACGAAGATAAGGGTTCCCGGGTGCTGTTCACCTCCGGTTTTATTCTGCCTGTCTCTCCTTCCGGCGCTTTCAGCAAGAATATTAAAAACGGAGCGCTGGTAATCCCAGACCTCCTTATAGTCTTTCAACCCAATATCTTCGTATTTAACAATATAGCTCACAGGAACAGTTATCCGGACAGTTTCGTGAATATAGCGATTTTTATCTTATTCCAGCATGAATTTCGGCGTGATAGGAAGACCTCACCAGCGGGCTGCTTTCGACGAAATCGAATCCTTTCTCTATTGCCTTTAACCTGTACTCTTCAAACTTATCGGGATGAATGTATTCCACTGGCTCCATATAACCTTCGGCCGGTTTAAGATACTGACCTATTGTCAGAATCCGGCACCCTGCATTTCTGAGGTCGTCCATGGTTTCGATTATTTCCTCCTCTTTCTCGCCGAGACCGAGCATAATACCGGACTTTGCAGGTATTCCGGAATCAGCGATCATTTTAATAACAGAGAGGCTTCTGTCGTATTTTGCCTTTGTTCTGATTACAGGTGTAAGACGCCGCACAGTCTCAAGGTTATGGGAGATTATTGTCGGTGCCGCATCAATTATCATGTTGATATTCTCCTTTTTTCCGTCAAAGTCGGGGATAAGGGCTTCAATGGTTATTCCCGGGTTGATTTTTCTTATCTCATTTATCACTCCCGCCCAGTGGGCTGCTCCGCCGTCGGGAAGGTCGTCGCGGTCAACCGATGTAATAACGCAATGAAGCAGGTTAAGGATTTTTATGGCGGCGGCCATTTTAGCGGGCTCTTCCGGGTCGGGCGGCAGGGGTTTCCCCGTTTTCGTGGCGCAGAACCTGCATGCCCGTGTGCAGATATCGCCAAGTATCATGAATGTTGCTGTTCCTGCGTTCCAGCACTCGCCAATATTCGGACAGTTTCCGCTCGAACATATAGTATGCAGCCCGAAGTGGGCCGTCAGATTTTTTACCTTCGAATAATTCTCCCCGCTTGCCCTCTGCATTTTAAGCCAATGAGGCAGCCTTCTTGCATTTCCCATAATGTTTAAATGAATTTACAAAGATAGTGAATAGGAATGATTCCGGGTGACAGAATGATGATATAAACAATGGTTAACCTGAAGTATTTATATGGCACACGGATAACGCTGATTGGAGGGATTAGCACGGATTTTTCCGTTAACATTTCTCTCCCGAAAGAGGCTTTGCGGAGTCAAAAAACTTAGCCGGGAGGAAATGGAGACATGCCAACCAGTAATTACTTATCTGCCTTATTGAGGAGTTTAAACAATTCCATTACAAGAATCATTGGTATGGCGAGGGACAGGATCAGTATCCATTCCTGAAAACTGATAGGCTCGATGCGTAAAATATTCTGCATAAAGGGTATCTGCATGCTCAGGATATGGATTCCCTGGGCAAGAATAACTCCGAAAACGAGCAGGATATTTCTCCTGATGGGTACTTTAAATGCCGATACACGTTCAGACCGGCAATTGAAAACATGGAAATTCTGCATGAATACCATCAGAAGAAGGACGAGGTCTCTGGCGTGTACTTCAGACATCTGCGTGTAACTGTTGAGGTAGTACCAGAGTCCGAAAACCACGGAACTCATCACAAGGCTGGCGACGACGGTTTGTTTGATCATCAGAGGGTTGAAGATACTTTCTGACGGTTTGCGCGGCGGTCTCTTCATTGCGCCGGGTTCTCCCCCCTCGAATGCAAGTGCAACATCCTGTATTCCGTTTGTTACAAGGTTAAGCCACAGCAGTTGTACGGCGAGAAGAGGAAGCGGAAGTCCGGCAATAATTGAAGCAAGGAAAAGGATTATCTCTGCTGCCCCGGTTGAGATAAGCAGAAGTATCACCTTACGGACGTTTTCGTATGCGAATCTTCCTTCTTCAACGCCTGCAACGATGGAACTGAAGTTATCATCCACAATAATCATTGAGCCGACCTCCTTTGCCACATCCGTGCCTGAGCCCATAGCCACTCCGATATTTGCCCTTTTCAGTGCAGGTGCATCATTGACACCGTCTCCCGTAACGGCAACAAATTCTCCGGCGCGAATCATTACATCCACTATCTCGAGTTTCTGGGCGGGTGTTACCCTGGCGAAAACGGTAGTGGATTCCACCAGTTTTTCGAAGGCCGGACTGTCGTGGGCACCGGCTTCTTCAAGCATCCGTCCCGTAACCACAGGAGTCTTTTCATCCGCAATACCCAGTTCGCGGGCTATGGTACCAGCTGTTTCTGGATGATCGCCTGTAATCATTATTACCTTTATTCCGGCCTCCCTGCACTCTGAGACTGACTTCTTTGCCCCGGGCCTCAGGGGATCAATAAATCCAACCATTCCGTAGAATGTCAGCGGGGGTATATCTTCATCCTCGTATACTTCCTTATTGATGAAATTGCGATATTCTCCTCCGGCGAATGCCAGAACCCTGTAACCCTTTCTTGAAAGTTCTCCTGCATCCCTGATGATTCTTTCCTCATCAATATCCTTTCTTTCACCGCCGACAAGCATGGTATCGCAGAAGCCAAGTACTTTCTCGACGGCACCCTTTATTCCGATATATACTTCACCTTCTGCGTCGCAGAAAGAGGCTGAGTATTTTCTTTCCGACTCATACGGTATTTTGCCAAGCTGTTTCTTCTCAGCCCTTATGACAGCCGGGTCAATTCCCAGTTTAAAGGACATACCCAGGAGGGCAACATCCATTGCGTCACCGTGATATTCCCAATCATTTTCTGTGCGCCTTAAATCACCTTCGTTGGCAAGGATTGCAATACGGGCAATTCTTTTTATTCCTGCATTGTCGATAAGGGTTTTAGTTCCTGCCGGGTTACTTTCATCCAGAACCTCACCCTCGCCGTTATAGCCCTCACCTGTAATATTAAACTTCTGTCCGTCAGGCAGAAGGATTATTCTGGCAGTCTGTTCATTTACAGTCAGGGTTCCTGTTTTGTCGCTGGCAATTACAGTGCAGCTCCCAAGACTTTCAACCGAAGTAAGCCGTCTCACTATGACATTTCTTTTAGCCATCCTTTTTGTTGCCACGGAGAGAGCTACAGTTAGTGCCACCGGAAGACCTTCTGGAATTGCCGAAACGGCAAGCGCTACAACGAAGAAGAATACTGAGGTCAGATCCATTCCTCTGGCACTGAGAAACAGGGCTATAATGACACTGATGACCGTTATGAAGATACTGATCTGCTTTATAAACCCTTCCATTCTCACCACAAGAGGAGGTTTTGCGGATGCAGATTCAGTGACATCCTGAGATATTTTTCCAACCTGAGTGTCAATACCGGTGCAAACCACGACACCCCATCCTCTTCCCTTCATCACCGTAGACCCTGCGAATGCCATATTGGTTCGTTCTGCCACCCCGAGGTTTTCCTGGAGCGTCTGAGTCTGTTTTCGTGCTGCAACTGATTCGCCTGTCAGAAAGCTCTCATCAATCTCCAGTCCCTGAGCTTCCAAAAGCCTGATGTCGGCGGGGACCTTATTTCCAGACTCAAGAAGCACGATGTCTCCCGGAACAAGAAGTTCCGCAGGAGTTTCCGACACTTTCCCCTCACGGCTTACCCTGGCACGGATCTTAATCATCTTCTGCAGACTGGCAGCACTTTTTTCGGCATTGTATTCCTGGTATGTGCCGAGGGCTCCGTTTATGAATATTACAAGGAATATGAATATTGCATCCTTCGCTTCTCCAATAGCCAACGAGGCTATGGCGGCTGCTATAAGAATAAATATCAGCGGACTGAGCACCTGGTGAAGCATAATCTGCCAGATGGTCACTTTTTTCCCTTCGGGCAGTCTGTTCTCTCCGTAGAATTGCAGTCTCCTCCTTACTTCTTCAATGGTAAGTCCTTCTTCAGAGGTCCTCAGTTCCCGGTAAACTTCCTGTTTACCGAATGCGTGCCAGTGCTCTTTCGCAATTAAATCTTCGTGTTTTGTATGTCCTGCTTCCATAAAATAAATTAGACTATAAATTTAGCATAGTTTTTCGTAAAGGCCTTATTTTATATTCCGGAACAACCTGACGGCGGGATAAAAATAATTTTTCTCTTCCTTAATTGCAGTGCCTTCTTATTTTGAATAACGAATTTCGGATAGCGGATAATGAATCATGAAATTCTTTCGATAATAAACTTCGTTATCCGGCGTCCGGTGCCCGGTATTCACAAGAGCATTGCCGCCAGAGGCAGAGCCACATCATAATTTGATGAACGTAGAATAAAATATCTATATTTGTTAGAAGCTAAACCATGAAACCAGAATACTGAAATGAAAGAGAGAAAAAACAGCAAAAAAGCGGGATATATAAGTGTTACCGGCGATTTCCCGAAAGTAGGGATACGTCCCGCCATCGACGGCCGCATGATGGGAGTTCGCGAGTCGCTCGAAAAACAGACCATGAACATGGCAAAAAATGCCGCAAAGCTTATATCATCACAACTGAGATATCCCGACGGTTCACCCGTTGAATGCGTGATTGCCGACACCTGCATCGGCGGAGTGGCCGAGTCTGCAATGTGTGCCGGGAAATTCCGGAAGAATGGTGTCGGCCTCAGCCTGACTGTAACTCCCTGCTGGTGCTACGGCACCGAAACAATAGACATGGATACGCTGTATCCCAAGGCAATATGGGGGTTCAATGGCACCGAACGCCCCGGAGCTGTTTATCTTGCAGCCGCACTGGCCGGCCATGCCATGAAAGGGTTACCTGCATTCGGCATATACGGTCACGATGTGCAGGATGCCAACGACGAAACCATTCCTGCTGATGTCAGTGAAAAGATTCTGAGATTTGTCAGGGCAGGGCTTGGAGTTTCATATATGAAAGGTAAATCATACCTGTCGATGGGCTCGGTATCGATGGGCATAGCAGGTTCAATTGTCAGGGAGGATTTCTTCCAGGACTACCTGGGCATGCGCAACGAGTATGTTGACATGTCGGAATTCATCCGCAGAATTAACATCGGAATATATGATAAGGAAGAATTCAGAAAGGCGCTCACATGGACAAAGAAATACTGCAGGGAAGGAAAAGACATAAATAAAAAGCCCCGTACACGGCAGCAGAAGGATAATGACTGGGAGACTGTTGTGAAGATGGCTATCATTGCACGCGACCTGATGGTAGGCAATCCCGCGCTTAAAAAGCTCGGATTCGCGGAAGAGGCACTCGGACACAATGCTATCCTGGCCGGCTTCCAGGGACAGAGGCATTGGACCGACTTCATGCCTAACGGCGACTTTCTTGAAGCAATACTCTGCTCGTCGTTCGACTGGAACGGCACCAGGCCGCCTTACCTTGTTGCAACCGAGAACGATGCAATGAATGGTGTGCCCATGCTCCTCGGGTACCTGCTGACAAACACATCGCAGATGTTTTCGGATATCAGAACCTACTGGAGTCCCGATGCCATCAGAAGAGTTACCGGCATGAAACCTTCAGGAGCCGCCGCGAAGGGAGTTATTCACCTCATCAACTCAGGCGCCTCCTCACTCGATTTCTCGGGGAGGCAGACAAAAAACGGGAAAAGCGTAATCAAGCCCTTCTGGGAGATCACAGGCAAGGATGTCGAGGAGTGCCTTAAAGCAACAGTGTGGCCGCCCGCCGACACCGGTTACTTCAGGGGAGGAGGATTCTCATCACAGTTCGACACAAAAGGCGTAATGCCCGTCACAATAATGAGGATAAACCTGGTGAAGGGCCTCGGTCCCGTTCTCCAGCTTGCCGAGGGTTGGACCGTTGAACTGCCGCAGAAAATGCACAGAATCCTGTCAGACCGCACAAGTCCCACATGGCCCACCACATGGTTTGCACCCCGACTCACCGGGAAAGGCGCATTCGCCGATGTGTATTCGGTTATGGCAAACTGGGGTGCCAATCACTGCGCCTCAAGTTACGGCCATATCGGGGCAGACCTTATAACCATGGCTTCCATGCTCAGGATACCGGTATGTATGCATAACCTGGATGAGGAAAAAATATACCGCCCCGCCGTATGGAACGCATTCGGAATGGATAAAGAGGGTTCTGATTACAGGGCTTGTAAAGTGTACGGACCATTGTACGGGTAACTTTAAGGATAGAAATTGAGGTTTTCAGCAACACTATATTTTTATTAAAATCTAACCTATGGAAGAATACCAGAGTGAAAAAAAATTGAGATAGGGAGCGAGTCGCTTCATTATCTTGACACAACGAGGAAATGGACCATGTTTTTCGCCATCCTCGGGTTTATTGTAATCGGCCTGATGATTATCGGCGGTTTTGCCGCCGGGGCCCTGATGAAATCCTTGTCGGGACTGAAAGATATTGAAGGAATGGAAGGAATGGAGACAGCAGGAGCTGCGGCAGGAGTAGCCCAGGTGTTTCTGATTATTTTCATGCTGATATTTGCATTGATCTATTTCTTCCCTCTTTTCTTCCTGCTTAAGTTCTCAACACATACATCAAAGGCCGTTAAGAACCTCGACAGAAATGAGATGGAAAAAGCCTTCAGGTATATGAAGTCGTACTGGCTCTATATCGGAGTTCTTGTAATTATAGTGCTTGCGATTTACCTGATAATCTTTCTCATCGCAGGATCATCGCTGGCCGTTCTCTCCGGTTTGAAGGGATAACCTGACTATGCGTAATGTTTATACCGCCGGGGAGGCCCTGGTTGACATCATTTTCAGTAATGGTCAACCCCGTGCCGCAAGCGCGGGAGGGGCGATGCTCAACACATCCGTATCACTCGGCCGTACCGGTATGCCTGTCTTCTTCATAAGCGAGTACGGGAAAGACGATCCCGGCGCACTTATTGATAAATTTCTGCTTGAAAACGGAGTAAATACGGATTACATTTCCAGGTACGATGACGGCAAAACTGCCATTGCACTTGCATTCCTCGATGAAAATAACGAAGCACATTACACCTTCTACAAACAGTATCCGGAGAAAAGACTTGAAGTAAATATGCCCGAAATAACACGGGAGGATATATTTCTTTTCGGCTCAATATATGCCATCACACAAGGCGTGAGGGAGAAACTTTTCAGGATTGCCGTGAAAGCTTTCGAGAAAGGGGCGGTTGTTATATATGATCCTAATTTCAGAAGGACGCACGGAAATGAAAAAGAAGCTCTGATTCCTTTGATAAGAAGCAACATGAATTTTGCATCTGTTGTAAGGGCTTCCGATGAGGACTGCAGGAATATTTTTGGTGCAAACGATGCGGAAGAGGCATGGAAGGAGGTCAGCAACCTGTGCGGATGCCTGGTTTATACTGCCGGCAGGAGCGGTGTATCGGTATTCACCGATTCATACCGGGGACATTTCCCCGTAAAAAAAATCAGGCCCGTAAGCACCATAGGGGCAGGCGATACGTTTAATGCCGGCCTGATAGCGGCCATGCTGCGCGATGAGATTCACGCATCCGACATCAGGCTTCTGGGGCAGACTGAATGGAAAAAGATAATTGCCACTGCCGTCGATTTTGCAACAGAGGCATGCATGAGCTATGAGAACTATATAGGTCTGGCATTTGCGAGCAGGTACCGTTCTGCCTCAAGGTTCCAGATGTAATCGTTACGCGAAACAATTTCGTGGAGACCCCTGAAAAGAGGATCTGTTTTTCCCATCTCTTCCAGCCTGTAAAGTGATACCAGAGGCATCGAAATGTTGGTATAGATAAGCTTTTTCCCTCCCGGTATCTGAGGCAGGTTGAGTGTGGTGTCTATAACGGAATCCAGGCCTCCGACGTGGGTAATCATCACTGCCGGATTGATTTTTCCTTCGCCCATTAGTCTTAACGACTCGCGCATGTCGTCGGTGTTTCCTCCCGATGTACCTGTAATATGAGTAAAAGCATAATGAACATTGTAAAAATTAAGGGAGGCAGAGAAGGCAGTATCGGTTGGTCCTGCAAAGAAATTAAGGCATCCGTCAAATCCGAGGATTGCATCGGCCTGCTCCACAACCTGGCGCACCGGAGCAAATACAAACACGTCATCAAATCCCTTTCCGCCTGTAAGGTTCCTGAGGAAAGCAGCCGGGTTATCGGTTTTTCCGGTATTCACATACACCAGCTTCACCCCTTCCTTCATGGCACTCTCAGGGGTAAAGAGGCATGCCGCCCTTGCCAGGCGCTTCTCATCGATATCGGTTACAACCAGAAGCGAAGGTTTTCTTCCACCGTGCAGGGCATAATCTATTGCACCCAATCCCATCGGGCCTGTACCAGCAAGTATTGCCATCATGCCGCCCTCACGGATTCCCATCTCATGTTTGTAAGTGCCGGGAGGCACATGGTAGCTGGCGTGGAACGCTCCCACGATGCACGACATCGGTTCTGAGAGTGAAGCGGGGAAAAAAGCTTCTCCGTCGTAGGGAAGCAGACAATCCGCCTCCATAACAATACCGGGAATTATTACGTGTGTGGCGTCACCGCCGATATATCTGTATGAATATCCCGGAGCGTCGAGTGTTCCCATGTGCGCCATGGCAGGCTGAATTGAGAATTTCTGCCCCGGAGAAAATTTATGCTGCCATTTTCTGCCTACTTCCAGTATTACCCCTGCAAATTCGTGTCCGATGATAGTGGGATTCTCATGCACATCATCGGGTACTCTTTTGTGGTCTGCACCCTGAAGGGCAGCCTTGTGCGACGACATACAGATGCTGTCCGACACTATCTGTGCAAGTATCTCGTCGTCTTTTAAAGGCGGTAGCTCAAACTCCTCGAGCCTCAGGTCTCTTTTGCCATAAATCCTGACAGCTTTTGTTTTCATCTGTACCTTTTCATTTTTGAAAGATTTATCCTCATACCGGAAATCGTTGTTCAGAGAGGTGGTTCATCTCAGCATCACCTGTCCGCCGGTAACAGGCACAGCCTGTCCGGTTTCATATTCCTGACTGATGACATAGAGTATTGCCTTCATAAGGTCTTCCGTACGGCAGCCTCTTCCCAGCGGAACCTGCTCCTCATAATAACGTTTGACATCCTCAATTGTTCTGGCGCCGGGCACCTTGCCGGCCTTCAGGTACTGAACAAACAGCCCGGTCGACGGGTCTGACCAGAGCGGGCCGTCGAAGAAATTGCCCGGACAGATGCTGTTTACCTTTATCCTGTACGGTGCAAGCTCCAGGGCGAAGCTCTGGGTGAGGCCTATGCCGCCGAACTTGGCACCGGCATAGGCAAAATTCTTATTGCTTCCCTTCAGACCCGACTTTGAATTAATCTGAATTATGTCAGTGAAATGATCGGGTTTCTCCCGGTGCTGAATCTTCATCACCTCCGATGCATACTTTGCACAGTAGAAGAAGCCGTTGTAATTTATCTCCGTCATCTTTCTGAAAGTACCGGCGTCCATTTCCTCAAGCGATCCTGCTTTAAGTATTGCAGCGTTACTGATCATCAGGTCGAGACCTCCGAATTCCCTGACAGCCGCATAAACCATGTTTTTAACATCCTCAGGCTGTGAGACATCCGTTCTGATAAAAACCGCGTGTCCCGCCTGGTTTTTTTCATTCAGTGATTCCGCAAAGGCTTTTCCCTTTTCATCATTTATATCGGCAACGACGATATTCATCTGCTGGTCGAGCAAAGCACCGGCGATGCCTGCCCCGAAGCCCTGAGCCGCCCCGGTCACCACCGCAATCCTGTTCGTATTGCTGCCTGCCTTCCCTGTACCCAGGGAGATTTTCCTCCTGTAGTTTTCCACCTCCCATTTGTCGATAAAATCGACCTGGTCGGGGGTAAGAAGCTTTATCCCTCCGCAGAAAGATGCATACCAGCTTATCCTTAACAGGTCCTCATAGACATCCAGTATCTGTTCGGCAGAACGGTAATTTTCGCCTGACGCAATGATACCCAGGTCCTTAATAACTATTACCCTGGGAAGGAAACCGTACTCGGCGGTGAATCGTTCGAGTTGTGTACGGAATGATTCAAGGATTCTTGACGCTGAGGATGAATGATCGATATAAATGTAACGGTGTTTGCAGTAAACGATTATGTCGGGGGTGAGGGCGTGGGATATTTTCTGAAACTGTGCCTGGCTTTTGCTGAACGAATCGATAAGGGCGTTGTTTCTCCATCTGAGAGTTTTAAGCGAATCCCTGCTCAGCAGCATCCTTATTGCAGGCAGGACTTCGGCAAGTAACGGGTTAAAGCCGAAATCACCCTCTTCAGGAAAAGGTTTGCAAAGGGCTGAGAAAATACGTATGATTTCTTCATAAATCTTACGTATCTCCGGAGTGGTATCAGCGCCCACGAAGACACCGTGATTTTCGATGAAGATTATATGCGGATCGCGGTTTTTGGTATCCTTGTAGCCCGAAATCTCCTTTTCGAGTTTTTTGAAAAGTGTATACCCCGGGTCAGCATAAGGTATAAAAAGAGCCTCATCGCCGAAGTTTTCCCTTACAATGGCCTCGGCTTTACGGCTGCACAGTATGCCATTGATAACAGCAGGGTGCAGATGAACCACGAAGCTGTAACCGATAAGGTTATGCAACGATGTTTCGACCGATGGTCTCCTGTCGCTGAAATCCTTTTCAACAGCCAGCGTCAGGTCATTCTTCACTTCCTCTTCCCTTTCAAGAGGGTTGTCGGAATATTTTTTTCCGGAGATGACTTCAAGTTTCCTCCTGTCGAGCTTAACAAGGCCCTCCATTGAGAGAGTTTCGAGGGGAAAGCCACTGGCTTTTATCCAGATAAACTGCCCGTCCTTAAAAGAGGTATTTCCTCCGCCTGCTATCACATAATCCTTTCCGGTTCCATAAAACCGCGAGATTTCGATAAGTTCGTTAAGTTCGGTTTTCATAATATTCTTTCAGGTAGTATTCAATCACATTTTTACCCAGTTCCTCGAAACGGCTTCTCTGCACTATGTCGGGCTTATCAGATGAAACGAAACCTGTCTCTCCCATTGCCCTCAGATACTGGTGTGCCGCTATTACACAGGCTCCTTTCCATGTAATTTCCTTCAGGTTCCCGGAGAGATCTGCCTTACCCCTTGCCTTTACGGTAAGCGGCTCCATTTCAGGCGTATTGTGTTCCGTCCCGAATGTAACGGTGAACCCGGCATCATAGAAAAACTCCGTAAACTTTTCAAGAATTTTTTTGTCATTTCTGCCGGGGATAAGTTCAATAATATTGGTTTGCATACGTTCAAGCTCTTCCGCCAGTTTCGGGAAATCTCCTTCAAACTCCGTGAAATTACCCGAAGAGTCGTCGAGCAGGACAGGATAGCAGGGTATCCCCCCTGCATCGGCTATTATTTGTCTTATCTTAAGCGGCTGCAGGAAAGTGCTTTCATCCTCTTCAACAAATGCGGCGCCCCCTGCTTTCAGGAGGTTAGCCCTTATTTCATTTTCAAGGGCTGCGGGGCTTCCGGTACTGACTTTCGATTTTTTCCCACCGTAAAGGGTTTCGATAAAAGTTGTTCTTTCTTCAGGGTTTCTGAAATTCTCTTCAGCCAGCACCCTCAAGGCTTTGGCAAGGTGTCGTTCCCTAACCAGCCCCTTTGCGAACCTGCTGCGGATCTCATCGAACTGCAGTGAGAGCCCGGGACCGGCTTTTGAGATGAGAAGGTTAAGTTTCCCGACCATTTTACGGAGCTGCTCCTGTGTCTTCTCTTTTACAGCATCAAGCTCAGCCTTCAGTCCGGACTCAAGATGAAAAGGGTAATCGAGTCCCTTGCCGCAGAAATAGATTCTGCCGGGATTGTTCGGATCATTTACGCGGATACCCGCTTCCTGGAAATTTTTTATAAGGCCGATAAATTCAATGTTGAAAAGCGGGAAAATGCCGTTTTTCAGGCATCCCCGGTAAAAATCATCGTATCCGTCGGTTACATAAAAATCGTTTATTCCCAGCACGCTTATGTTTTCTTCCCGGGCTGCGGTGAAGACGGCATCGACCGACCCAAATGCACTGAACGAGAAAGGTGTATGGATGTGTCCGTTCACGGGCCTGTACGCCGGAAGAGTTTTGCGGGTAAAAAACTCCATGATTCTATCAGGAGGTGGAAAGTTTTTAAGCGCGTAATCGTTTTTCATCCGAACAATCTTTTAAGTTCCTCAATTCCCGAACGGGGAATCGGATTTTTTTTGCCGGCAATCCCTGCAAGCACCGTCATTTTCGCAGCGGCTTCCAGAACCTCTATTTTATCGAAAGCGTGCAGCAGGTCTGCTGCAAATGCCAGAACGCCGTGATTCTGGAGCAGAAGGATGTCGGATTTCACTATGTATTCTGCCACGGTACCGGCAAGGTTTTCGGAGCCCATCAGGGCGTAGGGTACAAAAACCGGATCACCGAGAATCACACATGCCTCGGCAGTAAGTGTAGTGTCGATTTTATGCCTCACTGCCGTAAAAGTTGTGGCAAAGACAGGATGGGCATGCACAATAGCTCCATTCCCTTTCCGCCTGTAAATTTCAAGATGCATTCCTGTTTCTATGGAAGGCTTTAGTGCCGGAGTGAGATTCTCTCCGTCGACTGAGACAATTCCCACCTCTTTCCATTTCATCCTTCCCTTATCGGTCTGGGATGGTGTTATAATGATGTGTTCATCAGAAACTTTCAGGCTGATATTTCCTCCCGAGGTGGTAGTAAGTCCCTGCCTGTAGAGCCGGCGCATGAATTGCGCAACCTCTTTTCGTTCTTCCCTGTATTTTTTTGTGATGTCCATTACGGATCAAAAATAATAAACCTCTTTAAATGCCTTCACGGTTAAGGGCGAGTATGTTTTCATCGGAATAGTCGGCTGAAGGACTATGACCGGGCAGTGGTAATATTCTGGTATGGATTGCATCGATAATCCAACCGGGCTGTGGAAAGAAATATTGCTCCATTTCGAATGCGGGCACGATCCAGTTGCGGGAGCCCACTACCACGGGCGGGGCGTCTAGGTAATCAAAGGCCAGCAGGGTTATTGTCTGTGCCATTTCCTTAAGGAATGATCCCCTGGCTGAGGCATCACTTGCGAGAACAATCTTGCCGGTTTTCTTAACCGATTCAATAACCGGTTCATAATTAAAGGGTACCAGTGTACGGGCATCAATGATCTCTGCTTCAAGGCCATATCTGTCTTTCAGGATCCCTGCTGCCTTTACGGCGGTGTAAAGGGTGGCTCCGATTGTGAGGATGGTTATGTCGCTTCCCTCTCTCTTTATGTCCGGTTCGCCAATTGGCACTTCGTAATAACCTTCAGGCACCCCGCCATTATGAAACATTTCTCCGGTATCATATATTCTCTGGCTTTCGAAAAAGATGACAGGGTCGGTTCCCTGCAGGGCGCTGTTCATGAGGCCTTTTGCATCGTATGGTGTTGCAGGGAAAACTACCTTCAGTCCGGGGATATGTGCCACCAGCGATGACCAGTCCTGCGAGTGCTGGGCACCGTATTTTGAGCCGACCGAAACGCGAACCACCACCGGCATCTTTATGAGGTTGCCGCTCATGGCCTGCCATTTCGGGAGCTGGTTAAATACCTCATCGCCTGATCGGCCGAGGAAGTCGCAGTACATAATCTCGGCGATAACCCTTCCGCCGCACATCCCGTATCCTATTGCAGCGCCTACTATTGCGCCCTCGGCAATGGGCGAGTTAAAGAGCCTGTGGTACGGGAGTGCCTCCGTGAGGCCGCGGTAAACGGCAAAGGCGCCTCCCCAGTCGCGGTTCTCTTCACCCCACGCCACCAGAGTCGGGTCTTTATAAAACCTGTCAATGATTGCCTCGAATATGCCGTCGCGAAGCTGGTATAATTTAGCTTTCGAAACCGGTTTCCCGTCCCTGTCGAGATAAAACCTTTCCTTCGTTTTGAGCGACTTCACCCTCGGATTCTCTTCGAAGGGAATAAGTGTTTCCGGTTCCCGGTTTTCGAGAGAGTCAGTTTTCACTCCGGAGAACATCATTTTTCCGATGGCATTGGGGTCGGTTTCTAGGCTGATATGAGGAGAAACTTCAGGGTCTGTGCTGAGTTTCAGAATATGAGTTATCAGTTCGACTGTTGAGTCGTGTATTTCTCCGAGCATATCGCTGCCTGTCACGCCCGCTTCGGTAAGGGAACGACCGTAGGCGGCGATGGAATCTTCCTGTAACCAGGCATCGAGTTCCTCTTTCGACCTGTAAGATGAGGCATCGGACGGTGAGTGCCCGCTGAAGCGGTAGGTAAGGGTGTCGAGGAGCACCGGGCCTTTCTTTTCCTCAATAATTTTCTTTTTTCTCCGGAATGCATCGATGACCGCCAGGGGGTTATATCCATCGACCCGTTCGGCATGCATCATTTCGGGGTTCACGCCTGCTCCCACCCTTGCCAGAATGCCGAAACCCATGGTTTCTCCGACGGTTTGTCCGCCCATACCGTAAAAATTATTCATGAAGTTGAATATCAGAGGCAGACCGCCGCTGTATTCTCCGCTCCAGAGGGTTCTGTACTGATCCATGGTGGCAAAGCAGATGCCTTCCCATACCGGTCCGCAGGCCATTGAGGCATCGCCGATGTTGCACACCACCAGTCCGGGTTTGCGGTTGATCTTTTTATATAGTGCTGCTCCCACTGAAATGTCACCCGAGCCGCCCACAATAGCGTTATTGGGGTAGATGCCGAAAGGAGTGAAGAATGCATGCATTGAACCGCCGAGACCCTTGTTGAAGCCGTTTTCCCGGGCGAATATTTCGGCCAGGGCTCCGTAAAGGAGAAAACGAATTGCCAGGTCTTTGATATCTCCTGTAAAATTCTTCTCAACCACTTTCAGAGTGCCGCCCCCGAAATAGCTTTTCATGATGTTGTAAAGGGAATCATCGTCGAGAGAGTTGATGGCGGAGAGGCCCTTTGCTATTATTTCACCGTGACTGCGGTGTGAGCCGAAGATATAATCGTCAACTCCCAGGTTATATGCCATTCCCACGGCGGCGGCCTCCTGACCGATGGAAAGGTGGGCCGGGCCGGGGTGGTTATACTGTATGCCATGGTATTCGTTTTTTGTCTTGATGCTGTTGAGCATTGACTCAAACTCCCGGATAATTGTCATATCGCGGTATATCCTTATGAAATCGGCATCGGAATAATTTTCCTTCTCCTCCGCAATGGTTTTGTTGTATTGGTTTACCGGTATTTTACCGAAAGTGATGAACCCGGGTTTCCTTACATCCTTCGGGTTGATGTTTTGTGTTTTTGGCATATTGTATCGTTTAATTTTTCATTCAGGTTTTATCTGATTTTTCTGTTCGCCTCATCCTCGGTCCCCCTACCGTATATTCACCTCACCCCCCGGTCCCCATCTCCCTGAGGAGAGGGGGAGGTAAATTATATTTCAAATTTTTCTATTTCCGTTTTTATTTCTTTAAGGAACAGTGTGGCGGGGCCTCCGTCGATTGCCCTGTGGTCGTAGGTTAGTGACAGTCCGATAACGGGTATAAAGCCCATCACGCCGTTACCCAGGTCGGCGGGGCGGTGTGTAATTGCACAAACACCCAGTATAGCCACCTGCGGAAGGTTGATTACAGGGGTAAACATCTCCACGCCGTAGGCACCGAGGTTTGAGACGGTAAACGAGGCAGCTGTACTCTGCAGCAGTTCGGGACTGATGCTTCCGCGGCGGCATGCTTCGGCAGCCTCCCTCAGCTCTTTTGAAAGAACCGGCAGGCTCATGGCATCGGCGTTTTTTATTGCCGGTACCATCAGACCGCGCGGTGTGTCGACAGCCAGTCCGAGGTGCACACCCGCGAATGTACGGATTGAATCGCCAAGGAAGTGGCTGTTGGCTTCGGGAAATTTCTTTAATGCCTTTATCACACAGTAACAGATCATGTCGTTGAGGGTGATATCGTGAGTTTTCTTTCCCGACTGGATCTCGTCCTTTATTTTTCTTCTTGCCTCAAGCAGTTTTCTGACGTCGGCGCTCATGTGGTGGGTAAGCTGGGCCGAGTTCTGCAGGGAGGTGTGCATGGCAGAGGCGATAATCCTGCGCACGTTTGACAGGGGCTTGTCGCTGAAACCCTGACCGCTTTCTGTTACAGGTGCCTTTGGTACCGTAAAAGAAGGGGCAGTCTTCAGGGACATTTCAATATCTCTCACCATTATTCTTCCGCCGGGGCCTGAGCCGGCAACCGTTTTCAGGTCTATTTTTTTCAGCAGTGCTAGTTTTCTTGCCCTTGGAGATATTTTAATGCGGCCTCCCGGCATTTCAGCCATCTTTTCTCCGGTGGTTACGGGTGTCTCATTGGTCTTTTCTTTCCCGTCCTGTTTTTTATCCACGGAGGCTTCTGCAGTTTTTTCGGAACCGGGCCTGAAAGGTTCCGTCTCCTCTCCTTCCTTTCCTATCACTGCTATGTTTTCGAGCACCGGCACTTCATCGCCGTCGGAGAAGAATATCTCAAGCAGGATTCCGTCGGCCGGCGATTCGAGATCGAATGAAGCCTTGTCTGTTTCGTATGAGCAGAGAATCTCTCCTGTTTTCACCGTGTCGCCTTTCTGCCTGAACCATGTGGTTATCACGCATGTCTCGACCGATTGTCCCTGTTTCGGCATTATGACCGGAGTTGCCATTGCTGTCTGGTTTAACTTGTTAAGATATGTTTATTAATAAATTCTCCAATATAAGATTTTACGGCAGCAGCAAAAATAAATATTATAACTTGTATTTACAAGTAATATTTAATATATTTACGATCTCAAATAAGGAAAAGTGAAGAGTGTCCCAAGATACAGGACGTTATACCAGTTGCTGCGCAGGCATATTCTTGAAGGGATTTACAGGGAAGGAGATCTGCTTCCCTCGGAGAATGAGCTTTGCCGGATATACGGCATGACCCGCCCGACGGTGAGACAGGCACTCGCCTCTCTTGCCGCCGATGGGCTTATACGAAAGCACCAGGGAAAAGGGAGTATTGTTCACAGCCTGCCGAGAGAGATAGGTATTTTATCGGTGTCGGGTACGACATCAGCCGTAGGTGAAAGGGGACTCAGGACTGAAATAATCGCCAGGCCGGAAGTCATTCCGTGGCCCGAAGATTTTATGTTTCCTCTTTCCGGCACCGAGAAGGAAACGGGGTGCATATATATGGAGCGGCTTCGCCTTCTTGAGGGAACTCCGATCTTTTACGATATAAATTACATTGCCAACATTAACCTGCCGCGTTTCACCTCAAGGCAGTTCCGCGACAGGAGTCTTTTTAAAATACTTCGCGAACATTACGGCGTTGAGATAAAGGGCGGTGAACAGAGGATAAGGGCGATACCTGCCACTGCGAAAATCAGCCGGTTACTCAGAATAAAGACAGGAGCCCCGGTGCTCCACCTCGAAAGAAAGCTTGAGACAAACGTAAACGGATTATACGTATACTCTTCAATTTACTGCAATACGGAAAAATATTCGATTTTCGGGACCTTCTGACGCTTCCACCTTCCTTTTCGCTTCGGTGGATAAGTGAGCGCGTTCAGCGTTTGGCGTTCAGCGTTTGGCGTTGGCGTTTATGAACCTGCTGTTGCTCCGGCAGGAGCAATATATCTTTAACCCCGGGCGTAGCCCGAGGTAAGTAACAGCCCTTGCCGCTGCAACCCTGAAAGGGTTGAATATTCCATTCACCCAGGCCATACCAAACCCTGAAGCAGCTTTTTCAGTTCATAAACACTTTCACTGGCAGTTTTCCAAACGATATCAATATCCACATCGATATAATCATGAATCAGAATATCTCTCATTCCTGCCATGTCGGACCAGGGAACCTGAGGATTGAGTTCCCGGAGCTTCACAGATATTCTTTTTGCGGCCTCACCTATTATTTAAGTTGACGGATGACAGCATCCTGCTTCAAAAAATCTTCAGTAAAGGCTTTGTAATCGATGCCTCCCATTTATGAACTGATTTTTTCGATGCTTTGAGAATATGATCAATATAGATTCTGTCATCCTTCATTCAAAAATAATTTTAAGGTCCTTATAAATATATTTTTTAAGATTTTCATTCTTCAGGGAATTTTCAGTGACGATATCAATTTCCCGGCCAAGCATCTGTGAGAGTTCCCTCTGAATCCGGGCCAGTTCGAGCAGGGAAATTGTATTCCGGAATTTAACAAGAATATCTATATCACTCTCTTTCTTCTGTTCGCCCCGGGCAAATGACCCGAAAATACCAATCCTGACAGGGTCGTAAGCTCTGAAATAATTAATAAGAAGATTGTTTATTTCATTATTATTCATAGCAGTACAAATATAATATAAAAAGATCTGTTGGAGGAAACCAGGACAATTGTTTTTACCTGCTTTTCCAACGGGTCTGGACAATTTTTATAAAACTCCCGGCAGCGTTCAGCGTTTGGCGTTCAGCGTTCAGCGTTTAGCGTTCAGCGTTCAGCGTCCAGCGTTCAGCGTTTGGCGTTTATGAACCTGCTGTTGCTGCAGCAGGGGCAAGATTTGACCTGCCGCCGGAGTAGCACGTGGCAGGTTATATTGTTTCTGCTATCATTCCTTATCTTTGATACCAAAGTTTTATCTATGTCTCACGGAAACATTGCAATAGTATTCGACTGCGGCGCCACTAACGTGCGCGTTGCAGCTCTGAACGGGAAAGGCGATCTTCTGGCATCCGAATCATACCCTAATAACACCAAACCCGATCCCTTTCTCCCCGGCGGACGTATATGGGACACCGGAGAGATATGGGACAAGATGTGCAGGGCATGCCGGAAGGTTGTCGGAGAAATAAACAAAAACGACATCGCCGGCGTCACGGTTACAACCTTCGGTGTCGACGGAACACTTTTCGACAAAAACGGGAACATGCTCTATCCGGTCATCTCCTGGCAGTGTGAACGTACCGTACCGATAATGCGTGACATTGGAAAATATATCCCGGTTGAGGAGCTTTACGCCCGGGCCGGCGTGCTGCCATTCAATTTCAACACAATAAACAAACTCATCTGGTTCCGCGAGAACCGGCCGGAGCTGATCGAAAAAACACATGTTTTTCTCTACATGCCCTCAATTTTCATTCACATGCTGACGGGGGAGATGATAAACGACATGTCGATGGCAGGTACCTCCATGCTTATGAACCAGGGCAAAAGGTCTTACTCTGACCATATCCTCAGCAGGATCGGCTTCCCGGCAGAAAAGCTCCACCCGACAGAGGAGCCCGGTACGGTTGCGGGAAAGGTCACAGATTCAGCCGCTGCCGTAACAGGGCTTCCCGCCGGCATACCTGTTGTTCTGACGGGTCACGACACCCAGTTTGCCCTCTTTGGTTCAGGCGCCGGTGTCAACCAGCCAGTGCTCAGCTCGGGCACCTGGGAGATTCTTATGGTGAGGGCTCATTCCTTTAAGGCGGGAAGGGAGCAGCTCGAAAACGGAATCACGACAGAACTTGATCCCAAACCCGGCCTCTTTAATATCGGCAACCAGTGGATAGCCTCGGGAATGCTTGAATGGGCGAGGCGTCTGCTCTATCCCGATGTGAAGGAAAATGTTTATGACGTTATGATCGGGGGCGCATCGAAAGTGCCTCCCGGCAGCAGGGGCATAAAAGTGATACCTAAATTTTACGAAGAGCTAAGGGGCACTCCGGGCGGACAGATACTCGGCCTTACAATGGATTCAACACGCGACGAGATATACCGTGCCATGCTTGAAGCCCTTGCCGGGAGGCTGAGGGAGGGCAGGGAGGCTCTCGAGAATGCAGGCGGCTTCCGCACCGGTTCAATCCTGTGCGTGGGAGGAGGTTCGCGCAACCGACTCTGGAACCAGATCAGGGCCAACTTCACGGGTGTACCGGTGAAAGTGATTGACAAAACCGAGACGACAGTGCTCGGAGCCTCAATGTTCGTTCAGGCAGCTGCGGGAAACGCCGCTACACCGGATGAGGCACTTAAAAAAGTGGTATTCCGGACTGAGACTTTTGAGCCGGAAAACAAATTTTAAACCAAACAAAATGAACATCTCCTTCTTCAACAACATGTACCTGCCCCACAGTCAGGTTTCGATCAGCCCCGACGACCGTGGATTCCTCTTCGCCGACGGTGTTTACGAGGTGGTAAGATGGTATGGCGGCTTCTTCTTCGACATGGAAGGCCATCATGCAAGGCTCAGAAGAAGCCTGCACGAACTGAAAATAAAATGGGACGGAGAAGATCTTTTCCCTGAAATTGCAGAAAAGCTGGTGCGGATAAATGATCTCGGCGATAAGCCTGCACTGGTATATTTTCAGGTCACACGCGGCGCCGCACCCCGAACCCACACCTTTCCCTCTCCTCCCGTTCCACCCACTGCATACGGATTTGCAAAGACTTTTACACCCGAATCGGCCGGCAGGGAGAACGGAATAAAAGTAATGCTGAAAAAAGAGATGCGATGGGCAAGATGCGATATCAAATCTGTCGCCCTTCTTCCAAATACCATGTGCTTTGAAGAGGCAACGGCTGCAGGATTCGGCGAATGCATCTTCATAAGAGACGGTTACCTGACGGAAGGTTCGCATTCAAACATCTTTTTTGTAATGGATGGAACCATATACACCCATCCCGAATCGGAAGCAATCCTTTCGGGAATAACCCGGAAAAATGCAATCAGGGCTGCCTCTGAGTGCGGTATACCTCTGGAGGAAAAGGCCATTCACGTAAATGACCTGCCACGGATAACTGAAGCCTTCATCACAAACACGTCTGCCGAAATAACCCCCGTAACAGCCTTCAACGATATGCCTGCCGGTAACGGCAGACCCGGGCCGGTCACCCTGCAGCTTGCCGGAAAGTTCAGGGAAATTGTGAACTCTTACTCCCGTCTTTAACCATACAGCAGGGGAAGTTTTCTATATTTGCACAAATTTTCCCGAACAAAATGTCAGAAACAAACTTAAGCGAACAGGAGATTATCAGGCGTCAGGCGCTTGAAGAGATCAGGAAACTTGGCATCGACCCGTACCCTGCAGCCGAGTATAAAACCAATGCTTACGCAAGGGATATCATTGATAATTATTCTGAGGAGAAGAATAATTACCAGGATGTCTCCATGGCCGGCAGGATAATGTCGAGACGCATTATGGGGAATGCTTCCTTTGCGGAGATAATGGACTCCACGGGCAGAATACAGATTTACCTCCGCCGCGACGATATCTGCCCCGGCGAGGATAAGACCCTTTACAACACTCTTTTCAAACGGCTGCTCGACATCGGAGACATAATCGGGGTGAAAGGTCATGTGTTCAAAACCCAGGTCGGCGAGATTACCGTTCATGTCAGAGAACTGACTCTTTTAAGCAAATCGCTTCACCCGCTGCCGGTGGTAAAGGAAAAAGACGGCGTATTGTATGATGCTGTTACGGACCCGGAGTTCCGTTACAGGCAGAGGTATGTTGATCTGATTGTCAACCCGCAGGTGAGGGATGTTTTCAGGAAGCGTACCCTGCTGGTGCAGTCAATGCGCGAACTGTTCAATTCGAGGGGTTACCTCGAGGTCGAAACCCCGATCCTTCAGCCTATCCCCGGAGGCGCCAATGCAAGACCGTTCATCACACACCATAATGCACTTGATATCCCTCTGTACCTCAGAATAGCAAATGAACTTTACCTTAAAAGGCTCATCGTCGGAGGCTATGAGGGCGTTTATGAATTTGCGAAGGATTTCCGGAACGAGGGAATGGACAGAACCCATAATCCCGAGTTTACGGTAATGGAAATCTACATCGCCTACAAGGACTATAACTGGATGATGTCTTTTACCGAGGAGATAATTGAGAAAGTGGCCCTCGACCTCCATGGTACAACTGAGATTACCTACGGCGACAAAAAAATAAACCTGAAGCCGCCATACAGGCGCGTTGCCATGCCCGACCTTATCAGGGAGGTAACGGGAGTGGATGTAACCGTTCTTGATGAAGGTGAGTTGAGGAAGACATGCGACAGGCTTGGTATCGAACATGATCCGACCATGGGCAAGGGAAAGCTTATCGATGCCATCTTCAGCGAAAAATGCGAACATCTGCTGGTGCAGCCAACCTTTGTTATTGATTACCCGGTGGAGACCTCCCCCCTTACAAAGATGCACCGCAGCAAACCCGGCCTCACTGAACGGTTTGAGCTGTTCATAAACTGCAAGGAGATTGCGAATGCCTATTCCGAACTTAACGACCCCATCGACCAGATGGAAAGGTTCAGGGAACAGCTGAGGCTGTCGGAGAAGGGCGATAATGAAGCAATGTTTATAGATCACGACTTTGTGCGCGCCCTCGAATACGGCATGCCCCCCACCTCGGGCATGGGCATGGGCATCGACAGGCTTACAATGCTGATGACCAATCAGCCCTCTATACAGGATGTCCTCTTCTTTCCGCAGATGAAACCTCTTGTTCAGAAACCCAGGGAAGAGAGTACCACCGAGCAGTTTACAGAGGCAGGTGTGCCCGCCGAATGGGTCGAACCTCTCAAAAAACTCGGCTTTCTTACAGTAGCTTCCTTAAAGGAGGTCGAAAAACCAGGCAAACTTGCCAATGACCTTAACGGCTATAACAAGAAAAATAAACTCGGACTGGCAGGTCTTAGTCCCGAAGCTGTTGAAAAATGGATCCGCTGAGGGATGATTATATTATTAAGGTAAAAGAGGTTAGGAAATCCTTTAAGACGGTTCAGGCTGTAAAGGGGGTCAGCATGGCTCTCCCCGCCGGAAAATTTGTAGCCCTCCTGGGACCCAACGGAGCCGGGAAAACAACCCTTGTGGAGATGATTGAGGGCATCCAGAAACCCGATTCAGGCGAAATAGTCATTGCCGGCATGAAATGGAAGGATAACGAGGATGAACTCAGGAGAATTATCGGCATCTCTCTCCAGGAGACAAGATTCATTGACAAATTAAGGGTAACGGAAACTCTTTTACTCTTTGCCTCTTTCTTCGGGCTGGGAAAGAAAAGGGTTGAAGAAATTATTGAACTTGCCGGTCTGCAGGAAAAACGAAAATCGTACGTCGTTAACCTTTCGGGCGGACAGCGCCAGAGGCTTGCACTCGGACTGGCCCTCATTAACAAACCTTCCGTCCTTCTGCTGGATGAACCGACAACAGGGCTCGATCCGAATGCTAGGCACGAAATATGGGATATTCTTAAAAGGCTCAGGTCGGAAGGCAATACCTCGATGATCCTTACCACTCATTACATGGAAGAGGCAGAGACGCTCTGCGACCATATTATCATTATGGACAGCGGTGTCATCCTTAAAGAGGGCTCCCCCGAACAACTTCTCGAAAATGAAAGCGGTGAAAAAACCGTTGAGTTCACTCTCGACAATATGCTTATCCCCCCCGATATCAATCAGCCCGGAATGCCTTTCAGAATCATTCGTGAAGCCTCGGGTGAAAAAGCAAGGGTGATGGTCAGAAACCTTGATACCGAAATACCTCTCTTCCTTTCCTTCCTGAAAGAGAAAGGTCTTCGGATAAAGCACATGGAGTGCCGCCGGCGAACCCTCGACGATCTTTTTATCTCACTGACGGGAAGGAGGATCAATGAATAATATCCTCAGACCATATCAGCTCCTTCAGCTTACCAAAGCGTTTTCCCTCGAGCTGCTCCGGGAACCCGGTGTGCTTTTCTGGGGAATACTCTTTCCCGTGCTGATGGCCCTCGGACTCGGTTTTGCCTTCACCAAAAAACCGGTAACTCTCAGGAAAGTGGCAGTTATTGAAACGGCATCACATGCCGACTCATCAGTAAAATCCCTTCCGTTCCATAAGTGGCTGGAAATAAACAGCATTAAGGAAGCAGGGAAAAAACCGGTTGATTATTCATGGAAGGCGGAGTTTAAAGATAACCAGCTGGGCGATTACATATTCCTTTTTTACAGGATGGAGTGGGATGAGGCGGTAGTAATGCTTAAAAGAGGTACCGTTAGCCTTATGGTTGACGATTCCGGAGGTAAGACTGAGTATCATTTCGACCCGCTCAATTCGGAGGCACATCTTACCTATATGAAACTGGCAGCACTTGCCGGTGATGATTCAGCCTCAGTTGCGGGAGTCCGGCCGCAGTCATCAGTACGCCCGATGACAGTGCCGGGGACAAGATACATCGATTTTCTTCTGCCCGGTCTCATTACCATGGGTGTAATGATGTCGTGCATGTGGGGCATAAGCTATGGTATAATTGAGAAGAGATCGAAAAAGCTGTTAAGGAGAATGGTTGCCACGCCGCTGAAAAAGTCTCACCTCCTGATGGCACTCATAACGGTAAGGATAGTAATGAATTTCATTGAAGCAATTATCCTTCTTCTGTTTGCTATGCTGGTTTTCGATGTGAAAATCCAGGGCAGCATCATGTCGCTCATCGCTCTCTATTTTGCAGGCAATGTGGCCTTTTCGGGTATTGCAGTGTTTGTTTCGTCGCACACCTCAAATACCGAGGTGGGGAACGGCCTTATCAATGTGGTTGTTATGCCGATGATGGTTTTGTCGGGGATATTCTTCAGTTATCAGAATTTTCCCGACTGGAGCCTTCCGGTAATCAGGAATCTGCCGCTTACAATAATGACCGACGGGGTGAGAAGCATCTTTAACGAAGGAGCCGGTTTTAATGAAATCTTCTTACCCGCCGCCATCCTGCTGGTTACCGGAACCCTGTTTTTTGCAGCAGGACTGAGGATTTTCAAATGGCATTAAGCGGCTTTACAGTAAAATACCACTCTTTCTTATTTTCTCCTTTATAATTTTGATCCGGCATCTCCGTGCGTGATCCCCGGGATGGACCGTGCAGGAACATTCTATTACCGGCAAATAAACTATTTTCTTGTTTGATGCATCACTCCGGTTAAAATTGTGTCTTTATACTGAAAAATAAAACAAAAGAAAGATGAAAACCAGAAGAATCTTAATCACTTTAACGGCTCTTATCCTCCTTACTGCATGTGTTGATGCCCAGTTTTACAGGTCGGTACGGGGCAACGGGAATGTTGTGACAAAGGAGAGGCCGGCTTCTTATTTTGACGGTGTGAGGGTAAGTACGGGTATAGATGTTTACCTCAGCCAGGGTGACAGGGAAAGCATAAAGGTTATGGCCGACGAGAACCTTCATGAGTACATAGTAACCGAAATAAAGAACGGCATTCTTCATGTTTACTTCGATAATGTATCCATCCGCGATGCAGAAATGAAAAGGGTTTATGTGACAATTAAGGATGTAAAATCGCTGAAGACCAGCAGTGCCGGCGATATTATCGGAGAGACACCCATAAAATGCAATGATATTTCGCTGGCTTCGAGCAGTGCAGGAGATTTAAGGCTTGAACTCTATGCCGCAAATGTAAATGTCAGCATCAGCAGTTCCGGAAACATTAAGCTTTCGGGGGAAGCCGACAGGCTTGATGCAGGCCTCAGCAGCGCGGGCGATCTTAATGCCTTCAATTTCAGGGTTAAGGAAGCAAAGGTAGATGTATCAAGCGCAGGGGATGCGGAAGTTTATGTAACGGAAAAACTTACTGCACATGCTTCGAGCGCAGGGGATATACTATATACAGGCAATCCCGGGTATGTTGATGCGCGTTCATCAAGCGCGGGAAGCATAAGGAAAAGGTAGGGTCGCAGGGGATTTGCTCCATTTCAGTTAAGCTGCCGGGAACATTATACGGCAGCTTTTTTTATCTTTGTATCAGCAACCGGCAGCAAAGCCGGAAAATCTTAAAGGTTTACATACAGAGCCCGCAGAAGGCACTGGTTGCCAATGTGGAAAACTAATAAAACCGTTTGATATGAAAGAGACTATAAGCATCAGCCTGAAGGGAATTGAAGGTTTCCTTTCTCTGGAAGAGATTGCCGCTCATTCAAAAGCATCAGTCAGGCTGCTCGGGCAGCTTGTTTCGGGTACAGGCCCCGGCAGTGACTTTCTGGGCTGGCTCAGACTTCCCGAAAACATCGCAGGGCAGATTGCGAGGATTGAAAAAGTGGCAAAGCATCTCAGGTCGGTATCTGACACGACTGTCGTGGTCGGCATCGGCGGTTCCTACCTCGGGGCAAGGGCCGTGATCGAGGCTCTATCCCACTCCTTCCCCGGTATGGTGAAAGAAAAGAAACATAAAATCATCTATGCCGGTCACAACGTGTGTGAGGAGTACATGGGAGAGCTTCTTGAAGTTCTTGATAAATGCAATTATTCAGTTGTTGTCATCTCAAAATCAGGCACCACTACCGAACCCGCCATTGCCTTCAGGCTGCTGAAGAACCATATGGAAAGCAGGTGCGGCAAGTCCGTTGCAGCCGACAGGATTATCGCGATAACCGATGCAAAAAAAGGCGCCCTCAGGTCTCTGGCCGATCTTAACGGCTATGAAACCTTCGACATCCCCGACGATGTGGGTGGCCGGTTCTCGGTGCTTACCCCGGTAGGAATGCTGCCCATAGCGGTTGCAGGTTTTGACATAAAGGAATTTGCCGAAGGTGCAAAAAGCGCCGCCGCAATAACCCGCGACAACAAAGACCCGCAGAGCAATCCTGCGCTTATCTATGCCGTAACAAGAAACCTGCTGCTTCAGGCCGGCAAAAGCATTGAGGTACTGGTTAACTTCAACCCGAAGCTGCACTATACCGCGGAGTGGTGGAAACAGCTTTACGGCGAAAGCGAGGGCAAGGAAGGAAAAGGTATCTTCCCGGCTTCGGTGGATTTTACCACAGACCTCCACTCGCTCGGACAATATATCCAGGAAGGGCAGCGCATCCTGTTTGAAACTGTCCTGTCGGTTAAATCGACAGGCGAAAGGATCAGGATACCTGCCGAGAAGGATGACCAGGACCAGCTTAATTATCTGGCAGGCAAACAGCTAAGCGAAATAAACAAAAGTGCCGAAACGGGTACTGTAATTGCACATAACGAGGGAGGGGTTCCGGTGATCACCATAAATATACCTGCACTGAATGCTTATTACCTCGGACAGCTGATGTATTTCTTTGAGGTGGCATGCGGCATCAGCGGCTATATTCTCGATGTTAATCCGTTCGACCAGCCCGGCGTGGAGGCATACAAGAAAAACATGTTTGCCCTTCTTAACAAACCCGGTTACGAAGAAGCCGGCAAAAAACTTAAAGAGAAACTCAAATAAACCATAAAACCTTTTTTATGAATTCCGAACTGAAACTGAAGAAAAACTTCATGTGGTCGCTTGTTGTACCAACAAGCATGGGGGTACGCATCACCCCGGTAAATTATCAGCCCGTACATAGCAGCAACATGTACATGATGCAGGCCACCAGCGCCGAATCGAATGTGGCAAGCATATCATCCTACCTCGGACTGCCCGTCAAGATTCTTACAACATTCGTCAAGGACAGCCCTATTGCACGTTTCATTAAGGATGACCTTGCCGGAAGGCACATGGCATGGGAAGGAGTTGAGGTTGAACAGGGGGGGCCCTGGGGATACCGTCACCAGTTCAACATTGCCGATACCGGATTCGGATCGAGGGGCCCGCGGGTACATAATGACAGGGCCGGCGAGGTTGGACGTACATTGAACATAAAGGATTTCGACACTGAAAGGCTCTTCGGGAAAGAGGGCGTGCAGATACTGCATCTCTCAGGACTTATAGGCGCACTGTCGGCCGAAACAAGCAATTTCTGCCTCGAACTGGCAAGGGCGGCAAAAAAACACGGTACAATAATCTCATTCGACCTCAACTACAGGGCCTCCTTCTGGAAAAACCGCGAAAAGGAGCTTTCGGCGGCCTTCGGCGAGATAGCTTCTCTTTCGGATATCCTTGTCGGCAATGAGGAGGATTTCCAGCTAAGTCTTGGGATCAAAGGGCCGGAGGAGGGAGGAACGGGACTGGCATCGAAGATTGACAGTTTCAAAGAGATGATAGGAAGGGTTAAGAAAGCCTATCCTGAAGCTAAGGTCTTTGCCACCACATTAAGACAGGTACTTCACTGCGACCAGCACCTGTGGGGTGCCATAATGCTTGCCATGGATCAGTGGCATGTTGTTGAACCCAGAGAGATTCACGTGCTCGACCGCATCGGCGGAGGCGACGGCTTTGTGGGAGGAATGCTTTATGCCATCCTGAAGGGATGGGAACCTGAAAAATGGATACAGTTCGGATGGGCCACGGGAGCCATGGCCACAACATTCCTTACCGATTATGCCCAGCCGGCCGACGAGGAACAGGTCTGGAGCATCTGGAAAGGAAACGCAAGGGTGAAGAGATAGGATTACAGCCTCTTCAGAAAGTCATCCAGAACCGTCGGAAGGTCGGGATATCCTATTTCCTGCAGATCGTAGTAAACTCTCGTTGTAGGTTTTTTAATCTTAATTATCCTGTTCAGATCGATCGGAGTGGCTATGATTACTGAGTCGCAATCGGTATTGTTTATAGTTTTCTCCAGGTCGTGGAGCTGTTCTTCCCCGTAACCCATTGCAGGGAGAAGGGTTCCGATCCCCGGATAGATTCTGAAAGTATCCTTAAGCTTCCCTGCCAGGAAAGGACGGGGGTCGACGAGCTGTGCAGCGCCATATCTTCCGGCGGCTACCACACCTGCTCCTATCTTCATCTCACCGTGAGTGAGAGTGGGACCGTCCTCCACTGCAAGTACGCGTTTACCCTTAATCAGCGAAGGATCATCGGTTCTGATGGGTGAAGCGGCATCGACAACAACTGCGCCGGGGTTTACCTTTGCAATGTTTTCCCTAACAATCTTTATTGCTTCGGGAGAGGCTGTGTCAATCTTGTTTATCACAACCACATCGGCAATCCTGAGGGTAACCTCTCCCGGGTAGTACCTGAGCTCGTGGCCGGCCCGGTGAGGATCCGTAACCGTTATCATCAGGTCGGGCTTATAGAAAGGAAAATCGTTGTTGCCTCCATCCCACAGGATCACGTCGCACCCTTTCGGGTCTTTTTCCGCTTCGCGGAGGATAGCCTCGTAATCCACACCGGCGTAAATCACATTCCCCCTTACCACATGAGGTTCATACTCCTCCATCTCCTCTACCGTGCAATGATGCTTCTCAAGGTCTTTAAGCGTTTCAAAACGCTGCACCTTCTGTGCGGCAAGGTCTCCATAAGGCATAGGGTGACGTATGGCAACCACCTTAAGCCCTTTCGACATGAGAATTTCAATTACCCTTCGGGAGGTCTGGCTCTTTCCGCAACCCGTACGCACGGCACCGACAGCTATAACCGGTTTGTTGCTTTTTATCATTGTGGATTCAGGGCCAAGCAGCATAAAATCAGCGCCTGCAGCATTCACCACTGCACTCACCTCCATAACTTTCTGGTATGTCACATCACTGTAGGAGAAAACGCATGTGCTTACATTCAGTTTTTTAATTAACTCCGGGAGATCACTCTCGGGGTAAACAGGTATTCCGTCAGGGTAAAGTGACCCTGCCAGTTCTGCAGGATATTTACGGTCATGAATATCCGGAATCTGTGCAGCGGTAAAAGCCACAACCCTGTACCCGGCATTGTTCCTGAAGAACACATTGAAATTATGGAAGTCCCTTCCGGCTGCGCCGATAATTATTACATTTTTTGCAGACATAAATCCTCCTGGTTTTTTGGTTCTTAATTTTAATCTGCAAATTTAAAATATTAAGCATTAAAAAAGAATACGGATCTAAAAAATCCTCTGCAGGTCAAAAATAGAGGGCCGGAGTAATGTTTTAATTTTTTATGCGTTATAGAATATGTGATAATTTATGTTTTATGAATCTCGTCTACAACTATTTGACAAAATATTTGTACTATTGAAAAAGAATAATGAATGTACTGGCGCACATATACCTTTCGGGTGATTCAGAAAAAATTATCATCGGCAATTACATAGGCGACTATGTAAAAGGGAGGGATTATCTGAAGTACCCCGATCTCATCAGGAAAGGCATTATTCTTCACCGGCATATAGACGGTTTCACCGACAGGCATCCTGTTGTGCACAGGAGCAAGCTCCTGTTTTCAGGGAAATACCATAAATATTCGGGCGTAATTGTTGACATAATCTATGACCATTTTCTGACCAGGGAATGGGATTTCTTTTCAAGGAAGCCTCTTGAAAGTGTGACTTACAACTTTTACCGGGCACTTGTAAACAATTATGAGATCCTTCCTGAAAATGTAAAAAAGATGATGCCATTTTTCATCATTCACAACTGGATTGAATCGTACCAGACGGTTCAGGGCATACGCCATGTCCTTAAAACACTGAGCAAAAGGTCCACTCTGCCTGATGAAACAAGGTTTGCAATAAAGACCCTCAAAAAAAATTACTATTCCCTCGAGGATGACTTCATGGAATTTTTTCCTCAGCTTATTGATTATGTGGAGAAGGATTTCGGCATTCAGATATCACACGCAATAAGAATGCCCTTCTGACTATACTAGGTATTCGGTTCTCGCCGCATCGAGCCTTAAAAAGATAAAAAGAAGAAGAGTAAAGCCCCACAGGGAACTTCCTCCATAGATTATAAATGGCAGGGGTATTCCTATCACGGGTACAATACCGGATGCCATGCCGATATTTATAAAAAAGTGTATCAGTAATACTGAAACAACTCCGTATCCGTATATCCTTGAAAATGATGATCTCTGGCGTTCGGCCAGAAAAATAAGTCTCAGTAATAAAAACACATAAAGGCCTATTACCACGAACGAGCCGGCAAATCCCCACTCCTCTCCTATTGTACAGAATATAAAATCGGTGCTCTGGGCAGGTACAAACCTGAATTTGGTCTGAGTGCCGCGCAGATATCCCTTGCCTGTAAATCCACCCGATCCTATTGAGATCACTGACTGGTTAATGTTATATCCTGCCCCTTTCGGATCGTCCTTCACCCGAAGAAGAATTTCAATTCTCTCCTTCTGGTGGGGCTTCAGGAAATGATTAAAGGCATAGTCGACAAGGTTAACATAGAGCATACTTCCCAGTACAAAAAGATAAATGACAAGGATTTTTTTCTCCCTGTACCTGTAAATGTACCAGATATACGACAAACCTGCCAGTATGAGTGCGATGATCAGGACCCCTCCCGTTGACAATGTGTGCAGGAAAAAATAGTTGGCCAGATAAATTGCGCCGGCAAAAAGAGCCAGCAGTAAAATACCTTTTACCCAGATGTTCCTGCTTTTTACGAAGAAGTATGCCGAAGCAACTCCTGTTAACAAAATAACAGAATAGATCCACAACTCATCAAAAAGCAGGGCTGAAAAAAAGAGAATGATCAGGAGGAATCCTGAGGCAAACAGGTACGGGCTCAGTCCCTCCCTGAAGAGTACAATGAAAAAGCTGAAATAGACCACCGTTGTTCCCATGTCGGGCTGCATGAAGGTGAGCACTGCAGGGGCCATAATTATAAATACGGCAGGAATCAGGAGCCTGAGCCTTGTCAGTTCCTGTCCTTTTGAATTAAGGTATTTAGCCAGTGCCAGCGCAGTTCCGGCCTTTGCAAATTCGGAAGGCTGAAGGCTGAGGGGTCCTAATTCGAACCATGCCCTTGCTCCGTTAATCTCCTTCCCGAGAACCAGCACAAGCAGCAGCATAAACAAAAAAAGACCGTAAATGAAATAGCTGAAAAAGAAGTAAAAACGGCTGTCGATAAAAAGAACTGCAGAGGCAAGTATCAGTGTGGTCACAATCCACACCAGCTGTTTACCGTACCTCTGGGAGAAATCAAAAATGCTTCTGTGATCCTCGTTGTAAACGGCCGCGTAAATATTCAGCCATCCCATAACAACGAGGATCAGAAATAACATTAAGGTTATTTTATCGACGGCGGCCCATATGTTTACTCTTCTTTGCATCGTTTCAGAGTGTCAGGCTGAAAACATAATCCTCGAGATATTTTCTTTTAATTGTTCCCCTGAGGTATTTTTCGATTATCAGGCTTGCTACCGGTGCAGCATAGGTGGCGCCAAACCCGGCATTCTCGATATAAACCGCAATTGCTATTTCAGGCTTCTCCTTCGGGGCGAACGCGATGAATATTGAATGATCCTTGCCATGGGGGTTTTGTGCAGTTCCGGTTTTACCGCACACCGTTATGCTGTCGATGGCAGCAATAGAGGCTGTGGCTCCTGCACCACCGTTTACTGCAGCATCCATTCCCTTTATAATGCTTTCAAAATTTTCCGGGTCAATTTTAATTTCATGTCTTACCGACAGGCCTCTTGTTTTGTTTAAGGAATCTCCTATTGCCCTTACAATATGCGGACTGTAATAATATCCCCGGTTGGCAATGGCGGCCGTCATATTTGCCATCTGGAGCGGTGATGCGCCCACTTCACCCTGCCCTATCGCCATGGAAATGATAGTCAGTGCCTTCCATCTTCCCTGTCCGTACCGGTTGTCATAAAAAGAGGCTGCCGGCAGGAAGCCGGGTCTCTCATTTACGAGATCGCTTCCCAGTGGTCTTCCGAAGCCAAACTGGTCGAGGTATTCCCTCCATTTATTGTACGCTTCCGTAACCGATTTGTAGGAAGGATTTTCCATAATCCTTCTGAAAGCCTGGCAGAAATAGGAATTGCATGAATTTTTTACCGCCCCTGCCAGGTCAAGAGGAGTCTCATGAACATGACAGCCCACGAAGAGATATCCCGGGTCGCAGCCGAACATCGTAGAGGGGGTAATAACTTTCTCCTGCAGTGCAATCAATCCGTTAACCGGTTTAAAAGTGGAACCGGGAGGATAGGAAGCCATGGTGGCTCTGTTAAATATCGGTTTTGCAGTGTCGGCCTGAAGCTTTGCGAAGTTTTCCGACCTGATTCTTCCCACGAGAAGCCCCGGGTCGTACCACGGAGAAGAGACAAGTGTCAGGATTTCCCCCGTTGAAGGCTGAATGGCAACCACGCTGCCCGATTTGCCTTTCATAAGTGTTTCGGCATATTCCTGGAGGTCGAGGTCGAGGGTTGAAATAATATCCTTTCCCTGAACGGCAGTGGTGTCAAACTTTCCCTCTTCATAAGATCCCTTAACTCTCCCGTACACATCGACAAGAAAAATCCTGACACCTTTCCGTCCCCTCAGTTCCTCTTCGTAAGCCTCCTCTATACCGGTAGTGCCTATGTAGTCTCCCGACTTATAATAAGGTTTTTTTCTGATTATGTTTTCGTCCACTTCGCTCACGTAACCGAGGGCATGCGATGCCACCGGCTTTGAGTATTTTCTGAGAGTTCTGGGTTGTACATAAAAACCCGGGTACATGAACATCTTTTCCTGGAATGCGGCGTAAGTTTCAGCGGAAATCTGTTTCAAGAAAACCGACGGGGCCCGTCTTGAATAACTTATCGCCGCCTTCATCCTTTCGAGGAAATAGGATCTGGTTATCCCGAGCGATTGGCAGAAGCCTGCTGTATCCTTCAGGGAAACCTGAACCGGTATAACCATCAGGTCGTACGCCGCCTGATTGTAAACCATCAGTTTGCCGTTCCGGTCGTATATCAGCCCTCTGGCAGGATACTGAGTGACATACCTTAGAACATTATTATCGGCTGATACCCTGTATGATGTATCAACAACCTGGATACTGAAGAGTCTTATAAGCAGAAAAAGGGCAGCCAGAACCACAATGGCTCCGATAATCAATCTCCTGTTCAGAAAACGGTCTTTCATGTGTATTCAACGCCCCTTCCTGAAATATTCAATCATCAAAATCATTATTACCGAAAAAAGAGTGCTGATCGCCGCTCTGAGCATAATCCCCATGAAGTCGGCCAGATTCATTACCTCTACCCAGAACAGAACAATGTGATGAAGCGCAACAATTATTAAGGTATAAATAGCAAACCATCTGAAGCCGTACTGAGCCATTGAAGGTTCGGCATCCGGTTCGTAGCCGTCGCGTGGTGCCATCGACCTGAGCACAAGAGGCCTGGCAAACGCAGCCGCGGCCGATGCAGATGCGTGCATTCCCGGAGAACCCATGAAAAGGTCAACAACCAGCCCTGCCAGGAAAGCAAGCACAATCAGCAGCCATCCTGCCGTTTCCACCGGCAGAATCAGGATAAACAGTATATAGGCATAGGGATTTGCATAGCCGCTGAGCTGAATATTGTTCAGGATCAGAACCTGAAATAATATCAGCAGTATGTAAATTGCCGAATATCTGAAAATCCTGTTGATCATAAAAATCCTTTTTCGGTTTCAAGCTGCTCCTTCCGCAATCTGTCCCTTATAACATATACATGGACAAGTCTTCTGAAATCGGTAGCCAGCCTGAGTTTTATATGGTAGAAATCGCTTCCCGATTTCTTAAAATCTGCAATTGTTCCTACAGGTATGCCTTCGGGGAAGAAAGCTGAATATCCGGTAGTAACCACTGTATCTCCGGCATTGATTTCTACATGCTGGGGTATCTCATTTAAGACTGCATAGCGGTAATCGGCACCATCCCACGACAATGAACCGTAGAAATCATTGGTCTTCACTTTTGCGCTCAGTCTGAAGTCAACATTTATCACCGGCATTGCCACTGAGAAGTTCTCCCCTGCAGCTACGATTATCCCTGCAACACCCCACGGGCTTACAACAGCCATATTGGTGTCGACACCCTGATTTGTCCCGGCGTCAAGCGTAAAGAAATTCCTCTGCCGCACCACTGAATTATTAACAACCTCAGCTCTTAGAAACTCATACCGTGGATCTGACAAGGAATCTGATTTTTCAACCGAAGGGAATAAAAGATCTGTACTGTCGGTTGCCGGTTTTAAGGCTGCGATGTAATTCCTGAGCAGGGTATTCTCGGCATGGAGGTCGGCATTGAGTTTCCTGATCATCAGGTAGTTCCTGACATCGGAAATAATTGACTCCCATGCAAGCGTTGAACGCCTGACAGATTTGACAAGGCGGGTATTATGATAATTGTTTGAAGAAAAGATGAGATAGAACGCCACTATTTCCAGCAGAATGAAAACGAATATCCTGTTATGTCTTGCCAGAAATTGAAGCAGGTTTCTCATCTACATCGGCTTATCTCATGAGAAAAGGAAATTTGTCAATATTTTTAAGAGCGACGCCTGTTCCCCTTGCCACTGCCCTGAGAGGGTCCTCGGCAACCTTGAAGTTTATGTTGATTTTGTCTGTAAGTCTTTTGTCGAGTCCCCTCAGCAAAGAACTTCCTCCTGCCATGAAGATTCCTTTGCTGACAATATCTGCATAGAGTTCGGGAGGGGTCTGTTCGAGTACATTGAGAATGGCGGCCTCTATTTTTGAAAGTGATTTATCGAGGCAGTAAGCTATCTCCTGGTATGATACCGGGATCTCAACCGGCAGGCTGGTCATGATATTCGGTCCTCTTACCACATAATCGGGCGGCGGGTTGTCAATATCGGGCAGGGCGGCTCCCACGGCTATCTTAATATCCTCGGCCGTTCTCTCTCCCACCTTTATGTTATGCTGGTGACGCATATATGACTGTATGTCGGCAGTAAAGCTGTCGCCCGCGATCCGTATCGACCTGTTGCAAACTATTCCTCCGAGTGCTATCACTGCAATTTCAGTTGTGCCTCCTCCTATGTCGACGACCATAGATCCTTCAGGAGCTTCGACATCGAGGCCAATGCCTATTGCAGCCGCCATTGGTTCATATATCATGTAGACATCCCTTCCCCCAGCATGTTCGGATGAGTCGCGTACGGCCCTGATCTCCACTTCGGTGCTGCCCGACGGAATGCTCACAACCATTCTTAGGCTTGGGGTAAAAAGTTTGGGGCCCTTGTTGATCATTTTTATCATTCCCCTGATCATAAGTTCGGCAGCGTTGAAATCGGCTATAACCCCGTCGCGCAGAGGCCTGATAGTCTGTATGTTCTCGTGTGTTTTTCCGTGCATCTGCCTGGCCTGTTCTCCTATAGCTATAAGTTTTCCGGTGTTTCTGTCGATAGCTACAATAGAAGGTTCATCAACAACAACCTTGTCATTATGAATGATGAGTGTGTTTGCGGTTCCCAGGTCTATTGCAATCTCCTGTGTTAAAAATGAAAATACTCCCATATCCTGTTTAAATAATTCTGTTTACTTTTTCTCAGTGTCTGAAGTGTCTTACGCCGGTGAAGACCATTGCCATGCCGTGGTTGTCGCAGAAGGTTACCGAGTCGGCATCCCTTACCGAACCGCCCGGCTGCACCACAGCAGTGATCCCTGCCTTACAGGCTATTTCCACGCTGTCGGCAAACGGGAAGAAGGCATCCGAAGCCATCACTGCTCCTTTAAGGTCGAAACCGAACACCGCAGCTTTCTCAATGGCCTGCCTGAGTGCGTCCACACGCGACGTCTGGCCGGTGCCGGATGCACACAACTGCCGGTTTTTCGCCAGCACGATTGCATTCGATTTGGTGTGCTTCACAATCTTCAGAGCAAATTCAAGGTCCTCAAATTCCCTTTCGTCGGGGACTCTCACCGTAACAGGTTTCATCACACTGCGGTTCTCGGTACTGCAATCCCTCTCCTGCCATAATACGCCGTTAAGGACACTCCGGAACGTATCGGGAGGAAACTTAATATCCTTACCGGCAAGAATAATTCTGTTTTTTTTCTGCTTCAGCACCTCCAGCGCTTCAGGTTCGTACCCCGGTGAAATTATGATTTCGAAGAAAATTTTGTCTATTTCCGCCGCAGCCTGCCTGTCCACAACCCTGTTGCAGGCAAGCACCCCTCCGTAGGCGGAGACAGGGTCGCCTGCCAGTGCATCCTTCCATGCCTGCAGGATATTATCTTTTTCAGCTGCACCGCATGCATTGTTATGTTTTATAATTACAAACGCAGGCTTTTGAAACTCGGCGATCAGGCCCAGTGCAGCATCAATGTCGAGCAGATTGTTGTATGATATCTCCTTGCCATGAAGTTTTTCAAAGATTTCATCGGTGTTTCCGTAAAAAATGCCTCTCTGGTGCGGATTTTCGCCGTAACGGAGCGACATGGGAAAATCGGCGCTTTTCCTGAAGGCCTGCACCTGATTTTCCGGGTTGAAATAATTGAAGATTGAGGTATCGTATGAGGAAGTAACTGCAAAGGCGCGGGCGGCAAATTTCTTTCTCTGTTCAAGAGAGGTAACTCCGCCGGTCTCTTTCAGGAGGGCAGCCAGTTCAGGGTACTGGTCGCGTGAGGAAATTATAAGAACATCCCTGTAATTTTTTGCAGCTGCCCTGATAAGTGAGATCCCCCCTATATCTATCTTTTCGATTATTTCAGCTTCATTGGTTGTTTCCGCCAGGGTTTCGGTAAACGGATAGAGGTCGACAATTACCAGGTCAATCTCAGGAATATTGTAGCCTGCGAGGTGTGCTTTGTCTTCGTCATTTTCCCTGCGTGCCAGGATGCCTCCGAATATAAGAGGATGAAGTGTTTTTACACGTCCGCCGAGTATCGATGGATATGATGTAATGCTTTCAACCGATTCGGCCGGTATGCCCAGATCCCTGATAAAAGTGTAGGTTCCCCCTGTTGAAATAATCCTGATTCCAAGCTGATTCAGAAGTTTTGCCAGTTCGTCCAGTCCATCCTTGTAAAATACCGAAACAAGAGCTGTTTTTATTTTTTTGTTGTTCATCTGTTGAATTTTATAGCCACCGGGCTGCATCCCCAAAGAGCGAATAAAAATAGATATTTTTTTTCTAATCCCTGTATTACGGGTCTTTTTTACCAAAATAATAATTCAGGAGTTGATGAGCCATAATTTATTATCTTTGGTTCCTTCAAATTAAAAGCAATTGGCAGCAGAAAGGCATAAGGGATATATTGTATTTATCAGGCTGGTTAAGGAGGGTATTTACTTTGCGGTCAATTCAATAATCGTAAACAAATTAAGGACTTTCCTTACTCTTTTCGGAATAACCATCGGAATAGCTTCCATCATTTCTGTTTTTACCGTTCTCGACTGGATGGAAAAATCTATAAGGGAAAGCATATCCTCTCTTGGTGACAATGTTGTATATGTACAGAAGTTTCCGTGGTCGTTCGACCCGAACCTGAACTGGTGGGATATTATACGCTGGCCGCCTGTTTCGGTTGAAGACTATGAGGCTGTGATAAACAAATCGACGCGTGCACAGGCAGCCTGTTTTGCCGTTTTCCAGCCGCGTACCATAAAGTTCGAAAAGAACTCCATCAGTGATGCAGTGATTGCGGGCGGGACCATTGAATTTAAGGAAATCAGGAGCTTTGAAATAGAAAAAGGCCGTTATTTCTCGGCATTTGAGACGCAGTCGGGTAGAAACGTGGCGGTAATCGGTGCCGGGGTGGCGGAAAAGCTCTTTGACAAAAGGGACCCGGTCGGAAAGGAAATTTCAATCGCCGGATTTAAAAGCACGGTAATAGGAGTAATAAAGAAAGAGGGTAAAGGCGGGATAAGCGACAGCGGCATGGATGATATTACAATGGTTCCGCTCTCTTTTGCAAAGTCGTTTACCAACCTGCGCCGCAGGTCGGCCGAGACGCAGCTCATGGTAAAGGCAAAGCCCGGAGTGGCCGTGGAGGAGCTCTCCGATGAAGTGACAATGATACTCAGGGCGTCGAGAAGACTGAAACCCGGGGAGATATCAAATTTTTCGGTAAACAGGGCAAGTCTTCTCACCCAGGGTTTCAATGCGGTTTTTGCCGGCATAAATGCCGGGGGCTGGCTGATAGGCGGATTTGCAATCCTCGTGGGCGGCTTCGGAATCGCCAATATCATGTTCGTTTCCGTTAAGGAAAGAACCAATATAATCGGTATTCAGAAAGCCCTGGGGGCAAAGAGATATTTTATCCTTCTGCAGTTTCTTTCCGAATCTGTCATGCTGTCCGTCCTGGGCGGCCTGCTCGGGCTGATTTTTGTTTTTGCCGGCACCCTTGGAATCAATTATCTCTATGAGCTGGAAATGCATCTGACGGCAGGGAATATTATCCTTGCGGTAATTATTTCAGGCACTATCGGCGTCGTGGCAGGTTATGCCCCGGCCTTGGCGGCATCAAGGATGAACCCTGTCGATGCAATCGGCTACTCTTTCTGACAACAGCTGACCGAAACCCATTCCGTAAGTTCCGCAAACTGCTCCACACTGAGCTGTTCGGGACGCATCCCCAGAAGATGGAAATCTTCCTCCGGTATACTAAAGGCTGCCCTGATGGAATTTTTTATTGTTTTCCTTCTCTGGTTAAAACAGGTTTTCACAACCTTGAAGAAAAGCTCTTCATCACACCCTTTGTTCCTGTCGGGAATCCTGATCAGCCTTATTACCGAAGATTTTACTTTCGGAGGCGGGAAAAACACCTTTTCCGATACCGTAAAGAGGTTCTCCGTTTTGTAATAGGCCTGGACGAGGACACTCAGAATGCCGTATATTTTTGAGCCGGGGCCTGCACATACTCTCTGAGCCACTTCGCGCTGAAACATCCCCGTAAGTTCAGGCACACGGTCCCTGTACTGCAGCACACGGAAAAGTATCTGCGATGAGATATTGTACGGAAAGTTACCGGTTACCGCCACGGTGCCCGGGAAAAGAGCCGGAATGTCAAGCTTAAGGAAATCTGCCTCGATGATTTTAAGCTTGCTGCCCATGCAGTTTTTAAGATAAGCAACCGCCTCTCTGTCGATCTCCACAACCCTGAAATCGGCAAAGCCCCTTTCCATCAGAAAACCGGTCAGAATACCCTTTCCGGGTCCGATTTCAAGCACCGAATCGCAGTTTTCAGCCTTCAGGGAACCGGCAATTCTTCGCGCAATGCCACGGTCGGCAAGAAAATGCTGTCCGAGATGCTTCTTTGGTCTGACACTATCCACAGTGAAACCGTTGCTTCAGTTACTTCTGCCATTCAATAAGATGCCTTCCGAACCTTCTGAGGAACGGAAAACCCTGCTTCTCAAGATTCTGTATAAACCTGAACAGAAGGTTATAATAGAGTGTTATGAAAAATACCGCCGTCATTATCCAGATGGCTGCAGTGTTAAATATCAGGGTGTCTATTCTGATATTTCCTATTTGCTTGTAAGGAGCAAAAAAGTGAGCCCTGCCGTAGCGCGAAAGAGGCTTCATGTAAACCGGCGTCGACTTTTGCACAAAATGGTCCCTGTTTACAATATATTTTCTTTCATCGAGTATTCCATACTGGTTAAGAACAATATCCGAAAGCCGCGAGTTATTGTAAACGGAGGCCAGTTCGGAAGGCTTTATGTTACCGGTCCGGCTTATCATTTCCTTTTCGGCCTCAAGCTTAAGCCTGAAATAACGGCTGTTTTCACTCACAAAATAATCGCGGACTTTATCAAAGAACCTGTTTACCGTATCGGCAGCCCTCTGATTGAAATTTTCATATGTGAGCCATTCTGTCCAGTTCCCTGCCTGCTGACCGGATAATCGGGCCAACTGTCTTACATGATAATTCAGAATGGCGAGTTTCTGCCTGATCAGTTCTTCCGGATCCTTTCCTTTCCGCTGAAGGACAAAATCAATCACCTCACTCCGCAGGTTTCTGATCAGCTCATCCTTGTAGTAGTTATTCTGCTCTATCTCAAGGTTATATTTAAACACATACCTGTTCTGTTTATTTGATTTGAAACCTTCCACCATTACAGCTTCATAAGCCCAGCGTGTAGCCATCAGATCACCAAGCACAGGCACATATTCCTTATTTGTAAGAGACCTGTGAAGGTCGTCAAACTTTATCATGGCTCCGCCGAGGAGCAGCTGGGGAACCAGTATCAGCGGGATAAGGATATAAATGCTGACCACATTGCGCATGCCGGCCGAAATATTGAGACCCAGCAGGTTACCGTAGCAGGCGGTGGTAAAAAGGATAAGCCATTGCTGCAGGAACATACCCCTTATTTCGAGGACCATGCTTGAAACCAGAACAAAAAGGAAAGACTGGATGGCCGAAAGTATAAAGAGGTAATTTATTTTAGAAATCAGGTAGCTTAACCTGCTTATATTGAGAAACTTCTCCCTTATGAGTATTTTCCTGTCCCTGAAAATCTCTTCGGCGCTTACCATCAGGCCCAGGAAAAGAGCAACAACCACTCCCATAAAAAGGAAGACAGGGTAGTTTTTATTATCCGAGAAAGTGTAGTGTGAATCGACCGTGTACTTTGAAAGGTAGCCAAGTATAAAAGCGAGCAGGGGGGCCTCAAGGAGGTTAAGCAGCACATATTGCCTGTCGGCTATTTTCCGGAGGTAATTTCTTTTGATGAATGTACGTATCTGGTAGATCCTTGAGGGTACCTTGAAATTGCTCGGGGGTAAGGGATTTTTGGCAGGAGGGCCCTGGAGGCGCGGCATCATTTTCCTGCTGTACTTTTCGTACCATTCGGAAGGTGAAACCTGCCGTTCCTTCCCCGGATGGCCCTCATTATCAATGGTTTTAACCTCAACTATCTGGAGAATGTCGTCAGTGTCAATATTGCCGCAGGCGGGGCACTCGCTTTCGGCGGCATTTGCCTGCGAAGTCTCGGTTTTAAAATAGACAAGGGCTTCAACGGGGTCGCCGTCATAAATCATATACCCTCCCTTGTCGAGAATCCAGAGCCTGTCGAACAGCTTCAGTATATCGGATGACGGCTGGTGTATGTTTGTGATGACAAGTTTACCTGCCAGGGCCTGTTTCTTAAGCAGATCCATCACGTTACCCGAATCACGCGACGATAAACCTGAGGTTGGTTCATCAACAAAGAGTACTGCCGGCTCCCTCATCAGTTCGAGTCCGATATTCAGTCTTTTCCTTTGCCCGCCGCTGACCTGCTTGTTAAGAAGATCCCCTACCTGCAGGTCCCTGATGTCGGCGAGTTCCAGATCATCGAGTATTTTCATAACCAGGTCGTTAAGCTGCTCCTCCGTATAGTCTCCGAAGCAAAGCCTGGCGTTGAAATAAAGGTTCTGGAATACGGTAAGTTCCTCAAGCAGCAGGTCATCCTGCGGTACGTACCCGACGAGACCTTTCAGTTTGTCGTTCTCTTCATACAGGTCGTAGCCGTTAATATATATGTTACCCTTATCGGGTTTTAATTTACCATGCAGAATATTCAGCAGTGTTGTTTTGCCTACGCCGCTTCCGCCCATGATTCCGACGAGGTTGCCCGACTCAAGTCTGAAGTTCATGGGTTTGATGCCATTATCGGAATTTTTGAAGCTGAATTCAATGTTATGGCCTTCGAAAACCACTTTCTGCCTGAGATCGTTTATCAGGAATGCCTTGTAGACTCTGGAATAATAAACAGGTTCTATGCCGGGGCCTTTTATGTTCACTCCCCGTTCGAGAAGATACGGCCTGCATGAAATTATATCCCTGCCCTTGAAATAGAGCGGCAGCGGACCGTCGTATGTCATTATAAGGGCTCCTGTGCTTTTTATGTGAAGCACATAAAGGGCTCCCCTGAAACCCCTTATATACAAATGTTTCCAGAGGTTATAGTTTTTATATCCCACCGCAGTCCGGTGCTGCGGGTTGTCGCTCTCAACCACCAGTATATCATCGGGCGTCACCTGGTCAAGCTGCCTGCCTATCATGAACGAGTAGGCGTTGTTGTACTCTTCCTGGTTTATATTGAAAGTTCTTGCAACAATATCAATTATATTGCTCTCCTGCTGACTTATCTGGCCGTCCTCGAAAGTGAATTCCAGCAGCTGCAGGAAAACTATCATTCTCTCTTCCAGGAAAAGGCCTTTTTTGATCTGCCGGCAGATATTGGTTATCTGGAAGGTAATCAGCGAGTTCTCATCATCCAGTTCACTCCTGTCGATATTTTTAAGCTCGTTGGAATAGAATTCGAGGTTGTTTTCAAAAAGGGAGAAGTATTCCTCTTCAAGCTCCCTGTTAAGATATCTCCTGAGATAACCGCGAAGAATTTTCTTACCGCGCGAGGTAATGCCCCCGGGGTTCACGGTCGAGATGATTGCAAAGATATGTATCAGCGCAAGCAGTACCGATTCTCTCATCGGGGTATAAATGAATGGAGGAGATCGCAACCTCCCCCTGGTTTATGAATCAGGTTTGTTTACACAGGTTCCATGATATCCTACGGACTCCGGAACCGTTTACTTCAAGTGCAGCTACTGAATAAGTTTTTCCCGCACAATATTCATGGCTGCAGTTATGTCCTTTATATTTTGTTCGGTAAGACTTGTTGACAATCCTTCGTATACCTTCTTTACCGGGTCGAGTACCTTAATGAAATCGCTTATCATAGGATCGTTCATGTAAGGTTTGGTAATATCAAGGAAAAGTTCGAATGATTTTTTCTGATCCAGCAGTACGCCTGAAATGCCGGCCACGTTATAGGCTGTCTCCGATACGTGTGTGGTAAGATACATTCCTTCAACCCATGCACCGCCTACAACGAGCAGCGCCAGAGCCTGCTGGTCGTTCTCGCTCAGGTATTTATAGGTGTCATTGAATGCATCGGTAAGAAGCTTCACCAGTATATTCCTGTCGTCGAAATGCACCTTTATACTGTCGTAAAGGGCGGCATCATAAATCCTGCCCATATTGAGGTCGGTGGCAAGAACCCTGATTGCATCGAGGTAATCGGTTACCTGCTGCTGCATGTTGTAAAGAGTTGCATAGCTTAAATCGGCACCGTAAATACCCAGGTTCACGGCTTTAGATGCACTTGTGACATATTTTTTTGCATTTGAGGCAGGATTGGATATTCCCACTATATATCCCACCTCAAGATCGGTGAGCATTTTAATCACATCTGCAGATGTCGGCAGAGGGTAGACGTTCTTTTCAATTTCCTGTTTCAGTGTTTCGACCTGTTCAATCTCTTTCTGCTTATCCTCCTTAACCTTGCCGGACGACTTGCTCCTGCATGAAGGGTTAACGGTAAGACTGATTATAATGATTGCTGCGGCAAATAATGTGAAAAATCTTTTCATATTCCGTGTTTTAAATTCTTAGTCATAAAACCGGCATAAAAATAAGAAATAAATTAATTAAAGAATGGAAAGGCTTTAAATAAATAGCACCAAACCTGTTAAACGGCATTTATTTATTAATGGTACGTTTTATTTATATTTGGAGCCCGGTATAAGCATACAGCAAACGATGACAGAAAAGGAAAAAATAAATGTAAGACTGACACTTGAAGACGGCTCTGTATGGGAAGGAAAACTTTTCGGGGCCAGCAAGCCTGCAGCAGGCGAAGTAGTGTTCAACACAGCGATGACAGGTTACCCTGAGAGCCTGACTGACCCGTCATACAAAGGCCAGATATTGTGCCTTACGTATCCCCTGGTCGGGAACTACGGGGCACCTTCAAGGGAGGAGGCCGGTGAAATTCTTAAATATTACGAGTCTTCATCAATCCATATTGAAGGGCTTATCGTCTCATACTATTCATTCGAATACAGCCACTGGAATGCCGCCGGAAGCCTCGATGAATGGCTGAAAAGCAATAACATACCCGGAATTTACGGGATAGACACCAGGGCTCTTACAAAAAGGATACGTGAAAGGGGTGTTATGCTGGGCAAAATAGAACCGGAAGGTACGAAAACACAATTCTATGACCCCAATCACGAAAACCTTGTCGGGAAGGTAAGCACCAGGGAAAAGAAAATCTACGGAAACGGAAAATACAGGGTGATGCTTGTCGACTGCGGGGTTAAATACAATATAATCAGGTCTCTGCTCAGGTACGACACAACCGTAATAAGGGTTCCCTGGAATTACAATTACCATAATGATGACTTTGACGGGCTATTTATTTCGAACGGTCCGGGTGACCCGAAGATGTGCATGGAGGCTGTTGAGAATATCCGGCATTCGCTCTCCGGAGGAAAACCCGTTTTCGGAATCTGCCTCGGCAACCAGCTTATGGCGCTGGCAACAGGTGCCGACACCTATAAACTGAAATACGGTCACAGAAGTCATAACCAGCCTGTTATTATGAACGGCACAAACAAGGCTTACATAACATCCCAGAATCACGGCTACGCTGTAGATAACAATACGCTGCACCCCGACTGGCAGCCCTATTTCCTAAACCTCAACGACCGGACAAACGAAGGGATGATTCATAAATCGGGCCGGTACTTTTCAACACAATTTCACCCTGAGGCTTCGGGAGGCCCGACCGATACCGATTTCCTGTTCGAAATATTTATCGACAACATCCGCAAATACAGGGGATGAAACAGGAGCCACACCTTACAGGTGTTTCATGAGTCTCTCCACAAGTTCCTTTACCGGAATGCTGTTGAAACTTTTCATTATTTCAGATTCTCTCTCCGCGATCCTGTCATTGCACAAATTGCCGATACTCCCCTCGTGAGTGTAATCGGAAGTCATAGTCCGCAGGAAGGATCCGTTTTTCAGAATCCCCGAAACAGCCATATATGCATCCCTGAAGGGAATGCCGTTTCTCACCATACGGTTCACCTCTTCGGTACTGAATATTGAATTATACTGGGGATTATCAAGAATATTTCTTCTGATTTTGATTTCGCCGAGCATGAAAGTCAGAATTTCAACGCATGGTATAATTTCATCAAAGCCGTTAAAGATCAGTTGCTTTAAAAGCTGGAGGTCTCTGTTATAACCCGACGGCAGATTATTGATTATCATGCTGACCTGGGCGGGCAGCGACTGAATCAGGTTGCATTTCGCCCTCACAAGCTCAAAAACATCGGGGTTCTTTTTCTGGGGCATTATGCTTGAGCCGGTGATGAGATCGTCGGGAAATTCAATGAACCTGAATTCGGTTGTCATGAACAGGCAGATATCCATGCTGAACTTTGCAAGTGTATTGCCGAGTGAGGCCAGTGCCGATGCTACCGCGCTTTCAACCTTACCCCTGTTAATGCCGGAATAAACCGAATTGTAAATCATGTCTTCAAATCCCAGCAGTGCGGTTGTCATGCTCCTGTCAACCGGCAGTGTTGTGCCATAGCCGGCCGCAGTGCCAAGAGGATTACGGTTATTTAGTTTTCCTGCGGCCGAAAGCAGCAGAAGGTCGTCGGTAAGGGCTTCCGCGTACCCCCCGAACCAGAGTCCGAACGACGAAACCATTGCAGGCTGCATGTGCGTGTAACCGGGCAGAAGGATCTCCCTGTACTGGTTGCTGAGCGAAATAAGCCTGTTGAAGAGGTTATGGGTTGTTCCGGCCAGGTTATCAATTGCGGCCCTTGTAAAGAGCCTGATGTCGAGCAGAACCTGATCGTTGCGCGAGCGGCCGGTATGTACCTTCCTGCCTGAAGGGCCGATCATATCCGAAAGCTCCTTTTCAACCTGGGAATGGATATCTTCCACTCCCTCCTCAATGACGAACCCGCCCTTAAGGTATTTCTCAAACAGGCTGTGAAGGGCATTCATCAGTTCCTTCTTCTCGCTGTCAGTAATAAGGCCTGCCTTTGCAAGCATTATCACATGTGCCAGCGAACCGGCTATATCCCATCCTGCCAGCTGAAGATCGGTTTGCTTTTCGTTACCTGTTGTAAATTCTATTACTGCGGGATGCGGCGCAATGCCCTTGTCCCAGAGTCGTTGAAAATTCATTATTTCCTGCCTGAAGTTTTTTTCAATCCCGATTCGATAATAGCCCTGTGGGCCATAAGCCTTATGGCGTTTATTTTAATGAATCCGCGGCTGTCGGTCTGATCAAAGCCGCCTTCAATATCCATACTCGACAGATCCTTATTGTACAATGAAGAAGGCGATTCCCTGCCCTCTATCAGAATATTTCCCTTGTAAAGGCTCAGGTGCACACATCCGTCAATCAGTTCCTGACTCTTGTCGATGGCAGCCATAAGGAAGTCCATTTCCGGACTGAACCAGAAACCGTAGTATATCAGCTCCGAGAATTTCGGGGTAAGCATATTCCTCAACCTCATCACTTCACGGTCCATTGCAATGCCTTCTATATCCCGGTGCGCGGCGAAAAGTATCGTTGCCCCGGGGGTTTCATATACACCGCGCGATTTTATTCCCACAAACCTGTTCTCAACCATGTCGAGAAGCCCTATCCCGTTTTCTCCTCCAAGCTTGTTAAGATATACGAACAGTTCGTACGGGTCCTCTTTTACCGTTCCGTCATCCTTATTAAGGACTTTCACCGGTATTCCGTCTTTAAAGGTAACAACAATTCTTGTTTCACGGTCGGGTGCATCCTGGGGCATGACCATTTTCACCAGCATATTCTTCTGCATTGAGTACATGGGATCTTCGAGAATCCCGGCCTCATGACTTATGTGCATAAGGTTTTCGTCTTCGCTGTATGGTTTTGCCAGGCTGGCCTTTACCGGGATGTTTTTTTCGGAAGCATACCTCAGCAGGTCGGTACGGCCCTTGAAAGTCTGAAGGAATCCGGCATCTTTCCATGGGGAGATTACTTTTACTCCCGGCTTCAGCGCATAATAGCATAGTTCAAACCGCACCTGATCATTTCCTTTTCCCGTTGCGCCGTGGGCAACGGCGTTTGCTCCCTCGGCTTTGGCAATCTCAATCTGTTTACTTGCAATAAGCGGCCTTGCGAGGGCTGTTCCGAGAAGATACCTGTCCTCATATATAGCGTTGGCCTTCAATGCCTTAAACACATAATCCGTAACAAATTCCCTTTTCAGGTCTGATATGATAACCTTTGAGGCACCCAGATTCAGCGCCTTCTTCCTGCATTCGTCAAAATCTTCCTCCTGCCCCACATCGGCAACAAAAGCAATCACTTCATAACCTTTTTCAATAAGCCACTTCAGAATCACCGAAGTATCAAGTCCGCCGCTGTAGGCCAGAACCACTTTCTCTTTCATTTTTTTATCGGTTTTAAGAATTTATTTTTAATTAAGTTATTGATATCTTTTCAATTCCCGGGAAAATGATTCCAAGGATTTTATGCAGATGCGCCGTCGTGATTTTGTCGCGCGGTATCACAAGCAGGGTGTCGTCGCCGGCTATTGTTCCTGCAATCTCATATCTTCCGGCGTTGTCGATTGTAACGGCAACGCTGTTTGCATATCCGGGGCTGGTTTTTATCAGCAGCATCGAATTTGCCTCAATTATGCTTCTTATAATGTTCACAAGCTCAAACCCTTTCACGGGTGCAGCCTTCTGAGGTTCTGAAGAAGGAACAGCATACCGGTAACCGCCCTTTCCGTCGGGCACCTTGATAACCCCAAGCTGCCGGAGACTTCTCGACATAGTCGCCTGGGTGCACTCGATGCCGCTTCTCTTAAGGCGCCTGATGATCTCGGCCTGGCTCGATACATTCCCCCCTGCAATTATGTTTTCTATGGCAACAAGCCTTTTGAGCTTCTGCATATTTATACATTTTTGTTGCAAATTTATTCATTTTTTTAATCCGCCAAATCCGGCAATGAAAAAATATTCTATTTTTGGACCATAAATTTCCGGCATGAAGGAAAAAATAAAGAAAGTTATCATCCTGGGTTCCGGCGCCCTTAAGATTGGAGAGGCAGGCGAATTCGATTATTCAGGATCGCAGGCGCTGAAAGCCCTCAGGGAAGAAGGTATTACAACCATTCTTGTAAATCCCAACATTGCAACCATTCAGACATCCGAGAATGTGGCCGATAAGGTCTATTTCCTGCCGGTAAACCCCACATTCGTGGAAAAAGTCATTGCCCGCGAGAGGCCCGACGGGATACTGTTGTCTTTCGGCGGCCAGACAGCCCTGAACTGCGGTACGGAGCTTTATCATAAGGGTGTATTTGAAAAATACGGCGTTAAGGTGCTTGGCACCCCCGTAAGGGCAATCATCGATACGGAAGACAGGGAGCTTTTTGTGAAAAAACTCGATGAAATTGAAATCAAAACCCCCCGCAGCATTGCAACGAACTCGGTTGAAGAGGCTCTCTCTGCCGCAGAAAAGCTCGGATTCCCCGTTATCATAAGGGCGGCATACACTCTCGGCGGTCAGGGAAGCGGATTTGCCTCAACCCCTGAAGAGATGCTCCAGCTTGCAACAAAGGCATTCGCCTATACCGGACAGATACTTGTTGAAGAATCACTCAAGGGCTGGAAGGAGGTGGAGTATGAGGTTGTGAGGGACATGTACGACAACTGCATCACAGTGTGCAACATGGAGAACTTCGACCCCCTCGGCATCCATACCGGCGAAAGCATTGTTGTTGCACCTTCTCAGACACTGACAAACAGCGAGTACCACACCCTTCGCAAACTGTCGATAAAAATAATAAGGCATATAGGCATAATCGGCGAGTGCAATATTCAGTACGCCCTCGACCCGAACTCGGAAGATTACAGGGTTATCGAAGTTAACGCCCGGCTCTCCCGCTCCAGCGCCCTCGCTTCCAAGGCAACAGGATATCCGCTCGCTTTCGTGGCTGCAAAGCTGGCTCTGGGCTACGGACTGCACGAACTGAAAAACTCCGTTACACGCTCCACAACAGCATGCTTCGAACCCGCCCTCGACTATATCGTGGTAAAAATACCGCGGTGGGACCTTAACAAATTTGCAGGGGTATCACACCACATTGGCAGCAGCATGAAGAGCGTGGGTGAGGTGATGGCAATAGGCCGGTCGTTCGAGGAGGCAATACAGAAGGGACTCCGGATGATAGGTCAGGGAATGCATGGCTTCACCGGCAACCGCGATATTGAATTCGCCGACATCGAGAAAGAGCTTGCCGAACCTACCGACATGAGAATCTTTTCAATAGCCCAGGCTCTCGACTCAGGTATCTCTGTCGACCGCATCTGGGAACTGACCAAAATTGACAAATGGTTCCTTTACAAACTGAGAAACATAATCGACATTAAAAACCAGCTCTCCCGGTTTAAATATATTGAAGAGATCCCCCGGGAATTGCTTCATGAAGCAAAGGCGGCAGGTTTCAGCGACTTCCAGGTGGCAAGACACGTCATGAAATCAGCCTCGCGCGACATCAACCGCGACATGCTGAGGGTAAGGGCTTACCGAAAAGCCCTGGGAATAAAACCGGTGGTTAAACAAATCGACACCCTGGCCGCAGAATACCCTGCTGCCACAAATTACCTCTACCTCACCTACAACGGATCGGAAAACGACATACATTTTGAAGACGACGGCAAATCGGTCATCGTCCTTGGTTCGGGCGCCTATCGCATCGGCTCAAGTGTCGAATTCGACTGGTGCTCGGTAAACGCCGTCAACACAATCAGCCGGCAGGGATACCGTTCTGTGATGATCAACTACAACCCCGAAACGGTGAGCACAGATTACGACATGTGCGAAAGACTCTATTTCGACGAGCTCTCTTTCGAAAGAGTAATGGATGTAATCGACCTTGAACATCCGCTTGGCGTTATCGTCTCGATGGGAGGCCAGATTCCCAACAATCTCGCCATGAGACTCCACCTGGCAAATGTAAACATCCTCGGCACATCCCCCGTCTCGATCGACATGGCGGAAGACAGACATAAATTCAGCTCCATGCTCGACACTATAGGGGTTGACCAGCCCAGGTGGAAAGAACTTTCAAATATTGACGACATAAACGAATTTACCGGCAAGATCGGGTTCCCGGTGCTGGTAAGACCATCGTACGTCCTGTCGGGTTCCGCCATGAATGTGGTTTCAAACAGCAACGAGCTCCGGCATTTTCTCGACCTGGCAACCCGGGTCTCGAAACAACACCCGGTGGTGGTATCCGAATTCATCGAAAATGCAAAGGAGATTGAGATTGACGCCGTTGCAAACCACGGCGAAATAATCGCATACGCCATAAGCGAACATGTCGAATTCGCAGGTGTTCATTCAGGCGATGCCACTATGGTGTTTCCTCCGCAGAAGCTCTATTTCGAAACAGTAAGGAGGATAAAAAGAATCTCCCGCGAAATAGCGCGCAAACTCAACATTACAGGTCCTTTCAATATCCAGTTCCTTGCCAGGGACAACGAAATAAAGGTTATCGAATGCAACCTCCGCGCCAGCCGGAGCATGCCGTTTGTCTCAAAAGTGCTGAAGGTAAATCTCATCGATCTGGCTACAAAAGTAATGCTCGGTTTGCCCGTTGAAAAACCTCACAAATCGCTTTTCGACCTCGATTATGTCGGAGTCAAGGCTCCTCAGTTCAGCTTCTCACGGCTGGCAAAAGCCGATCCGGTTCTGGGTGTCGACATGTCATCAACCGGCGAGGTGGGCTGCCTCGGAGAGGGCTTCTACGAAGCAATACTGAAGGCAATGTTCTCGGTAGGATTCCGTATTCCCCGGAAAGGCATTCTCCTTTCAACCGGACCTGCAAAATCGAAGGCGGAACTTCTCGGCGCCGCCCGGGCCCTGAAGGAAAAAGGATATAAGCTGTATGCCACCCGCGGCACACAGAAGTTCCTTGCCGATGCAGGCGTTGAAGCCGAGGTGGCCTACTGGCCCGACGAGGACAAATCGCCAAACACCATCGAACTTATACGCGACAAGGTGGTGGATATGGTTATCAACATCCCGAAAGACCTCAGCCAGGCAGAACTTCAGAACGATTATTCAATCCGCCGGAGCGCCGTCGATTTCAATATCCCGCTTCTTACAAACTCGAGGGTCGCCAATGCCTTTATTATGGCCTTCTGCAAACTGACAGAAGAGGATATTGCAATCAAGAGCTGGGACGAATATAAATAGTACGGAGGGCCCCTCCCGGCCTCCCCAAATGGGGAGAAGAGAAACGTGATGCACACTGACGCTCCTTCCCCCACCTTGGGGGAAGGTTGGGATGGGGGCAAATGAGGACCCCTCCCGGCCTCCCCTGAAAGGGCAGGAGAAGGTAACCGGTGATGATCGTTTTAATACAACTGAACGACTGTCGAACGACCACCGGATAACGCCCTGAAGGGCTGACGATAATAGAATGACATTAAACCAGGGCTCAATGATTACAATACGACCCGCAAACCCAACCGACGCACCGGCCATCATAGATTTTCAGAAGAGGATGGCGCTTGAAACCGAAAACCTGGCGCTGGAAGACGACAAAATTACTCCCGGCGTTTATGCCGTATTTGAACGGCCGGCAAGAGGAAAATACTTCGTTGCCGCCGACGGTGATAAGGTTGTGGCTTCCCTGCTCATAACGCCCGAATGGAGCGACTGGCGCAACGCCGAGGTATGGTGGTTCCAGTCGGTATACGTGCTGCCCGGATACCGAGGCAAAGGGATATTCAGAAAAATGTATTCATACATCCGCGATCTTGCCGTTAAGGAAAATGCAGCCGGACTGCGTCTCTATGTCGAGCAGAATAACACCATTGCCCGCAAAACATACGAGGCAATGGGCATGACAAGCGAACACTACACCCTTTATGAATGGCTCAGGGAGTACTGATGCTCTGGCTCTTTACCATACCTGCCGTTTTCTATGCTTCCATCCTGCTGTACATCTCCGGATACCTGAAAAAAATTGCCCCTTTCACCGCAGCCGGGGCATCTGATCTTCCTTCCGTCTCCGTTGTAATCGCATGCCGGAACGAAGAGAAAAATATTCCCGGCCTGCTTAACGCACTTGCTGCGCAAAATTACCCCCGGCATCTTTTTGAGGTCATCATTGTTGACGATAATTCATCCGATGCAACACCCGTGCTTGCCGGAGAATTTAAAGGAATATTAAACCTTAAAGTTATCCGGAACAGCGGCCGCGGAAAGAAGGCTGCCCTGAGTTGCGGAGTCGGAAGCGCTTCCTTCCCGCTTGTGGTGACAACCGACGCCGACTGCCGCATGAGCCCTGCCTGGCTCTCCGCCATCGCCGGGTTTTTCCGGGTAGAGAAGCCCGAAATGATTATCTGTCCCGTGAATCTTGCAGCGCCGCCCCGCCTCACCGGCGCGTTTCAGCAGATTGAATGGGCTGCACTCCAGGGAATCACAGCCGGTACGGCTGTTGCAGGAAACCCGGTCATGTGCAACGGCGCCGGACTGGCATTCACCAGGGATGCCTATATGAGGCATTCAGGCAACATGCAGAGTCACCTTGCTTCGGGCGATGACGTTTTTTTCCTGCACAGCCTAAAAAGGGAAAACAAGGGAAAGATTCTGTGGCTCCCGTCGCAGGAGGCCGCCGTAACTACACCTGCCGCCTCTTCACTGAGATCACTTGTCGGCCAGAGAGCCCGGTGGGTTTCCAAATCGGGCGGTTACAGGGACCCTTTTACCATCATGCTGGCAATTGTAACATTTGTTACAAACATGTCGCTTCCGTTTCTGTTTGCGGCGGCAGTGCCGGGTAATGCATTTTCATTTTTGCCGCTGGCGGCAGCTTTCGCGGTAAAGACATCTGCCGACTTTTATTTCTTAAAGCAATCCTTTTCCTCCCTCAGGCTGCCGGAACCCGTGAATTTTGCAGGTTTGTTTTTTCTGTCAGAGATTCTTTACCCCATATACATAATAATTGTATTGCTGAAAAGCATCGGGCGTTCGGGAAGATGGTAACCCTCTCCTTTAAATAATTATATTTGCGCTTTTCAAAAAAGTGCATCTGACAGAGAATCTGACTTACCGCAGGATATTTCTTTTCTGGTCGCCTCTTGCCCTCACCTGGCTGATGATGGCTGTCGAGCAGCCTGTCCTTATTGCCTTCATAGCCCGCCTCAGCGACGCAAAGTTTAACCTGGCGGCATTCGGTATTGCAGGGGCATTTGCCATGATTGTTGAAGCGCCTATAATAATGCTTATGAGCGCTTCAACGGCTATTGTCACGGGGCGTCATTCGTACAAAAAGCTAAAGAAATTCACCGATATTCTCAACGCCTTCATCACGGGCATCCAGCTTCTGATACTGATTCCGCCGGTCTTCCGTTTTATTGTCATACGCCTTATGGGGGTTCCTGAAGAAGTATCAGAGCTTGCCCATAAGGCGCTTCTGATTTTTCTTCCGTGGGCGGCATCCATCGGTTACAGGAGGTTTTACCAGGGCCTGCTTATCAGGAATAACCTGACCCGGCGGGTAACCTACGGGACGCTGGTTAGACTCACGGTAATCCTGGTTACGGGGCTTTTGCTTTATACAGCGGGGGCAAAAGGAGCTTATACAGGGGCGGCGGCAATGTCGCTCGCTGTTCTTATCGAATCGCTGGCCACCCGGCTAATGGCCGATTCAACCATCAGGTCGGTTATGCAGAAGGATGACAGGGAGAACATTCACATGGGATTAAGAACAATACTGAAGTTCTACTACCCTCTTGCCCTCACCTCTATCCTGTCGCTCGGCGTGCATCCCTTTGTCACCTTTTTCCTGGGCCGTAGCCGAATGGCCGTGGAGTCGCTCGCAGTGCTGCCGGTGGTCACTTCGCTGGTTTTCATTTTCAGGAGCATGGGTTTATCATACCAGGAAGTGGTCATTGCACTTATCGGCGAGAGAAGGCAGAACTACGGGTTGCTCAGAAATTTTGCCGTCAGGCTCGGTATTATTGTGACAGTTCTGATTTCTGTTCTTGCCTTCACCCCTCTGGCCGATCTGTGGTTCATCAACGTATCGGGACTGACCAAGGAACTTGCGGATTTATCCTATCTGCCCCTTAAGATAATGGTTCTGCTGCCGGCCCTTACGGTGCTTCTGAATTTTCAGAGGTCGCTGCTTGTCATCAGCGGCAACACGGGTCCGATCTCTGTAGCCACCGCCACTGAGCTTGCCGGCATCATTCTCGTATTACTGGTGTGCGTGGTGTTTCTGGGCATGACCGGCGTGGTGGCCGCCTCACTGGCATTTATGGCAGGAAGGGCTTTGTCGAACCTCTATCTTGTTCCAAAGCAGAAGGAGGCGGTGCGGTCATGGAATAAATGACAGAAGCTACAATATCATCCCCGTGTGAAACAATACGGGAGAGGTATTGGCGGCAAGTTCAGGATAAACGGATGTGTCCCTTGCGAAAATATACATGTCGCTCTTTACAGTCACTCCGGTAAATTTTTTCATGATTCTGAAGAGAGGGTCATCAGCCTGTGCATAAAGCATTATAATCGTATACTTCCCTCCCCTGTTAATGTTATTTATATGCCTGAATAAAGTCTCGAGCGCGCCGGGGCACTCATCGTGTGCATAGAGCACCAGCGAAAGCTGTCTCAGCGGTTCGTTCAGCATAATAGGCCTTGGTGTCTTCATAAAGAGCGAAAGGAACCGCATCAGCAGTGAAGCCGCCTTAATTGAGAAGGTGACTCTGGTAACCTGGTAGCTTTTGTAGTAATGCTCGTCCCAGGCCGCTGTCACCGCCCTTATTTTTCCGTTCTCCCGTGCAATGAAAAAGTTGTCGAGCGAAAGGCCTTTGATATTTCCTGTAAGGGTTCTGAAGGATTCCTCGTCAAAAACAGGAGCCATTTTAAAAGATGCCGAGTATTTGCGGTATAATTCAATCAGTTCCGGTATGTCTGAGATTTCCGGGTGAGATATTTCAAATCTGTTGTCGGTTTTCATTTTTCTGAGCGGGAGGATATTGAAGATTTTATTCTCTCCCACCCGGAGGGAGTCCGGTATCATTGCCTTACCTGTTGTGAATATCAGAGAGTTACGGTTATCCTTAAGGAAGTTGGCTATCACAAGGTCGACGTCCGAATCCCTGAGTCTGTTCACCACGTCGCGCACCAGCCTGTAGGCTGTTGTTCCACCCCTGTGTTCTTTCAACACCCTGAAATCAAGCATGTATGCGGCCCTGCACTCTTTGCCGAGTACCCTGTACGGAAAATGCACCACTCCAAGAAGTCCCGTTATTTCATCCCCGGAACACGAAACATAGTGTATTGCTTCACTGTCAATAAGCCTGTGCAGTGTATTGAACCTGGGGGTACGGTTGACAAACATTGTTATCATCCCCTCCTGAAGGCACCGCTTCGACATTGCGGTAATCCCGTCATTATCGTCGTCAACTGCAGGACGAATCACCGTTTTGCCCATAGATCCGATGGTTGTTTGGCGTAAAGGTATGTTTTATTATTGCATTTTATCCGGCGGATTTTCATACTTTGCCCTTCACGTCCGAAGCGTTTTATCAAAAAGATCTTCAGGTTCCCTGTTTACAACCCTGAGGCCTGCGGCGACCTGTTTTGCCCGGTCGGAATATCCGATTATTCTTTCGGCAGGCCGCTCCGCGGGAGGATTGATGGTGAGGTATTTTACCACTGCGGCCCGACAGGGTTAAACAATTAAAACTCCTTTTGCCATATTAACTTAATCATTCTTGCGTTACCGGCAAAATCTTCAGTTGATTTTGCAGACAGGATAACCAGGTCGCCGGAGTAGTTGTACAGGGTACAATAGAGGCAGGAGGAAACGGGATTTGAGATCCGGTAATAGAATTCCCCGTTCCATTTGTATAAATATATTGCCGTTCCCGGAATTGCATCTTCCATTTGAGTTATCAAAGAGTTAAGCCATTCGGGGTTTGGGGGCGGTTTTTCCTCCTTTTCGCATGCCGTTATCAGGAGAGAGAGGAGGATCAGCAATGCCGTTTTTTTCATAATATCAGGTTGATTATTAGAATATTATTAACAAATATTGTGCCTTAATTCACCGGCAAGCCGCTGCTGGGGAGTTATTATATAATGTCATTCGCTATCCTGTAAACAACCCATTGACCCTGTCAGCGGCCGTTAACTATTAGAAAAAGAATCTATTTCAGATTGCGTTAAACTGAGCTCAAGACCAATCTTATCAGGGGACGGGTAATAGAG
>JARKQN010000002.1 GCA_029974835.1 Bacteroidales bacterium
ATAGCGGTTAACTGTTTCCAGTTCAACAGGTAACGGGTGACGATTGACGGGTTTTAGACTACTACCGGATCGGAGATTAATGAGATTCTGTACCGTTAACGGGATAATGTCTGCATTCGCTAACAAACCCATCTTATCCAGTTTGACAAAAGCCATGAGAAATAGAGCCAGTGCCTTGGGGTTCTGCGTTTTGGGAATCAACAGCAGCTTTCTGAGATTTAACGGACTCCTTTTCAGTATCTGGGTAAGGGCAAGGCGTGGGAGTCTGGAATTCAGAAAAGGCAGCCGCTTGAATATTTCGCTGTTGAGTGCGTCATATGGATCGTAGCCGGCCCAGTTGTTCCGCCGACAGTAGTTCAGCAATGCGGAAGTAGTCTGTTTAATTAAAGGCTCTATATCAGATTTGAGCTCCACAAGACCTCTGTGCAAGAATTTGTTCTATCTTGTTCATTATTGTATTAAGAGCGGCCTTGTCACCATGTTCCAGCGAGCGATTCTTATCGCGTTTAACTAATTTAATCTTGCCGGGCAGGTCAGATGGTTTTTCCAGCAAAATCAGGCGGCCGTTTTGGGAAAGGTAATGATCCACGGCACCGATCGTCCCACGGAAAATACTGTATACGGGGACACCCAGCGCAGTAGCTTCACGGTTCATGGTGCCGCCGCCGCTGATGACCAGATCAGAATACCACATCAGATCCAGACCGTTAACCGTGTGCGCAGGTATGATGATTTTCCCTGACTGCACGGCCGATGACCAGGTTTTTCTGACAAATTCTTCCTGGTGATTATTCCTCGGCAGCAAGATCATCTGAGTATCTTCTTTCTGCAGAATATATTCCATGGATGCTTCAAACAATTCCTCGCTGGCCTGACAGAAGTAATGCGCTTCCGTGGCCGGTGGACGCATGGTGATGACTATCTTACTCGCGTCGATTTTCAGTTCTTTAATGATTGAAGGATTGGGTGCGTAACTGACAACATAAACATCTTCCTTTATACCCGGATATTGAGAAACCCTGTCCTGGGACATTTTAATGGAAGCAGTGGGAATGACATCGGGCACCATAACATATGTTGGCCTGATGACAACTAAACCTTGAGCATGTTCGTAATCGATCAACGTTAATGTCGGGACACCCAAAAGGGTAGAGGCAACAAGCTGCGTCCGCGAACCGTGCGAAACGGCAATCGCCGGTTTGTGTTTGATGATCAAGGGCAGCAATTCCAGGCTTCTGATGAGTGTGCCCAGAACCTTAAGAACTTTATTTTTACCGTAGTGACGGCCGACTTTTTCATATTTTAAACCGAACCGATCCGCAATATCGAGCACCTGATAAGCATCGCGTGCAGTCATGAAGCATTCATATCCTCGCCTGTTAAGCTCATCGATTATCGGTTTGAAAAACGGTATATGTGGTGTGTTGTCGAGATCAATCCATACCTTTTGTTTGTTCTTTTTCAGTATGTCTCGTCGTGTATCAGGAGCAGACATGTTATTATTCCTGTAATTTTCCTTCCAGAATCTTGCCAGATCCTTTGGCAGAGCATGCCAGTATTGGCCTTCGTAATTTGTTCTAATGTATTGAAGAAAGTCTTCATAATATTTTACCGGAAACTTTTCGTAATGATTTACACCGTTAAAGCTCATGTAGTCGGGGTGACTGATAAACAGCGCCATTCCGCCATTGGCCGCTATCCAATCTGTCTTATTTTTCCAGACATCAATGTTTTTGTGCCGCAACAGGATAAACAGCAGAAAATCCTGGGGCAGACTATAGGGCAGTTCCACATAACCCGGCCTTCCATCAGGACCTGTAACCCAGAAAGGAAAGATGGTTTGTACACCGTCCGGCTGGGGTTCAAAGGGGTCTGTATCAAATGTGGAAGCATCGTATTCTATGTTCAACTCGTGGATCCAGTCGAGATTGTGATACATGCTCGGGCAGCGAAACCCGACTATGGAATGTTTTTTCAGAAACCGGTTGATTTGTATAGCATGTTCATTGAACTCGTTTCGCGACTGGAAAAGATTGCCGCTGTGATGCAGCCCGTGGCTGCCGGCTTCAAAACCCCGCCGGTGCATTTCGTCCAGTAAATCCTGTGGAATGGTATAGTCGCCGGCTACAAAATTAAACGAGGATCGAAATCCGTATTTTTCCTCGATATCCATCAATGCGCCGCAGTTGTTTACCCCTCTGGCGGTTTCAACATCGTGCGTGATGACAAAGGCGAATTTTTTACCTTCCGGCCAGCCCTGCCAGTTTTCAGGCGGTTTGGCGGCTTTTTCATCTATCGGCCAGACTGCGCTGTACTGAAGCATTTTTCGCTGAATCATTTTCCTGCGGATCGAGATTTGCGTACTCCGCGGTATAATTTTTTTCAGCAAATAGTAATATTTTTCAAATTGGAAATTTTTCATTTGAGAGTTTTACTGGTTATCAAGCACCTTCTTTTTTAAGGAAGGCCTTGAGTTAATATACGGCATAAGAAGATTGTATGACCAACGGATGAGCGGATTGGGAATATA
>JARKQN010000101.1 GCA_029974835.1 Bacteroidales bacterium
AATAATCAGATTCATTGATGAGTTTTATCCTGTTCTGAAAAGCAAATACATGATACGCGAGGAGTTTCTTAAGAACTGTGAGAAGCGGGAATATTATTTTAAAAACACTTCCGACAGTATTTAATAGTGTCTGTTTGGAAAGCTTTTAAGGAACCGGGCATATTCGGCTTTAAACAAAACCTTTTATATTTATTCTTTAATTCAGATCAGTTTATCTTGAAGGAGAAGATACTTATACTCGGGCTTGGCAATGACATTCTCACCGACGACGGAATCGGACCCCGCCTTGTAAAAGACATTCGCCTTCTATTTCCGGACCTGCCGGCAAGATTTGATACAGCCTGCTGCGGAGGCCTGGAAATTATTGAAATGATCAGAGATCATGAAACAGTGATTTTCATCGATGCCATACGTACCCCCACAGGCACTCCGGGTACGGTTTATCACCTTTCACCCTCACATTTCAGGGAAACAAACCACCTTTCAAATATTCATGACTTAAATTTTACCGAAGCCCTCAGAACCTATGAAATGCTGGGTATTCGTCCTGCAGCCGAGATGCATATCATCGCGGTTGAAATAACGGAAGACCGGATATTCTGTGAAAGGCTTTCGGCAACAATTGAAAAAAGATATCCTGAGATTCTTAAAACGGTTTCAGGGATGATCAGGGAAATTACCTCCGGGAACTGAATTTGCATTACAGTATGTTGGCTAACCTTCAGATTTAATGTGAAATTATTCACTTTAAAAGAAGGAGATTTAATTATATTATTTCTAACTTATGACTTTCAAAATTAAAATGACAGAGTCATGAGCAGAAAAGACGATCCAAAAATTCTTATAATCGAAGATGACACAGACCTCGTTGAGGCGATGAAACTTATGCTTAGGAACAGGGGATACAATATCTCAACGGCCTACGATCCTGAAGAGGGATGGAAAAAGCTAAGCAATGAAAAACCTGATCTGATAATTCTTGATGTTATGTTCGGAAGCAAAGGTGAAGCGAAGGGATTTGATTTTGCCCAGAAGATCAGGTATCAGAAGGAATTTTCAACAATACCGGTTCTGATGCTCACTGCCATAAATTCGATTAAACCTGCTTTCGGCTTTTCTCCTGAGACTGACGGAGAATTCCTTCCTGTTGATGCATTTATCGACAAACCGGTGAACTCGGAAGAACTTTTCAGGAAAGTTGAAGAGCTACTCCGCCGGAAATCAAGTACCTGGAAAGAGTGGCCTGAGAAAACTGACTGATTATTTCTGCTTTATTTTTTTTATTTGTTAAATCCTTTTTTATCACATTTATATATTGTTTGATATTCCATCTTTTCAATATTAAATAATTTATTATTATTAGCTTTATCGCTGTCTTTCTGCTTTTTATATTCTTCTGAGTGCTTTTGCATATTGTAAAATATAAACTTTTATTGTGAATATTTTCACTTTATATATGTTGTATTATGTATTTGTTATATTTTTAATTATTAAACCGTGCCTCTTAAATTAAACCGATGCAAACTATGGAATTCAAACCCCGGATTATCGCTTTTTTGTGCAACTGGTGCTCATATACAGGTGCAGACCTGGCAGGAACCTCTAGAATGGAATACAGGGAGAATGTACGTGTTATCAGAGTGATGTGTTCAGGCAGAGTCGAGCCCTCTTTTGTCCTGAAGGCGTTTGCCAGCGGTGCCGACGGAGTATTAATATGCGGGTGTCATCCCGGAGACTGTCATTATCAGGAAGGGAATTACAGGTGCCTGCGCAGGTTTACACTGCTTCAGAAATACATTATCCAAATGGGAATAGAGTCGGAACGGCTTAAACTTGAGTGGATAAGTGCCAGCGAAGGAAAACAGTTTGCCGAACTGGTGAACAGCTTCACTGAAACAATTACTGAACTTGGACCATGTTCAATAAGAGAAAAAACTAAGATTCTGTTATAGTCAAAAAACAGGTTAAAAATGGAAACAAACAGGCAAAAGTTAAAAATGGCGGTTTACTGGGCAGCATCATGCGGAGGGTGCTGTGTATCGGTGCTTGATGTTCACGAAAAGCTTTTTGACGTGGTGGCAGCTGCCGATCTTCTCTTCTGGCCTATAGCTCTCGACACAAAATACAGGGACGTTGAGGAGATGCCCGATAATCACCTGGACCTCACGTTGTTTAACGGGGCAATACGAAACAGTGAAAATGAGCACCTCGCAAAACTTCTCAGAAAGAAGAGCAAAATCCTGGTAGCCTATGGCAGTTGTGCTCACCTGGGTGGCATTCCCGGTCTTGCCAATTTCACATCGAAGGAGGAAATCTTTAAAAGAGTGTACCACGAATCAGAGTCAACAATAAATCCCGAAAAGACACTACCCTCTCCTGTCTGTGAAGTAAAAGAGGGAACTATTACAATACCTGAATTCTATGACGATGTCCGTTCACTTTCGCAGGTTACGGATGTTGATTATTTCATCCCGGGATGTCCTCCTCAGACCGAACGCCTTGTGGAAGTCTTTACAGCCATAGTAACCGGAGCCGAACTTCCACCCAAAGGGTCGGTTGTCGGGGCAGGTACCAGAACACAGTGCGATGAATGTATCAGGGAAAAAACCGAAAACAAGCAGATTAAAAAGTTTTACCGGCCATGGGAGATTGCGGATGATGGCATCACCTGTTTTCTGGAACAGGGTGTTATTTGTATGGGCCCTGCAACACGGTCGGGTTGCGGGTACAGGTGTATAAAAGGTAACGCCCCGTGCCGTGGCTGTTACGGACCACCAGCCGGAGTGCCTGACCCCGGTGCAAAAATGATGTCGGCCGTAGCAGGTATAATTGACGAAAAAGAACCCGGGGAAATATCAAAAGTTGTTGCCGATATTGCTGATCCGGCAGGGCTCTTTTACCGGTTCAGCCTTCCTGTTTCACTTATAAGAAAGAAGGTGTCATGAAAAAAATCACTATTGACCCGATTACCAGGCTGGAGGGCCACGGAAAAATTGAGATTTTTCTGAACGGAGGAGGAGAAGTCGAAAATGTCTACTTCCAGGTGCCGGAGCTGAGAGGCTTTGAAAAATTCTGTGAAGGCCGGCCGGTTGAGGAACTTCCGGCCATTGTGACAAAAATCTGCGGCGTATGCCCGGGGTGCCATCATATGGCTTCAGGAAAAGCCGTTGATGCTGTTTTCGGTGTTGAGCCGCCGCCCACGGCAAAAAAAATCCGCGAACTTTTCTACATGGCTCATTATGTCCACTCTCACACCGCTCACTTCTACGCTCTGGCTGCTCCCGATTTTGTGGTCGGTCCTGATGCCCCTGCGGCAAAACGAAATATACTGGGACTGATTGAAAAAGTCGGAAAAGAGGCCGGGCTTGAAGTGATTAAACAGAGACGCATTGCCCAGGAAATCCAGGCCCTGCTTGCCGGGCACCAGACTTTCAATATAATGAACATCCCGGGAGGTGTCAGGAAAGGCTTGACAGAGGAAGAAAGAGATGACATTGTCGAAAAAGCCAGAGGTTTTATAAGGTTTGCAGAATTCACAATTAAGATTTTCGGCGATGTGGTACTGGGAAACAAGGCCTATGTGGACCTCATTCTAAACGGCCCTTATAAACTTAACCTTCATTCCATGGGGCTGGTAGACAGTAATAATAAAGTCAATTTTTATGACGGCAAGGTCAGGGTGGTGGATACAAAAGGAAAAGAATTGTATAAATATTCCCCTCCTGAATATATTGATTATGTGGCCGAGCATGTTGAGCCATGGAGCTATCTGAAGTTTCCTTATCTGAAAAAAATCGGATGGAAGGGTTTTATTGACGGGCAGGAATCCGGAGTTTATCACGCAACCCCGCTTTCGAGACTGAATGCTGCTGACGGCATGGCGACCCCTCTGGCCCAGAAAGAATATGAAAATATGTACAGTACTCTTGGCGGCAAACCCGTTCATGCCACACTCGCAATGCACTGGGCCCGTGTAATTGAACTTCTTTACTCGGCCGAAAGATGCCTTGAACTTGCAACCGATCCGGAAATAACAGGGAAGGACCTTCGTGCTCCCCTGGGCCCTATCCCCGGAGAAGGCGTAGGGATAGTTGAGGCGCAGCGAGGCACCCTTACGCATCATTATATCACCGATGAAAAAGGTATTGTGAAAAAAGTAAACCTGATAGTCGGTACCACAAACAACAATGCCCCCATTTGCATGTCGCTGAAAAAAGCAGCTTCAGGTCTGATAAAAAAAGATACCGAAATAAATGACGGCATCCTGAACATGATTGAAATGGCCTTCAGGGCATACGATCCGTGCTTTTCCTGCGCCACTCACAGCCTTCCCGGGCAGATGCCAATGATACTTGAGATACGCGATACCGGGGGCGGACTGGTAAAAAGGTTTATAAGAAATTAATTCGTAATAATCTATCTAAAAGAAATAAAAATGCGAACCGGTGTATTTTTCTGCCAGGGTGAGGAACGCAAAGGAATAAATATTGATTCCGTTGCAAAGTATTCAGCAAACCTGCCCGATGTGGAGACGGTGCAGATACTAAAGACTTCTCCTCCTCCCGATATCGGTTATCTTGCCGGCCAGATAAAAGCCCTCTCTCTCGGAAGGGTTGTTATAGCAGGCGATTTCCCGGGATATTTCAAGCCTGTTTTTACAAGGGCAATGGCTCTTGCAGGAGGCAATACCGCAGAAGTGCGTCTGGCTTCCTTCAAGGAGCACGGGGCGAGAGGAGAAAATGCAATGGACAGGGCCAAGGCCATTGTTGCCTGTGCGGTTATGGGTGTGCCTTTCCCCCTGGCGGCTGTCCCGGGAGGCAATCCCGTAAATCATGCCACCCTGATAATTGGTGGAGGCATAGCGGGCATACAGGCCTCTCTCGAAATTGCCAATGCCGGGAAACAGGTCTACCTCGTAGAACAGTCCGGAACAATAGGGGGCCACATGGCAATGTTCGATAAAACTTTCCCAACACTCGACTGTGCAGCATGCATCCTTACACCTAAAATGGTATCTGTCGGACAGCATGAAATGATCAGGCTGCTTACAAAATCGAATGTCATTTCGGTAAGCGGCAAACCTGGCTCCTATAAAGTGAAGATAAAACAAAAGGCACGCTTTGTTGATGTTAAATCCTGCGTGGCATGCAACCAGTGTACCGATGTCTGTCCTGTGAGGGTAAAAAGTGAATTCGATGCCGGCATTTCTATCCGGAAAGCCATTTATATTCCTTTCCCGCAGGCGGTGCCCAATGCATACCTTATTGATGAAACAAGCTGCACATACATCCTTACCGGAGGCGAAAAATGCGGCGTATGTGCAAAGAAATGCCCCAAAGAGTGTATCAACCTGAATGAAACAGATAAAATTATTGATGTCGAAGTTGGAACAATCATAATTGCAACCGGTTACGAGTTCCTTGATGTAAGCAAAATTGAGCAATACGGATACGGCAGATATCCTAATGTAGTGACCTCCATAGAGTTTGAAAGACTAACCAATGCATCCGGCACAACAGGAGGCAGGATTGTGACAAAATCGAAAAGGATCAACAAAAAAACTGGTACAGAAGAGTGGTACTTCTCACCCGAGGGCCTTCCGCCGCGGAGCGTAGCACTAATTCATTGTGTAGGATCAAGAAATAAAAAGTACAATCCGTACTGCTCGCGCGTCTGCTGCATGTATTCTCTTAAGTTCGCCCATCTTATAAAAGAGAAAGTTCCCAATGTCAGTGTCTATGAGTTTTACATTGACATGAGGGCTTTCGGGAAAGGTTACGAGGAATTTGCGGAGAGGATAAGACAGGAGGGAACATTCGTTGTAAGAGGCCATTCAGCATCTGTTTCAATGAAAAACAACCAGATGGTTGTAAAGGGAGAAGATATTCTTAACGACAGGCTTGTCGAGTTTGAAGTTGATATGGTTGTTCTTGCTGTCGGCCTTGTTCCTTCTCCGGGTACAGCCGAACTGGCACAGATGCTTGGTATACCGCGCGACGAAGACGGATGGTTTTCGGAACTCGATTACAACGGCAATCCTACCGATACCGACAGGGGGGGAATTTACGTAGCCGGAATGTGCCAGGCACCAAAGGATATTCCTGATACGGTTGCGCAGGCATCGGCAGTGGCCGCCGGAGTACTGAAAAACCTCACCAGCGGGAAAGGAATAGGCCACATGAGCAGCATCCCGCTCAGCGAAATTGAGGCAAAGGCAAAGAAAATCCAAATTTTTTAACAGTCAGCTATGGCCACCCGAGTAAATCCTGAGTTTATCGACGACCTCGACCGGTTCGGAGCCGAGGATGTAAAGATGTGCTACCAGTGCGGCGACTGTTCGACAGTCTGCCCGCATGCCGATGAAATATTCAAGTTCCCCCGCAAATCAATGAGGCTTCTGCAGATGGGACTTGAAAGCAAGATTGAAACCACACTTGAACCATGGCTTTGTTACTACTGCGGACAGTGTTCCGAGCAGTGCCCGCGGGAGGCCGACCCCGGCGAAACCATGATGAGCCTGCGCAGGTGGCTTATTTCCAGATACGACTTTACCGGCATTGCGCGGCTCTTTTTCAGATCGAGAATCGCAGAAATAGCTGCCATAATAATTATAGCTTTGATAACAGGAGCATTTCTGCTTTATTACGGTTTTACAGGAGGGAATATCGGCATTTACGACGGTGAAGGGGCTTTCCTTCCTTCAGGCTTCATACACAGATTCGACCTTACCGTCGGAGGAATACTGCTTATATTCCTGGTGATAAATGCATTCAGGATGTGGAACTTCACAATGCTGAAAAACACTTCCCTGAAGGTTCCATGGTGGCTTTATATTACAGAAATATGGCAGTTCCCGTGGCATTTCTTTACGCAGAAACGCTATGCAGAGTGTGAACAGAAGCATGAGCACCCTGTTTATATGCCATGGCTGTTACATCTTGGCCTGATGCTGGGCTATGTTACAATGCTTGTTCTTGTAATGGTTTTTGTTGAAGCCCTCCAGTCAGGGCCTGAGATTATATGGGAAGTACATATATTCGGATATCTTGCATCTGCCGGCCTTCTCGCAGGTACGATATATTTTATAAGGAACCGACTCAGGAAGAATTATATCCAGTATAAAAAATCGCATGGGACCGACTGGGTTTTTGTTATTTTATTAACAATAATTGTCCTGACAGGAATTGCCCAGCATGTCCTCCATCGTACAGGTGTTTATGAATGGGCAAATTACCTTTACGTTATACATCTTATGGCAGTTGTGCCCTGGCTTCTGAGGATGCCGTTCTGCAAATGGTCTCATCTTCTCTACCGCCCCCTTGCGATGTACTTTGCCGCCATAAGGCGCGAAGCTGTAAGGAGGCAGGAAACTATTCTGAATAATTATCCGGTGTTTGTTAAATAAATCTGGAAATGGAAGAATTAAGAACAGGCGTTTATGTATGTATGTGCGGTACAAACATTGCCAAAGTTGTAGATGTAGAAGCAATCGCTGAATTTGCACGTACCGTACCGGGTGTGGCCCTCGCCAAGACTTACAAGTATATGTGCTCAAACCCGGGGCAGGAGATGATAGTGCAGGATATCAGGGAACATAAACTTAATCGCATAGTTGTTGCAGCATGCAGTCCGAATATGCATGAAAGAACTTTCCGTAGCGCTTTAAGGATTGCAGGATTGAACCAGTACCTGCTCGAAATGGCAAATATCAGGGAACAGTGCAGCTGGGTTCATGCCGATACGAAAGGGGCAACAGAAAAAGCCAAGGCCCTGGTTTATGCGGCGATTTGCCGCGTGAAATTTCACGAGGAACTTGAGAGCGTTTCGGTAAATATGTGCCCGAATGTCCTGATTATCGGAGGTGGTATTGCAGGAATGACAGCCGCGCTTGAACTTGCTGATGCCGGCAATCAGGTTTACCTGGTTGAGAAGAACGACCATCTCGGCGGAAATCTTGCCAGGGTGGATCTTACGGCCCCCTATCTTTATTCGGCACGCGACCTCCTTACTGAAAGGATAACCCGTGTGATGGAACATAAAAAGATTAAAGTGTTTCTCAATTCAACTCTCAGGGAACTGAAAGGATTTATCGGGAATTTTACCGCATCAGTTTCAGGAGTTAACGGAACAGGTGATAAAACTGCAAAACCTGAAGTGGTGGAAATAGGCAATGTGATAGTATGTACCGGTTATAAGGAGTTCGATGCCTCACGGGTTGTCCATTACGGATATGGAAAACTTCCCAACGTGATCACATCCTTTGAACTTGAAAAAATGATACGCGAAGGCAATATCCGCACGAAAGAAGGAAAAATACCAAAGTATGTAGCAATAATTCACTGTGTCGGCAGCCGAAGCCAGGAATTTCATTCGTACTGCTCACGTGTCTGCTGCATGACTGCCCTTAAATATGCTCATGAAATTAAATCCGCAAACCCGGGCTGTTACATTTCCGATATCTATATTGACATGCATGCATTCGGGAAAGGCCACGAAGACTTTTACAGGAGATCTTCCGAAGCAAAAACTCTTTTCCTTATGTATGAAAAGGATGACAGGCCGGTAATACATAAAGCCGAGCCAAAGGATAACTGCGAAATGCTTATTGAGGTAAACGAAAAACTTTCAGGTGAGCATATTGAAATACCCGCAGACCTTGTTGTTCTTATGGTAGGCATGGAAGCCCGTGAGGATTCACACGAAATTGCAAGACTGGTAAATATTAGCCAGGACAATGAAGGCTGGTTTATTGAAAGTCATCCCAAGCTTGAACCTGTCGCAACAACCACAGATGGCGTTTTTATTGCCGGTACCTGCGTGGCCCCCAAAGACATACCTGATACGGTGGCACAGGCCCGCGCCGCAGCAGCGAGAATACTTGCCCGTATAGCAAAAGAAAAAATAGAAGTCGATGCATTGTTCTCGGAGGTTAATGAGAATCTATGCTCAGGCTGCAGACTTTGCAATACATTATGCCCCTTCTCGGCAATTGAATTCGATGAAATAAAAAAGCAGAGCCATATAATAAGCGCCTTGTGCAAAGGATGCGGTGTATGCGTGGCTGCCTGCCCCTCAGCCGCAATAAAAGGCCGCCACTTTACCGACTTGCAGGTTTTGTCTCAACTGGAAGGTCTGCTCGCAGTTTAGGATATATTTATCCGTATAACTGAGAGATTTAAAAATTTCGTATATTCCGGTCTATGGAAGAAAAACTGGTCCCGGCTCATGTTCATTTTGTAAAATGGTTCATACGGATCAGGTGGATGGCTGTTTCAGTTTTAATTGCAGCTACCTATTCAGTAAGGCATATTCTCGACATTCCGGTAAAGGAAAAACCAATTTTCATTCTTGCCGCACTGCTCCTCATCCTGAATCTCTTTCACTGGTTCCTTCTGAAATATTGTTCAGCCGGAGGAAAAAGCATTAAGATTAAATCAATCAAAAGATGCGTCCATTTCCAGATAGTAACCGACCTTATAATACTGGCGTTTATCCTTCATTTCTCCGGAGGCATTGAAAACCCTCTCTTTATTTTCTTCTTCTTTCATCTAATCATAGCAAGTTCCATTTTCGATACATTCAGAAGCTACCTGTATGCCTTCTTTGCAATAATTCTTTCAGGCACTGTGGCTTATCTCGAATGTTTCGGGATCATCCCGCATTACCCTCTCGAAGGATTCAACTCCCCCGACCTGTACAGGAATATACTGTACGTTTCGGGTACCGGATTTATCTTTGCCTGTGCTGCCATCCTTGTAGTATTCCTCTCCCACATGATTATAAACAAATCCATTAAAAGCGAGGAAACATATATTAAAACCAATCTTGAACTTGAAAACAAGGATAAGCTCAAAAATGAATATGTTCTCAGGGTAACACACGATATTAAGGGACATGTGGCAGCGATTCACAGCTGCATCGAGGTTATCAGGTCAAAAATAGCAGGGCCGCTGAATGAAGTCCAGGAAGATTTTGTAAACCGTGCTTTTGAAAGAACAAGCATACTATCCGAATTTATTAAAAACCTGCTTAATCTTACCAGGAAAAGACTCCGCCACGATAAGGAATTCGAAGAGTTCAGCCTCAGGCAGTTGATAGATAACCTGCTGATTCCTGTCAGGGCAATGGCAGCCGATAAAAAAATAGAGCTTGAAGTGTTCATCGATGCGCATTGCGGTACCGTAAACTGGAATCCTTATTCAATTGAAGAACTATATACAAACCTGTTGCTTAATGCCGTTAAATACACACTACCGGGAGGGCGTGTATCGCTGATGATTAAGCGCAGGAACAATAATATTATGACAGAGGTCTCAGACTCCGGCATAGGCATTCCCAGAAACGAAATCGACAAGGTATTTGATGAATTTTACAGGGCTTCAAATGTTCCGAAAGACATGAAAGCGGGTACAGGATTGGGCCTGAGTATCGCAAAACAGGTTGTTGAGGACCATAAAGGCCGTATCTGGGTAAACAGCGAGACTGGCATCTGGACAAAATTTTCTTTCATAATTCCTGCCAACCCTGAGGAAATAAGGTGACTTTTCCCGTAGCGGGTACGACGCTTAATGATCTTCATTATCTTTCCGCTCCGGAAAAATTGCAATGAATACAGAAAAAGAAGATTTCCAGGTTTTTATTAAACCGGCCGGTTCGAAATGCAACCTTGGTTGCTCCTATTGTTATTACCTGGGAAAAGGATATGATTCTGCGGATGGAGCAAAAACGATGCCTGTCGAAATCATGGAAAAATATATCGCCGATCATATCAAATACTCGCCCGGGCCGGAAATATTCTTTTCATGGCACGGCGGCGAACCTCTTCTGGCAGGAACCGGATTCTATAAAAAAGCCATTGAAATCCAGCAGAGGCATAAACCGGCCTCCTGCACAATCCATAACGGCATCCAGACCAACGGCACTCTTATTGATGAAGAGTGGTGCCGCTTCCTTGCCGCAAACAATTTTTATGTGGGCGTCAGCATTGACGGTCCTGAAAAAATTCATGACACGTTCAGAAAATACGTAAACGGAACAGGTTCATCTGAAAAAGCTGTCAGGGGATATAAGATGATCCGGCAGGCAGGTATAAGGAACGAGATCCTCTGTGTTGTCAGCAGGGAAAACGTTTCAAAACCACTTGAAGTCTACAGGTTCCTCAAGGAGCTTGGAACCGGGTTTATCACTTTCCTGCCGCTTGTCGTAAGGGATCCCTCATCGCCCGGAAAAGCTTCGGAGATATCAGTGTCCTCTGCCGCATTCGGAGAATTCCTGTCGCAGATTTTCGATGAGTGGGTGTCGCAGGATATCGGAAGAATCAGAATACAGATTTTCGAGGAAGCTGTGACACCCGCGTTCGGAAGGGAGCATACCCTCTGCATCTTTAAGAAAACGTGCGGAAGGGTGCCTGTAATTGACATGAACGGCGATTTTTATTCGTGCGATCACTATGTGGACAATAATCACAGGATAGGCAATATTATGACATCATCCCTGGGGGTGATGCTTGATTCAGAGGCACAGAAAGCTTTCGGACGGGAAAAACTGGATTTGCTGCCGCGCTACTGCCTCGAATGTGATGTAAGAGAATACTGCAACGGAGAGTGTCCGAAGAACAGGTTTATTGAAACCCCCGCCGGTGAGCCGGGATTAAACTATCTCTGCCAGGGTTATAAAATATTCTTCAGTCACGTCCGGCCGTTTGTTGAGGCTGTCAGGGCCAGGTGGCTAAGCAGAAACCGGGGAGCTAAGTGAGTTTGGCTTTGAAAAAGTCCACTGTCCTTTTCCATGCAAGTTTTGCCGCCTCCTCATTGTATCTTGCACCTGTGTCATTGTTAAAAGCGTGACCGGTGCCGGGATATGTAAATATCTGGTACTCAATATTGGCCTTCTTAAGCGCTTCCTCGAAAGCCGGGATTCCCGAATTGATGCCTGCATCATTTTCCGCATAGTGTGCAAGGACTGCGGCCTTAATCTTCGGAACATCTTCCGCAGCCGGCTGGCGGCCGTAATAGGGAACAGCGGCTTTCAGTGTGGGCGCATTTACCGCAACCTGGTTGGTCATCGCTCCGCCCCAGCAGAATCCTGTGCAGCCAACTTTCCCGTTCGAATCGGGATGAGTTTCCAGATATCTGACTGCCGCAGTGAAATTCTTGACAGTCTCCTCATTGTTGAGTTTCTTGAAGAGCTCCCCTACATTGCTTACATCATCAGGCGTACCCCCCACCGGTGACAGAGCATCAGGGGCAAGCGACAGAAAACCCTCCCGGGCCATACGTCTGGTGACATCCTGAATATGAGGGACAAGTCCGCGGTTTTCGTGAATAACAATTACAGCAGGGTATTTTTTCCTTTCGGCCGGACGGGTAAGGTATGCCCTCATGTCGCCTGTTGCGGCAGGATATTTTATGAATTCTGTTACCAGACCGGGAAAATCCTGTAACTCTTCCGGATCAATGTTTTCGCCAAGGGCAGGCAATACCGACATGGCGGCTGCAGTGCCGCCGGTATAGATGACAAGCTTTTTCAGGAAATCCCTGCGGGTGGTCTCCCCCGCACGGTATTCCTCATGAAGTTTTTTAATCTTTCTGTCCATTTATATACGGGATTGATTTGAATAATATCAGCTTTCAGGTTTATCAAATATAATGAAATTAATTTAATACCTCTCCTGCGATTTCTTTTAAACGGAACACAGGCAACACTGACCCGGCAGATGAAAACGGATCATTCTGTGCAAATCCGTAAAAACCGCCTCATAAGTGTGCTTTTCATTTATAAACCCGTTCCGGCCCGAATTCATTGAAAGAATTAAGAAAAAATTTATAAATTTCACGACGGAAAAGAGCTCACATAAATTACGAACCAAAATTATTATCCATGCCGGAAAGCGTTTTAAAAATCCATGCTAGCAATACTGACAGGATCGGCAATGATCTTCTTTATGAACATATTGTGTACCTGGCAAAGGAGAAGGGGCTTGCGGGTGTAACTGTTTACAGGGGCATAATGGGCTACGGCATGAGTTCGGGGGCCATCACCTCAACAAGATTCTGGGAGCTTACCGAGAAACTTCCGGTCCTCATTGAGATTATTGACAAGCGTGAAAAGCTCGAAGAATTCTTCAGGGTTATTGAACCCGAACTGTTAAAAATGCCCAAAGGATGCCTTGTGACCATTGAACCGGCAGAGGTTCTGCTTCGCAAACCCGGAAAGAAAGAATAGATAGTAGAACCGATGTTAGAAAAACCAAGCCCGCCTTCCGGATGGAAGATCCCCGTAATTATTGCTTCCGGTATTTTCACAGGGCTTGCTCTTTTCTCCCTTTATATCTCCAGAGCAACCTCATACCTTGGCGACAACCCGGAAACATGCGTAAACTGCCACATAATGGCGCCGCAGTATGCCACATGGTACCACAGCGCTCACCGCGGGAAAACAAACTGCAACGATTGCCATGTGCCTCATAACAATGTTTTCAATAAATACTTTTTCAAGGCTAAGGATGGACTGAGGCATGCGACAATTTTTTCTCTTCGTAAAGAGCCGCAGGTTATATTTATTAAGGAAGCGGGAGCCGCAGCAGTACAAAAAAACTGCATCAGATGCCATAAGGATCTTATAACCGACAGCAGGCTTCTTACGGTTAACACCGAAATCGTCAGCAGCCGGATGGAAAGGAGTTGCACCGATTGCCACCGCGAGACTCCCCACGGAAGGGTTAACAGTCTCTCTGCAGTACCCTGGGCAAGAGTGCCTCTGCCAGAATCGCCTCTTCCCCACTGGCTAAATGGTGAGAAGAATAAAAGGAGCCGAAAACAAAACAGAAATTAAAAAATATGAAGCCTGTAAAAGAAATTGTTAAAAATAACCCCCTTGCAGGATGGGTTCTGTTCCTTCTAACCGTTGTTGTGGTTTTCCTTCTGGGGATGCTTGCCTCATCAATCATTGAAAGGCGTGCTGAGGCGGTATTTGCATACACCCCTTTGCTTTCATTTTCTGAAAACGAGCCCAACAGCAGGGTGTGGGGAGAGGCATTCCCGAGAGAATATTCATCCTTTCTGAGGACAACCGATACAACCTTCAGAAGCAGGTATAACGGTTCCGGACTTATTGATATGCTGGAGGAATATCCTTCCATGGCAATTCTCTGGGCCGGATACCCGTTTTCGAAAGATTACAGGCAGGGAAGGGGGCATCAACATGCGATTGAAGATATACGTAACACACTCCGCACGGGAGCCCCTTCAGGAGATACACCTTCTCCACTGCCCAATACATGCTGGACATGCAAAAGTTCAAATGTGCCAGGTCTTATAGCTGCGGAAGGCGCGGCAGGCTTTTACCGTGGCACCTGGGAAAAACGAGGTGCACAGGTAACTCAGCCCATAGGCTGCGCCGACTGTCACGACTCCCGCACCATGAACCTCAGGATTACCCGGCCGGCTCTTAAAGAGGCTTTTGAAGCCATGGGAAGAGACATTAACTCTGTGAGCCACCAGGAGATGAGGAGTCTGGTGTGTGCACAATGCCACGTCGAATACTATTTTAATAAAAATATAACCCCCGACGTGCAATACCTTGTTTTTCCATGGAAAAACGGAACAACCCTTGAGGAAATGGAGAAATATTATGATGATCTTGGTTTTTCCGACTGGACCCATGGCATAAGCAGGGCTCCCATGCTGAAGGCCCAGCATCCCGATTTTGAGGTTTACCTTACCGGCACTCATGCTTCCCGGGGTGTTTCATGTGCCGACTGCCACATGCCGTTCATAAGTGAGGGGGGTCAGAAATTCACCGATCACCATATACAGAGTTCACTGAACAGCATCAGCCGCTCATGCCAGGTATGCCACAGGGAGGAAACATCAAGGCTTGTTGCCGATGTTTACCAGAGACAGGATAAAATCCTTGAAAACCGCAAAATCCTCGAGGACATGCTTGTTAAATGTCATTTTGAGGCAGGTACTGCTTGGGAAAAGGGAGCTACTGAAGCGCAGATGAAAGAAATCCTTAATTACATAAGAAAGGCTCAGTGGAGATGGGATTTTGCAGCTGCCGGGCATGGCAACTCATTTCATTCACCCGTTGAGACGGGAAGAATAATTGCATCCGGAATTTCCATGGCCGCTGAAGCCAGGTTGAGACTGTCACGTCTTCTTGCTTCACTGGGATCCAATAATGAAGTTCTGTTGCCCGATATCTCAACAAAAGAAAAGGCACAGTCAGCCGCCGGACTCAACATGAAGAAGCTTAATGAAGAGAAGGCTGTATTCCTGAAAACAGTTGTGCCGGAATGGGATAAACAGGCCGGGCAGAAGTAGCCCTCTTACGGAAATTCCTTCCTGAGCTGTTCAACCCAGTTCCTGATTCGCTCCTTGTTTTTTGAGGCCTGGTTCTCAAAATCGAGGGCAAGACCCATGAACTTATCACCCCTCAGGGCACGCGACTTTTCGAACTTATACCCTTCTGCAGAAGTGAAGCCCACGATAACGGCGCCCCTCTCTTCAAGCAGACTGCCAAGGATTCCTATTCCGTCAACAAAATTTTCAGGGTAGTTTTTCTGGTCGCCGGGTCCGAACAAGGCTACCTTGTAACCTTTCAGGTTAAGTTCCTCCAGTTCGGGAATAAACTCGTCCCAGTAATTGGGCAGTTCCCCGTCAAACCAGGTTGCAACACCCAGTATCAGGTTTTTGTTCTTCAGAAACTTTTCGCCGGTTATATCTTCTGCATTTAAAGCCTCAAGGTCCTGGTCGCCAAATGATTCGATAATCATTTTTGCCGCCTGGGCTGTCTTAACAGTGTTAAAACTGTATATTATTGATGTCTTTTTCATGACTGCCGGTTTTACTTAAAATATTTTAATTCTTTACTAAAATCATCTCTTCTGCAATTTTTTTGATCATCTCTGAGAGGGAAGCTCCTTATCCTCCCCTCTTACCGGAGGCCGGTAGGGGGCAGATGTTTTTAATACTTCAGCAACTCCTCTGCAGCTTTGTAGATTTTTTCAGTGTCGGGCAGGATTGTTCTTTCGAGCGCCCTGTTGAAACCGACCGGCGTGAAAAGAGATCCCACTCTTTTTACGGGTGCATCAAGATATTCGAAAGCTTTTTCGTTTATAAGAGAAACAACTTCTCCGCCAAACCCTCCGAAAACCTTGTCTTCGTGCACCACCAGCACCTTGCCTGTTCTCTTAACGGTGTCAATTATTGCTTCCTCATCGAGCGGGTTGAGCGACCTGAGGTCGAGGACCCGGGTAGTGACCCCATGTTCCTTTTTGAGTTTCTCAGCCGCTTCGAGCGAGAATATTGTTGTATTGCCGTAAGTGATTATTGCCAGGTCATCGCCTTCCATCCTTACGCGGGCCTTCCCGAAGGGTACCTCAAAATCGTCGGGTATCGGTGTTGCTGCGCGGGGGTCGTTGTAGAGGGCCTTCGGCTCGAGGAAAACCGTTGTGCCCTTCGACCTTATTGATGTTCTCAGCAGGCCGGCCGCATCATCTGCAAACGAAGGATATACAACCCTTATACCGGGCAGTGTTGTCAGGGCTCCTTCAATGGTTTGGGAATGATAGAGTCCGCCGCCAATGTATCCGCCCGAAGCAAGCCTGATGGTGATATTCGGAGAAAACTGCCCGTTCGATCTCCAGTATTCATGTGAAGTGTTCACAAGCTGCTCCATTGCAGGCCAGAAATAATCGGCAAATTCCGCCCCCTCAATTACTATTCTTATTTTATCGCTGAACCTGCTCATTCCGTTTGCTGTTCCGACGATAAAATCTTCTGCAATCGGGGCATTGAAGACTCTCTCAATTCCGAACTCCTTCTGCATCCCCTTGGTGACATTGAAAATCCCTCCTTTTTCCTTATTGGCAATATCCTGTCCCCAGATAAACGTGTCGGGGTTGAGCCTGAATTCTGCCTTAAGGGTTTCATTAAGTGCCTCGATAAATTTTTTCGGCTCGCCTTTATGGTTATGGGTACCGTCGGGGTACCGGGCTGCCGTGTAAGCCTCCGGAACAAGAAAATCAAAAACTGTTTTCGGGTCAGGATCGGGTGCACTCATTGCAGTTCTGTGAGCCTCTTTAATGATTTCCCTGGTTTCATTTTCAATTGCCTCAAGCTCTTCGGAGGTAAATCTCTTATATCTCAGGAGCATGCGCCTGAATTTTGCAAGAGGGTCGTACTCCGCCACATAATTTCTTTCCATATCATCACGGTAGAGTTCATGGCGGTCTGAGTTTGAATGAGAATGTATCCTGACGCAATTAGCCTGAACTATTGCAGGGTTTCCTGTGGTCTTAACATACTCTTTTGCTTCGCTGAGCACATTCATTGAGTCGAAAACATCCTTTCCGTTACAGTGAAATATCTTCAGGTTTTTGAAACCTGAGAAGTTGTCTGCCACTTTCCTGTTGGCAGTCTGGTCCTTTTTAGGCACCGATATTCCGTAGCCGTTATCCTGGAAGACAAAGATTACCGGGAGCCTTTCCCTCGAAGCCCCGTTAATTGCCTCATAAACATATCCTTCCGATACTGCCGATTCGCCCATTGAGCAGATTGAGACACCTTCGGCTTTATATTTCTTTATTGCCCGGGCCACGCCGACTGCGTGGAGGGAATGACTTCCGGTGCATGATGAAAAAGTCTCGATGTTCCATTCCCTCTTTGAGAAATGGTTTGACATGTGTCTTCCCCCGCTGGTGGGGTCGGTAGCCTTTGAGATGCCGTTAAGGATTATTTCAGTTGCGCTCATGCCGGCCGACAGCGCAGTAAGCATATCGCGGTAGTACGGGAAAAGATAGTCCTTGTTCTTTTCAAATACCTGTCCGATTGCAAGCTGAATGCCGTCGTGGCCTGCATAGGGCGCATGGTACGACCACCCTATGGCCTGTTTAAGGTAATTGGGAGCGCGGTCGTCGAGGGCCCTGCCGAGTGTAAGCAGCCTGAACCATTTCCCGAGCGTTTCCTTGTCGGTTTTCTTTATGTGATATTTTGAAGTCTGTGACATATTCCGGTAAATTAAATTGTTCTGTTCTGATCAAAGTTTTCAAGGTAATCGGCCACTTTCCTCAGCCATGCGCCTGCATAGGCGCCGTTTATTATCCTGTGGTCGTAGGTAAGCGACAGAAACATTTTGTGACGGATTGCTATCACGTCGCCTTCGGGTGTCTCAAGCACAGCCGGTTTCTTTTCGATGGTGCCGATACCGAGTATGGCCACCTGAGGCTGATTTATTATAGGTGTGCCGATTGTATTTCTGAAGGTCCCGAAATTTGTGACAGTGAAAGTTCCGTCGCTGATGTCTTCAGGTCTGAGTTTATTGCTCCTGGCAGCGGAGGCCAGACGGGCAATCTCTTTTGCCAGTCCTGAAATATTCAGGTTATCGGCATTCTTAATCACAGGAACTATAAGATTTGTATCGGGCAGTGCAACGGCAATCCCGAGATTGATACGTTTTTTAAGTATTATCCTGTCGCCGTCAACCGAAGAGTTTATTACAGGAAATTCCTTAATGGCCTTTACCACAGCCTCAAGAAATACCGGAAGGTAGGTAAGCTTCAGGCCTTCCTTTTTCGCGAACTCGTCCATCACCCTGTTCCTCCAGACTACAACCGGTGTAACGTCGGCTTCAAGCATGTTGGTAACATGCGCCGAGGTCTGTACCGACCTGATCATGTGCTCGGCAGTCAGTCGTCTCACCCTGTCCATCTCAATAATTTCATCACCTGTTTCAACCTGCATACCGGGCTTAACCGTTATTATTTCCTGCTTCTGGGGAGGAACCTCACTCGCGGAAACTGCTTTCCCGCTAACGGTTTTTCTTTCCTCGATATATCTGAGTATGTCTTTCTTCTGCACCCTTCCGTTCCGGCCGCTTCCCTTACTGGACTCCAGTTCCGTCACGGAAATATTTTCCTTCTGTGCAATCTGTTTTACAAGAGGTGAATAGAACCGTGAAGCGGCAACTTCTTCCGAAGGTTTTCTTCCGGCGGCAGCCTGTAAAGTGTCCTGTTGAACCTTTTCGCCTGTCGTATCTGCTCCCGGTTTTCCGGGGGTTGCTGATTCTGCCTCAGGTTCTCCGCCTGCGGCCCCGGTGTCAATAATTGCTATCACTGTTCCCACCGGTACAACGTCGTTCTCCTTAAAGAGTATTTTTTTTACCGTGCCGGCTACGGGAGAGGGAATCTCCGAATCAACCTTGTCGGTAGCAATATCAAGGAGATTATCATCCTCTTCAACATGATCGCCCTCCTTAACGAGCCACTTTATTATTGTTGCCTGGGTAATGCTCTCTCCCAGCTTAGGCATTAATATTTCAAATGAGGCCATATAATGTAAAATGAAAGTTATGTTAACCACTAAGTTAACAGCAAATCTTCAAAATTGTTTAAGGGGCTCTGCAATATTCCCATTAACCTGCTTTTTACTGCATCCCCGATAATCTGGCACAGGGGTTCATTTCAGTTGGTTAATACCTTACCGGACAATATAATTCCCGGTTTGTGCTGGCCATTAATTCTGAAGGTTACTTTTAATGTCAGCCGGCGTCTTGTTAGTAAAATAACAAAACAGGTGACCAGCATGTGAATAATATTACTTAATTTTAATTAATTAAATTAACCCGTAATGGCCAATATAAATGAGACCCTTATCAGGAGTGTCTTCGATGAAATGGTTAAGCATAAACCCTCACTTTCAAAAGTACTTGTTGCTGACGAGGACGAGGATGAACTTCCTGATTACCGCATACTTGCAGACCTTATTATTAAGAATTTCCCCTGGCCTGTAGGGGTGGAGCTGCGCAGGCTTTTCTCAGGCTCGATGCGCCAGCCGATGCCTGAAATAGGCTGAACGCTTTACAATCAATCAAGTCCGGGGCAGAGGTAATTATCAAATTATGATTATCCGCAAGACCTCAGGTCTGCATGACACTCCTCCCCAACGATTAACAACCGCTGTTGATAATTTTACACCTGCTTTATTTGATTATATCTTACAGCCGACAGAAATAAACCATATTTTTGAAGATATTATTCACCAAAACAAGGGTTAAAATGTCGCAGCAGTATCTCGATCACGCCAGGGCAATTCTTACATCAAAACGGTCAAATTTCAAGGGCGGCAGCAAAGGTTCCGGGATCATCTCCCTTTTCGGTTACCAGAACGAATATGATCTCAGGGAAGGCTATCCCCTGCTGACTACCAAGAAGATGGCCACAAAAGCAATGTTTCACGAAACTATCTGGTTCCTGAGGGGCGACACAAACATTAAGTACCTTGAGGATAACAACTGCCCCGTGTGGAGGCCTGATGCTTTCCAGGATAACCTGCCGGGGATGCAGAAAGAGGGGATCTTCCCGAAAAACATTGTGAAATATTCTCCCGACTGGGATAAGGCAATGGAAGAGTACGGGCAAAGAATAAGGGAGGATGCCGAATTTGCAAAGAGGTGGGGAGATGCCGGACCGATATACGGCAAACAATGGAGAAGATGGGAATATTATGACCACGAAAAGGGAGTGTTTGTTGAAATAGACCAGGTGGGTAAGATGATTGAAGGCCTTAAAAAAAACCCTACCGGGAAAAAACACATTGTCGATTCATGGAACCCGGGCGATACACCAAAGATGTCACTGCCTCCCTGCCATGTCCTCTACCAGGCAACGGCAAATGAAGAAGGCGAACTGGAACTTCAGCTTTACCAGCGAAGCTGCGATCAGTTTCTGGGTGTCCCGTTCAACATAGCAAGCTATGCCGCTCTTACCCAGATAATTGCACAGGAAGTGGGAATGGTACCCAAGACTTTCATCCATACATTCGGCGATTCACATTTTTACGCCGCAATCGGAAAGAGGACCCTCTGGCACAGAGACAATTTCAGAGAACTGCAGAACAGGGTAAGGAGTGTCAGGCACAGGGAAGATTACCTTGATATCGTTGAATGGATCAATAAAAATGCGCCTGCCGACGGCAACGAGGAAAAGTATGACCACGTTACGGCAATCCTTGAACAGATGTCGAGAGAGCCCAGGCCGATGCCCCGGCTTCGTAAAGCAAAAAAGCCATTCGACCAGCTGACGATTGATGATTTTGTGGTGGAAAACTACGATCCTCATCCTCCGATAAAGAGAAGCATGGCGGTATAAGGAAATTTCCATAACCTCTAAGGGGAATTTAGAATGTGCCGGATTCCATTGGGTTACAATACCTGAACCCCTGCGGGGTACAGGTTATTTATAATTTTTGGGTTCCGAATTGCTGTATGCGGTATTAGCTTACTAATTTTTCTTATTGCCCGTAGGGCATCCGGAATTGTAAGAGATGTTGACAAAGCAAGTCCTGTTATCTCACAGAGGTTAAGGATAATTACTCTTACTTTCTTTGCCTGCCCAAAGAACCGGGCCTCTGGCAAAGCTAAGTTTTGACGGGTGCGGGCCCGGCGAAGACTAGAATACTCTCTACTTCGTAAAGAGGGGGCTTAACTTTCGCCCCTGACACTCCTG
>JARKQN010000013.1 GCA_029974835.1 Bacteroidales bacterium
CACCACAGTTATTTGCTTTTATTTGATGGCCAGAGCAACAGGGTCCGTGATTCACTTATGAAATCTGCGGGATAAAATTCCCCACCCTGTGCCTGGGGAATTTATTTTGCAAAAGTGGGGATTTTAGGCTTGCAAAAAACATGCAGGCAGCTTTTCCTCGTGCAAAATACCTGAACCTGCCGTCATCCATTGAACTTCTCCCCCGGCGATAGTATCTTCATTTCCAAGGCTGTCCCTGTGGGCGATCTGTCCGCGATAGACATAGGTTATCGTTTCTATGCCCCTGTGCGGATGCATAGGGAACCCGGCTGTATAGTCATCCGGATTTGTACTGTCAAAAGAATCGAGCATTAATATCGGATCGTATTCCTCAACTGTCCCATGTCCCAAAACTCTGACCAGGTCCACCCCTGCACCGTCCTGTGTCCTAAACCCGTTGACCTGTTTCTTGATTTTTCGTTCCACCGGACTATCCTCCTAAATGATCATTTAATTGAACTGTCATTCCCAAAGATAAGCAGTCATTGAAATTGAACCAAGCTCGCAAGCTTTATTATAAACGCTGACCTTGTCATCTTCATCCGATGCTCCCAGCGCATATAAAAGAGGATAAAAATGGTCCGGGATCGGCACCGCCAGCTTTGCAAGATTGCCCTGATCCTCGTATTTCAAAATCTTCTCATGATCCTTTTTCATGATGTTTTCATAAACAAACCCGTCAAATTCGTATGCCCAGTCAAAACCTTCTCCGACTTTGTCCCATTCAGCAAGTCTTAAGTTATGAACTATATTCCCGGTGCCGAATATAAGAACTCCCTGCTCCCTTAAAGATCTTAACTCCCGGCCTATCGTGTAATGTGTTTCAGGAGGAGCATCGGCATCTATGCTTATCTGAAATACAGGAATGTCCCTTTCAGGATACATGTGAACCAATACTGACCAGGTGCCGTGGTCAATGCCCCATGAATTATTGTAGCTCGTTTCTCTTGAGATCAGTGCCTTTGATGCTTCAGCCGTCTCGGGTGAACCCGGCGTATTGTATACGATTTCATATAATTCCCTGGGAAAACCATACATGTCATAAATAGTTTTTGGGTTTTTCTCGTTCATGATTTTTGTGCCTTTTGTATACCAATGGGCTGAAATGGACAATATGACCTCCGGTCTTGGCATTAGTTCAGCCATTATTCTCCAGGTCCTTGAATAGAGGTTGTCTTCAATGGCATTCATCGGTGACCCGTGTCCTGCAAAGACAACTGGCATTTTTGTCACAGCATCTCACGCCCCTTTTTGACTGATGTTTGACCAATAAAATTTAATATTTAAACTAAGTAAACAAATATAGTCTATTAACCTAGTTTTTAACTGCCCAAGATGTGCCATAACTTAAGGGTGGCGGATTACTGCCAATAAGTCAGACCCTGCTGCAGGTCAGACTTCGTGTTATTTGATCAGCAGCTAAATGACAGATGATCTTGACATCGTGACCACTGTTTCAACGTGGCTTGAGAGGATAGAATGAATGTCATTTGATTATGTCCGTTCTCGGAAACATATCTACTGCGTTTTTTACACTATCGGTAGACGGAAACATATCCATAGGCTTCGCTGTTTTTTGAAAAACTGAGGTATGCTGTTAAT
>JARKQN010000024.1 GCA_029974835.1 Bacteroidales bacterium
AAGAATTCCCTTAGTTTGGAGAAATGAGCCTGACAGTCATCACAAAGCATCTCTGCTATTGTTGGCGCATCTTTGGTAATTTCCATACAGCGTTTACTTTTACAATCTAAAATGCGCAAGGGGTTACGCTCGAATCTTGACCGGCAATCAGAGCAGAGTTCTTCTTTTCTGGGAGTCAGAAAATCCTGCAGTTTCTGTTTGTGCACTGCCCGGCAGTCAGGACAGCCGACCGAGTTAATATGTATTACCTGATTTTTTAAACCCAAGCGTTTAAAAAACTCCCAAACAAGACCGATAACCTCGGCATCCACCAACGGATCATCAGCCCCGAACACTTCTACCCCAAATTGATTAAACTGCCGGAACCTGCCCGCCTGGGTATTTTCATACCTGAACATCGGTCCAATATAATACAGCTTAACAGGCTGGGGAAGGGCATACATTTTGTTCTCAACATAAGCCCGGCAAATGGACGCTGTTCCTTCCGGCCGCAAAGTCATCGACCTGTTGCCTTTATCGATAAATGTATACATTTCTTTATTGACAATATCGGTTGTCTCCCCGACCCCCCTTTGAAAGAGTTCAGTTGCTTCAAACAAGGGAGTTCTGATCTCTTGGAAACCATATTCAGAACATATTTTTCTTATCTGTTCTTCAAGAACATGCCATTTTTCGATATTGCCCGGAATGATATCTTGTGTCCCCTTGGGTCTTTGAATCGCCATTGTAATCCCCCTAATAAACAGATAAACAAACTATCCGCAATAAACGAGTATTTATACAAAACTAATTTAATATTATACCATATTCTTCTTTACTTCTGAAGAAGATATGCCTTATTTCTCTTCTCATCCACACTTTTGAACTTATCCAGATATACTGAAATATCGGATGGCTGATAGATATTCTGGTGAGTCAGGGCGTTACTGTCCCTGATTTTACTGCAGGCCCCTGCGCCAAGTCCGAAGATTGTTTCATTTTCCTCAATTACGGCAATATTATACCGGCATTCTTTACCGGGGACTGTGAATCCCACATTCTCCAGGTTACCGGCACTGTTTTTCTGTCTGTATAAATAATAGGGCTGATAGCCGTTATTCAGGATTTGCCTGAACACAGCCCTCTGTATCTGTTGCCAGCTTGAACCTGTATCAATAAGCATTCTGTTTTCCCAAACCTGAGATCTTTTTTTAAGGGCCAGCGCATGAATTGTAATATTGTCCGGTTTTAATTCCAGCACAGACCGTATTGTTTGTTCAACTTCAGTCCTGCCTTCCCCCGGGAGCCCAAGAATGATATCCATATTAATGATCCAGTCTCCCAGCTGGCGAGCCAGTGAATAGGCGTCAATTATATTCTGAACGGTATGCCTTCTGCCAATTCCGGTCAGGGTTGTGTCATTCATTGTTTGCGGATTAATACTCAGGCGGTTAACCCGGTATTTTTTAAGGCAGAGCAATTTTTCCCGGTCAATTGTGTCCGGTCTTCCGGCTTCAATCGTATATTCCCGGTCACGGGTAACCGGAATATGGGTCTCAAGCCACGCCAAAAGATTGTCCAGTTGAGCTGCCGTAAGCACCGTGGGAGTTCCCCCGCCGATATAAATGTTGTCTGCTAAAGCTGAAGATGCTTTCATTTGGTTGCCAACCAGCTCAATCTCCTGTTTAAGGACCTGCAGGTACTTGGAAAGTTTATTTTCCCGGCCGCTGCCGTGTTCAAAGGAGAAGGAACAGTAGGAACAGCGGGACGGACAAAAGGGTACGGAAATATATAAAGAAACAAGCTGTTGTTGTTTCTTTGCTTTCTGCCGGTAAGGTTCCTGTATTGCTGAAACCTGCTGTAAAAGTTTAATTTTTTCCGGTGAAATTAAATATTTTTGGCCTAAAATGATACCCTGCCCGGTTTCCAGTATGGACAAGTTATTCATTGCTGTAACCAGTTTCCCCGGTCTGATGCCGCTTATTATTCCCCAAGGCAAAGTCTGACCTGTTATTTTCGTTAAGAGCTTGCAGATCACCTGCTTTACGGCGATCTGGGTAATGTTTTCTCTTCCTATTCTGGGTAATTCCTTTAAACAATTGATTTCCTGAGAACTTATCTCGCAAGTTTCCCGGCCTGAGCCGGCCATCCAAACTGCTGAAATTTGACCCAAGTCAGGTTTGCCCTCTGCTTCGACCAATATATGGGTGTCCTCAGACCCGGAAAAATCTGAAGCTGCCTCCTCAACCGCGATCTCTTTTTGCTGAAAAAAAGCTGCCACTAAGGCCTTGGAATTTGCCAGAATCTTGGGATCAATATTTCTCCCATGAAGCACAATCCTATTCGTCATACTCATAATCACCGTTGAGATAGGGATTGTAGGTCCTTTCTTCTCCGATTGTCGTCATGCTCTCATGTCCGGGATAGACCTTGGTATCATCGCTCAATTTCATTAGCTTTTCATTGATGCTGCGCAAAATATTTTCCATACTTCCGCCCGGGAAATCAGTTCTGCCTATCGACCTGTGAAACAATGTATCGCCGCTGATCAGACCGTCAGGCCCTATCAG
>JARKQN010000030.1 GCA_029974835.1 Bacteroidales bacterium
TTCGTTTTTCAGGAGCGGCCTCTTTTCCCGGATCATGCGAAGATATTTCATGTCTATCTCAACGTCCGTTACAGCCTCTTCAAAAAGCGGAAGCTGTGCCACAACATCCCCGTTTGGGTCCACAACATGAGAACCTCCGAAATAGATCGAACCGGACGAGGCCGGCTGATTGCAGCAGACAACATAACCGGGGGCGCGGCGCATTACGCTCCCGGCTTTTATGGGGGGATTAGGTAACAGAAGAAGGCTTAAATTGACAACATTTTCATCTTGATATCCTGTGGTTTTCCGAAATATACCCAGGAGGTTACCAGAATGCCGACACCCGAAGCAGCGTATTCTGCAGCGTTTGCTGCATTTATCCCTCCTGCTGCTGCAATAACAGCATTTTTATTGATCGCTTCGGATAATCTGACAAAATTTCTCAGCTCTTCATATGTAAACCGCTCGCACTGAACAATATGGGCACCCGCCCTTAAATATGCCTCAGCCTCTTCAGGAGTGTTCGCTTCTGCAGCTATCTTTTTTTCTGGGAATCTTTGGACCATGAGCGGTATCAGGCTTATAAAGTCATTCGTAAAAGCTCTGTGCTGATCAAACACAAGTATTGAATCTGAGAGGCCAAGCCTGTGAATGGATGCTCCGCCGGCAAGGGCCGCCTTGAGAGAAAGGGCTTTCCCTCCCGGGAAGTGTTTTCTTGTAACAGAGACGTGGACAGAAGAGTTCACTGTCTTGGCATTTTTGACCATTTCCGCAGTCCTTGTCGCAATACCTGAAGAGTATTCAATAATATTCTGTGCCTGCTTCCAACATGCATGCATAGCGCCGGCTGTACCGCAAACCCTCATAAAGACACTTCCTCCCTCGGTAAAAGTTCCGCTGGAAGACAGCAACTCTGCCTCACATCCGGTTTTAATAAATAATCTCGCGGCCTCTTCTGCACCCGCAATGACACAGTCATTTTTAGGGGAGCATTCGAGTACGCCTGGAAAATTCTCTATGCCCATCGACATGACTGTAAGGTCCATATGCTGAAGGTCTTCCTCCAGGAGTGAGTTCAGATAACTGTCCGGTATGTTAAACATTTCAATACCCCTTCTTCTTTTGTAATTTTTCAAGAGCTGCAAATAGCAGCAATCCAAAAACTGCAAGCAGGAGACAGAGGGTCCCTGCCTCATCAAACTCTCCACGTGATACACGATTGAATATTTCAAGAGATATTGTATTTGTACGCCCCGAAATATTTCCGCCTACCATCATGGTTATGCCAACTTCACCCGATGCCCGCGCAGATCCAAGTAAAAGTCCGGAAGCTATAGTACTGCGGACAAGCGGAACGGTAACAAAAATAAAAGTTCTGAATGGACCGCATCCAGTGACACGAGCCGCATCTTCAAGTTTGAGTATCATCTCGTTTCTCATTGCAGCCTGAAGAGGCCTTACTAACATAGGGAGTCCGGCAATAAAAGCTGCAAGAAAAACTGCGGACTGTGAGAATATTATGCGAAACCCTGTATGTTCTTCCAGTATTCCTCCTATCCCTGAACGGCCAAGAGTTACAAGTAAAATGTAGCCAAGCGCTACAGGAGGAAAGACAAGGGGCAGAGTTACAAAAAATGATACCAGCTTTGAAATGATCCCATCTGACCTGCTGATCCAAAGAGCCAGAGGAACACCTATAAGCAGGAACATCATTATGCTCACAAGGCAAGTCTTAATTGTCAGGCATATCGGATAAACAAGAGATGGATCCATCAGGTCGGATATAGCAGGATTCCTCCTGCTCACCAGACTCCGTGTTTTTTCAATATCGCTTTTCCCGTTTCTGTCTTAAGGAAATCAAGGAAAGATTTGACCTCCCTGTTTGACTGTACCCCCTTAACAACGGCTGCAACCATTTCAAGCGGGGGATAACCGTTTTCTATCTCAAGAAACCCTCCGATCTTCTCCTTGCCTGCCCTCACTACCACACGGTTGACAAAACCGGCATCCATTTCGCCGGACACAAGGTACGAAAAAACCTGTGGTACAGTTGATAATTGAAATATTTTGTCAGGGATCTTATTTTTGATCCCCGATGATTCAAGAAAACTAGCTGCTGCACGCCCATAAATTGCAGCTTTAGGGTCCGGATAGCAGACAGACCTTACTTCCTCATAAAGCAGATCAAAAGGAGACGAAAGAGAAATTCCTTTCCGCCATGCAAGCACTAGAGCCGTCTTCCCCAAAGGTACAAACCTATCAAATTTTACTTTTGTTTTCACGGATTCAAGCGTGCCTTTATCGGAAATTATTATATTGACGCCGCTGCCGGCTTCGATTTGTGCAAGCTGCTGTCCAACATTTCCGCCATACATTTCCTGAACGTTCCTGCCAGATACTTCTTTGTAGGACGCGCACAGTTCCTTCGCCATTTGCATATATCCGGCTCCGGTGGTAACAGATACTTCTCCTGCAAACGAAGCCGAGACCATAATAATCAATAAAAAGACAGGCAAAATAATTTTCTTCATTATCACAATACCTCCAACATTTTTTATGCTGCAAAAGGCCTTAGTCCGCTCTGATCATAAACCTTATCTGGAACATCATAAGACACCAACTTCCCGCTGTTTATAAGTGCAACCATGCCCGCAAGTTTTTTTACCTCCTCTGAGCTGTGCGTTATGTAGATCATCGGAAAAGAAAAGTTCTCCGGTATAAGAGCAATATAGGGGATCAATTCATTCTTCAGCCTTAGATCCAGCGATGATAGCGGTTCATCCATTATCATGAAGGAAGTGCAGGCAAAAAGAGCGCGCCCTATAGCCGCACGTTGTGCTTCTCCCCCTGACAGGGTATCGGGGTATCTTTCGAGCAGATGTCCTATTTTGAGAAGATCTACAATTTTTGAAAAATCGGTTTTGCTCTTTCTGCCTCCTGGAAACCTCCCGAATGTAAGGTTGTCTTTTACATTCAGGTGCGGAAAAAGCCTATGTTCCTGAAAAACATAGCCTATTCCCCGTTTATCAGCAGAGATATCTATTCTTTTTTCCGTATCGCAATAAACGGAATCTTCAAACCTGATCATGCCTATATCCGGAGAGAGAAGGCCCGCAATAATGTTTGCAAGCGTTGTTTTTCCTGATCCGGAGCGGCCAAAAACAACAGTTATCAGCGGCCTTTCCATGGTAAAACTGATATCCATATCAAGAGTGCCTATTTTCTTTTTTACACGGATATCAAGCACAGATATCATCCCTCCAAGAAAAATAATGCAACTTATTTGCATTTTACCTCCAATAATAACTAGGTCAACATTAGTTTTATTTTGCCTATTTTAATTAATTTCTTGTATAGCCGGAAGATAAGGAAAGATAGATATTAGCTGGAATAGCATGTGTAGATTGGAATATCTGTGATATTCGCAACTAAAAATCAAGATTACAACCTATAAGAAAAGTTTTCAGCATCCTTAATATCAACTCTTGAGACTTAATAAAATAATTTCAAAGATATTTTTTGTTCAACCAACCAAGTGCGACCTACGCAAGGTTATCACCCGGTTTTTTTAGATTGGGCTTATTTCACTTTGATTTTACGTGCAAAGTACTGATATAAAATAATGCAATATATCAGATAATTATAAAAGTGCTATATTTCATAAGTTTTTTATGATCCTCTGCAACAGCATTGCCAGAAACGCACCCATAACCATTGTTTCCTAGACGTTCATCATTGACGGACAACTCATTTTACCAAGACAAAACACAACAGGAGGAATGAAAAATGTTGAAAAATCTTTTCAGCCCTTTCGTTATCAAAGGGAAGACCATGAAAAACCGCCTGGCAGTATCTCCAATGGTAACGAATTATTGCAACGAGGACGGAACATGCACCGAAATGTTTTCGGCATACCATGAAGCAAAAGCCAAGGGCGGCTTCGGTATGATAATTACGGAAGATTTTGCTGTCAGGCCTCGCGGAAAAGGATTCAAACATCTGCCCGGACTGTGGAACGATGAGCAGATCCCCGGCTTCAGGGAATTTACGAAAAGGATCCACAAGCATGATACTGTTTTGATCGCGCAGATATACCACGCAGGCAGACAGTCAAGCAAAATGGTTCTCGGTCAGGTACCTGAGGCACCTTCGGCTATCCCATGCCCATTCAGCCCGGATATGCCGGAAGAGATGAGTATCGAGGAAATTAAGAAAATCATAACAGAATTCGGAGACTGTGCGCGAAGGGCTGAAGAAGCGGGCTTTGACGGAATAGAAGTACACGGAGCTCACGGGTATCTGATCTCCCAGTTCATGTCCTCCTACACCAACAAGCGTACAGATGAGTACGGGGGATCTCTCCAGAACCGCATCCGTTTCGCGGTGGAGGTAGTCAAAGATATCCGCTCAAAGGTCTCCAATGAGTTCATTGTCGGATACCGCATCTCTGCGGATGAATATGTTACCGGCGGCAGGAATATCGGAGACACTATGACAATAGTTCCGTATCTTGAAGAAGCAGGCATTGACTATATCCATGTATCAGCAGGCGTTTACCGCTCCTTTGACGATATAATCCCATCGCAGTACCGCGGTCATTCTTGGAATACGACTGCTGCCGTAGAGGTAAAAAAGATAACCAAACTGCCTGTGATCTCTGTAGGAAGGATAAATGACCCAAGACTTGCAGAAACGATCATTGCCTCAGGGAAAGCAGATATAGTTGCGATGGGCCGTCAGTCACTTACAGATCCCGAAACACCCAATAAGGCAAAAGGGGGCCGTTTCGATGAGATCCGCAATTGTATCGCATGCCATCACGGATGCGTTAAAAACCTTCTTAACAACGTTCCGATCCAGTGCATCCTAAACCCGAACCTGGGCAGAGAAAGTGAAGTCTCTCTTGAAAAGACAGAGGCACCGAAAAATATAATGGTCATAGGCTCAGGTCCTGCCGGACTTGAGGCTGCTATCAC
>JARKQN010000097.1 GCA_029974835.1 Bacteroidales bacterium
GCATGAGCGAAGCGAATAAGGGATTTTTCTTCTGTCGGCCCATCAATACGGATCAGCGAAGCTAATCCTGATACCTCTGCAGGCTTGCCTGAATCCTGAAACAAACAAAAAAGACCGGGCATGAGCGAAGCGAATAAGGGATTTTTCTTCTGTCGGCCCATCAATACGGATCAGCGAAGCTAATCCTGATACCTCTGCAGGCTTGCCTGAATCCTGAAACAAACAAAAAAGACCGGACATAAGCGAAGCGAATGAAAAACACGAGACCTCCGGGGGATTTTGTACTCCATGACGGAATCGAACCGTCGTTTACAGACTGAGAATCTGTCGTCCTAACCACTAGACGAATGGAGCAGGCGGGTGCAAAATTAGCTTTTTTTTATAACCCTGCAAATCTTACCCGGTCAACCTCCCGGGTAAGATTTATTTTGGCAGGTACAACTGAAGTGGAGATCATAAAAAATCTGATTTACTTCAAATCAAAATTTATTTCCGATTTTTGCAAAAAAGCGGCGATGAAGAAAGTCAGAGTTTCAACAAGGTGGCTTGACAACATGGCGTTCGAAAGCGATGTTTACGGACATAAAATCACTCTTGATGCCGATTCACATTCCGGAGGCGGTAACAGGGGGCCCGGACCAAAACTCCTTATGCTTCCCGCACTTGGCGGATGCACCGGAATGGACGTGATCTCCATCCTGAGAAAAATGAAGGTTGAAGTTGAAAGCTTCAATGTGATAACCGAAGGATACCTGACGGAAGAATATCCTGTTCACTTTAATAAAATACATGTAATTTACGAGCTTGCCGGGAAGAACCTGCCGCTTGATAAAATAGAGCACGCGGTCAGACTTTCAGAAGAAAAATACTGCGGCGTAACTGCAGTATATAAAAAAGCGATGGAGATAACATCCGAAATAAGAATCATTGGCCAGCCTTGATAAAAAGAGTACTTTTCAGACGACATAAATCTTAATCTGGAATATATGGAAGAGACATTCAAAGAATGGGCCGACAAGCTGGTTCCGTGGCTGCTGAGCCACGGTTTGAAAATGCTGCTGATAGCTGCAGGCGCTTATATCCTTAATAAAATACTTAACAGGGTTATCGACAGGGCTGTAAGGCTTGCAGTGATAAGAGACGGGACAATGACTGTGGAAGCCGAGAGACAGAGAGAGGATACACTTATCAGGATTTTCAACGGTGCCAAGGGAATTGTAATACTGGTTATTGCCGTGCTGACTATCCTGAAAGAGGCCGGGCTTGACATAGGTCCGATGCTGGCTGGAGCAGGAATAGTAGGCCTTGCCGTTGGTTTCGGAGGGCAGTATATGATAAGGGATATAATATCGGGGCTTTTTATCATCCTCGAGAATCAGTACCGTATCGGCGATGTTATAACAATTAACGACAAAGGCGGCGTGGTGGAAGATATCAGCCTCAGAAAAACAACACTCAGGGATATTAACGGTGTTGTACACCATATACCGCACGGTGAGATTAAGATCGTCTCAAATCAGTCGAAAGATTTTGCCAGGGTGAATATTGACATTGGAATTGCTTACCGGTCAGACATCGAAAAAGTAATTGAAGTAGTAAATAAAACAGGGACGGAGCTTGCCGCCGACCCGTATTTCGGCGACCTGATAATCAGCCCTCCCAGATTCCTGAGAGTCAATGAATTCGGAGATTCTGCCATCATTATCAAGATTCTCGGCGACACAAAACCTTTGAAGCAATGGGAAGTGGCAGGTGAATTGCGCAAGCGTCTTAAGACGGCCTTCGACAGGGAAGGAATAGAGATTCCCTTCCCGCAAAGGGTTGTTCATACAGCCGGGACAAAAGAGTAACGCGCAAAAAATTAAATCGATTGAAATGAATACTTCCGAGAGCCATTTTGAAAAGTTCAGAAAGAAGATAGTAGGGATAGATGCCACAATCCTGACTCCGTTCGGTGAGAAGAAAATTGTTTACGCCGACTGGATAGCGAGCGGAAGGCTTTATGAACCCATAGAGAAAAGAATATCGGATGAGATCGGGAAGCTTGTAGGCAACACACATTCGGAGTCGAGCGCAACAGGGGCAGCTATGACCGGGGCCTACAGGATGGCTCAGAAAATTGTCAAGAAACATGTAAATGCAGATGAGAATGATGTTCTGATCTTTACCGGGTCGGGTATGACCGGTGCTATCGCAAAGCTTCAGAGGATACTCGGTCTGAAAGTTCCGGAGCAGGCGGCGAGGTACTGCAGCATGCCGGGTGCTGCCGGCTTCGGCAAATGCAAGGATATACCAAACAGTAACAGACCTGTCGTTTTTATTACACATATTGAACACCACTCAAATCACACATCATGGTTTGAGACCCTTGCCGAAGTGGTTATTATTGAACCCGGACCCAGGCTTACCGTAAATCCTGATTCCCTGAGAAAGGAGATTGTAAAGTACCGCGACAGGCCCCTGCTTATCGGATCCTTTTCCGCATGCTCAAATGTGACCGGGTATTTCCCGCCATACAGGGAACTGGCGAAGATTATGCACGAGAATAACGGGTATTGTTTTGTCGATTTTGCAGCCTCGGCCCCTTATGTTGACATTGACATGCATCCTGCCGATCCGATGGAGCATCTGGATGCAATATTCTTCTCGCCTCATAAGTTTCTGGGAGGGCCTGGCAGCAGCGGAGTTCTGGTGTTCAGTAAAAAGCTATATCACAACTACTCCCCCGACACCCCCGGCGGCGGAACAGTAAAATGGACAAACAGGTGGGGCGGGTACAGCTACATTTCTGACATTGAAGTTAAGGAAGACGGAGGAACCCCGGGTTTCCTGCAGGGAATTAAATCGGCGCTTGCCATCAGGCTGAAAGAGGCGATGGGAACATCCATGATCCACCGCAGGGAGAAGGAGCTTCTTTCCCTGGCATTCCCGGAGCTTAAGAAAATCCGTGGAATGCATATTCTTGCAGAAGACATCACAGAACGGCTGGGGGTAATTTCATTTTATATTGACAATCTTCACCATAATCTGGTAACCAGACTTCTCAACGATTATTACGGGATACAGGTCAGAGGCGGTTGTTCGTGTGCAGGCACTTACGGTCATTATCTGCTTGATGTGGATTTTAAGCTGTCGAAGGAGATCACAGAAAGGATAGAAGCGGGAGATTTATCCCTTAAGCCGGGCTGGATAAGGTTATCACTTCATCCCACCATGACCGATGAGGAGTTGCTTTTCATAACCGGTGCTATTGCTGAAATTGCGGAGAGAGGTAAGGAAATGGGCAGGGATTATGTTTATGACAAGCACACCAATGAATTCTGTCATAAGAATTTCAGTGATAAACTGCCATGTGAAATTAAAAACTGGTTTTCTGTAATCTGAAATGATACTTTTTTATAAATTTGCAGCCGATTCCGGCCCGTAGCTCAGCTGGTAGAGCACGTGACTCTTAATCATGGGGTCGAGAGTTCGATCCTCTCCGGGCCGACTCAAAGAAAGGGAAGTTGCCATAAAAGTGTGACTTCCCTTTTTATTTCAGAGCATTCCGGCCCGTCATTGAAGGCGAAGTAATAACCGTCAGTAATTATGAGCAACCGAAGCAGAAGATAGTTAATTCGTGCAATGATTGGTTTAAAAGGAGTTATCTGCTGCAGGGTATAAATAAAAGGTTTTTTATTTCCAGGAGGCTAAAGAGGCTTTTAATAAATTAAGGTATGATTGCTGACCGGACATTACAATGATTAGTTGTTTTCTTCTGAAATATTAGAAAAGGGTTCAGGGATTTACAGCAGGGTTTTTATTTTCCGGTTTAGAATTTTTATTATTTGATAATTTTTATTATTTGATATTTTTTATTATCTGATAAATTTTATCATTTAATATATTTTACTATTTAGTATTTTTTATCATCTGATAATTTTTATCATCTGATAATTTTTATCACCTGAAAATATTTCTTAAAGAATAATTTTTCTAAAAAACTTCCTATCTTTGTTATTACCTAATCTGAAAAACATAATCACCATGGCCGATCTTACAGCCCCTAAAATACTTATGGATCACGGACTTAAAGTCACGCCCCAAAGAACCCTGATACTCGAAGCCCTCTTCAGCCTCGACGAACACCCGTCATACGATATCCTGATGAAATTCATGAGAGCCAGATACCCGAATATTTCTCTGGCAACTATCTATAACACCCTAAAACTCTTCAAAGAAAAAGGTATAATAAAACAGGTCGCCACCGGCAGCGAGGAAATCCGGTTCGATCCCGTGCAGGGAAACCACCACCACCTCTACTTCAGAGATACCGATAAACTCGAAGATTTCGAAGATAAAGAACTCGACAGAATCCTTAAAAACTACTTCATTAAAAAACAAATTCCCGGATTTAATATAGAAAATATAACCCTAATGGTCACCGGACACGCAGAAAAGTCAAAGACTCCGGAAAAAACAAAACAAACAAAACAAATCTGATATACTGTTAATAACCGGAATGCAGAAGATAACTTATTCAGCATTATTGACAAAACCGAAAATTCAAACTTAAAATAATTAAACTATGGCAGAAATCGGAAGATCAATCGTAAAAATGAATGTTGATGAACTTATCAACCTTCTTAACAAAGCCCTGGCCGATGAATGGCTGGCCTACTACCAGTACTGGATAGGCGCAAAGGTCGTTAAAGGCCCCATGAAGGACGCCGTTATGTCCGAACTTAACCTCCACGCCACTGAGGAACTTACTCATGCACAACTGCTCGTCGACCGTATCATCCAACTGGGCGGGACCCCTCTGCTTACCCCCGAAGATTGGATGAAAATGACAAACTGCGGATACGATGCCCCGGTTGATCCTTATGTGGAGGAAATCCTGGAACAAAACATCAAAGGAGAACAATGCGCAATAAGAACATATAACGCTCTGCTTGATATTACAAGGGAAAAAGACCCTGTTACCTACGACATCATTGTTCAGATTATTACCGATGAGGTGGAACATGAGGAAGACCTTATGGCCCTCAGGGAAGACCTTGAACTTATGCTCGCAAGAAGAAAATAACCAAATTTCTTAATCATTAATCTTAAAACATACAACTATGTGCGATGAACATGCTTTCCCGATGCCGCGAATAGGCGACAAAGCCCCGGAATTTAAGGCAATCACAACCCAGGGCGAAATCAATTTCCCCAACGACTACAAAGGAAGCTGGGTAATTCTCTTCAGCCATCCTGCCGACTTCACTCCTGTCTGTACTTCAGAGTTCATGACTTTTGCCACAATGGAAAAACAATTCAATGAGGCAAACTGTAAACTTGTCGGACTATCTGTTGACGGACTCTACAGCCATATTGCATGGCTGCGTACCATCAAGGAAAAAATCGAATATAAGGGAATGAAAAACGTCGAGGTGACTTTCCCCCTGATCGAAGATATTACCATGGAGGTGGCAAAACTTTACGGAATGTTACAGCCCGGAGAGAGCTCCACCAAAGCAGTCAGAGCAGTCTTTTTTATCGATCCCAAGGGTATTATCAGAACAATAATCTATTACCCGCTCAGCCTGGGCCGTAACTTTGATGAACTTTACAGGGTACTCATCGGACTACAAACCGCCGACGCCTTCTCGGTGGCTCTTCCGGCCGACTGGAGACCGGGCGATGATGTGATTGTACCTCCTGCAGGGTCCTGCGGCGCAGCTAAAGACCGTATGGAAGGCAAGGAGGATATGAAATGCTACGACTGGTTCTTCTGCACCAAACCTATCCCTAAGGAAACTGTACTGAAGAAAATTCTTAACAAATAATCCACAAGGGGACATTAACTGAAAGTGTCTCAGAAAACTACAACTACATAACAGTTGTTTGAATTTTGAGACATTTTTTTTTGCTTTTTGAACGTACGTTCATTATCTTTGCAAAAAAAAAGAATGAAACCCCTTATTGTAAAAATTTTTATAATTCTTCCTCTTATCCTGTTCGCAGATTATATAATCCTTGCCTTACTGGGTTGCTCAGCCTGTCTTTTCGGATCAGGTGATGATTTCTACTGCGGACCATTCTGCATCATTGGTAAAATTCTTTTATTGATATCTTTTCTTTTCTTCGTATTCCTTATATATCCTGACATTAAAAACCTATACAGACACAAAAAGAATGCCCAGGCCCAGAAAGAAGCGTAAAATCTGCAACCCTCCGCTGATGAAGGGTTTCAGACCATTCGGCTTACCAGGCTGCAAAAATGGTTATGTTACTCTAAGCTTTGAGGAATACGAAAGCATCAGAATGATCAATTATCTTGATATGCAGCAGGAAGATGCGGCCCGGGAAATGGGAATATCAAGACCCACCTTCACCCGGCTCTACAACAAAGCCCTGAAACAAATAGCTGGTTCATTTGTTGAAGGAAAGACAATTGTATTTGACGGAGGAGATTACAATCTTACTGATGAATGGTACAGATGCAGAAAATGTTACAAGCTTATAAAAGGAATTGAGAATCACACCAGGTGTGATAACTGCAACTCATATAATATCAATGAATTAATAAAAATCAACTAAAAATTAAATGATATGATTGAAATAACTTTTGACGGCGGTAAAGTAATAACCGCACACCTGAACGGACACAACATCAGAACGGACCAGCCTCTCGATAACGGGGGCACAAACACCGCACCTGCACCTTTCGATCTGTTCCTTGCATCAATAGGAACCTGCGCCGGCATATACGTAAAATCATTCTGCGATCGCAGAAACATCCCTTCCGACGGAATAAAAATTATCCAGTCCATGGAGGTCGACAGCGAAAAAAGATTACCGTCAGCTTTTAAGCTTGAAATAATCCTCCCGCCCGATTTCCCCGACAAATACAGCGATGCTGTCATTAACGCAGCCGACCTGTGCCTTGTTAAAAAAACCATAGCAAATAATCCCAAATTCATTATAACCACAAAAAAACAATAATCATGAAAATTGCTGTACCTGTAACAAATGATAATCAACTTGATGAACATTTCGGCCATTGTGATTTTTTCAAAATTTACGAGACCGAAAACAATAAAGTATTATCCTCAAAGAAAATCTCCTCAGGCAACGGCTGCGGCTGTAAAAGCGGAATTGCTTCAACCCTCGCCGCCGGGGGAGTGACGGTAATGCTTGCAGGAGGTATCGGAAACGGGGCAATAAATACCCTGCAGGCAAACGGTATAAAAGTCATCAGAGGCTGCCAGGGAAATCCCGATGAACTGATTGTTCAATACCTGGACGGTAAACTGTCAGACAGCGGAGAAAGCTGCCAGCATCATGAACATCATCACCGGCACGAACAGCACTCATTCTGAAAAATATTATACGGTCGCTCTCTCTTCCTGAAATGACATTCATCATATCGGGCCGTAATGTTATTACTCTATTTTTGCAGATTATAATCCGGCAGAATATTTTTACAGCCGGATAAAATGCACTTATGAAGATATTTTCTTCAGGATCACTTCGTCAGGTATGGCTGCAGGCATCAGTGGCAGGCAGCATCTGGGCATCGTTCGAGATCATACTGGGAAGTTTCCTCCATAATCTCAAAATACCCCTCTCGGGAGCTGTTCTTGCATTTATCGGGGTCTGGATAATGATCGCTTTCCAGCACCTGTGGAAGGTGAAGGGCCTCTTATGGCGTGCAGGCCTCATCTGCGCTCTGATGAAATCCATCTCCCCCTCAGCCATAATCCTCGGCCCGATGATCGGAATCTTTACCGAAGCACTGCTGATGGAAATATCTGTCAGACTGCTCGGAAGAAACCTTATCGCCTACATCATCGGAGGAGGGCTGGCAGTTCTCAGCACACTTCTGCAAAAAATAATAAGCCTGATAATTCTCTACGGACTCGACCTGGTAAGAATTATTGAAGCACTTTATAAATATGCGGTAAAACAGACAGGACTGGAACATATTAGTGCAGCTAACCTGATACTCCTGATTACTTCAATTTATATTCTTGCAGGCATCGCAGGCGCCATTCTCGGCTACCGTACCGGCAGGAGGCAATCCGGCATTTATCAAAACAGAACCTCACCTGGTACAATAAGCCTCGGAAGCAACAGAAACCTGCTCCGGAATGATGAAAATGAGAAGTACTCCCTGTTATTTCTGGCACTAAACATCGCAATAATGGTTGCAATTCTCGGCCTGCTGAATTTCAACCTTCTTATCCCGGGCATCGCTGCAGCATTGTCTTTTATAACTTTCTGTATCATAAGATATCCCGGGTCAATGAAAAGACTTAAAAAACCTGGTTTCTGGATCACTTTCATTCTTATTACTTTTTAAGCCGCTTTCCTGTGGGACTGGGTTTCGCAGGGTGTCTTCTTTACTGCTGAAGGACTTGTCACAGGTCTGAAAATGAACGCAAGAGCCGTGGCAATGATTACCGGTTTCACTGCTGTAAGCACCGAACTCAAAAACCCTGTAATAAAATCGGTTTTATACAACCAGGGGTTCTCTTCCCTTTACCAGTCACTAAGCCTCTCCTTCTCTGCCCTTCCATACCTCGTTTCGGCTCTCAATCCCAGAGGCGGAAATGGTAATGCCATGGGAAGGAAATCGCTCAACTCCGCATTCAGCCATGCCCTTGTGCTTTATGACACTTTTGAAAAGGAGCTTGAAAAGAGGCCATCTGTGTTTATTATTACGGGTGAAGTCCATCAGGGAAAAACAACATTCGCCGGTAAAGTTGCAGGTCTGCTCAGGGAGAAAGGAATAAAAACGGGTGGCTTCCTGGCAACGGCAATAAATGAAAACGATGAAAGAACCGGTTTCAATCTGGTTAACCTTTCAAACGGTTTCACCATACAGATCTGCTCTATAAACCCTGATGAGAATGCCATCCGCCATGGCCATTATTATTTTAACCCTGAAGCGATAAAAAAAGGCGAAGAAATACTCGGAACAGCAGCGGAAGAATCTGATGTAATCTTCATTGATGAAATAGGACCACTGGAGCTTAACGGCAAAGGCTGGAACAACGCCCTGGAGCAACTTTGCAGAAAGAATGTGTCACCGCAGGTATGGGTTGTGCGAAAATCGTTGGTAAGAAAAGCGTCCAGAAGATGGCATGTTGGTGAAGTGGTTATCATAGATATCGCCGAAGACAGCGAATCTGAAGCCGCCGATCTGATAGGCAGCAAGGCAACCGGCAGTTCAGAAACAAAAACTCCGGAAATTTCACAGAAACTTCCGGAGTAACGACAAAAGAAAAATTATTGTTTATTTCTTTTCCTGTACCTTGCAGGTACTTATCCCGAAAAGAGAGTACAATCCGCAAAAACCTACAAGCGCCGTGAGAACAAGTATTCCCGCAAAAACAAGCAAAATAATGCCAATTGTTCCGGTTATTACCTTGGTAAAAAACAGCACAGCTATCAATGCTGCAACCAGGAATCTGATAACCTTATCAATACTGCCAACATTCTTTTTCATGATTTAAAATATTAAATTTATATATGAATCAGTTATATTTATTCCTTTAAACAATAAATGGATATTTAAGTTCACCCATAAAGATAATAATTTCATTTTTTATCCTAACTGCCAGAATAATGAAATACTATCCGTTCGCGCTGATACTCATATTAATTCTTTCAACGGAATGCGGCAACAAAAGCCCGAAGAATAATAAGTCAAATCTTTCCGCGGCTGACTCGCTCATGGAGATGGAATACAGAACTTCGTTGGAATTCAGTCTCACTGAAGCGGAGATTGATTCTGCCCTGTCAGCAAGAAACATCTCTTTCTCTCCCTCAGACAAAAAGGAGTGGGAGAACAAAGGATGGCTTGAATACCGTGTTATTAACGGAACGAAAATGTATTTTAACAGGGCTCTGTCTAATCTGCTTCTTTTAAAATCCTTCCACCTCAACAGAAGTGAACGCGATTCTGCACAGGCAAGCGATCCCAGAATTTTATTCCGCAAGAACCACACGGCCTCGGTTATCAGTAAAGCAGGAGTTTCGTCAGTCCCCGTCCTGCCGGTAAATGTTGAAATTGCCTATACCATTACCGTCAAACCCGACGTCGTGCCTCCCGGAGAAATTATCAGGTGCTGGCTCCCTTTCCCGAAAGAGAATAATCAGCGCCACTCTGAGGTTTATCTTCTGGGAATTTCAAACGAGGATAATTTTCTTCTTGCTCCTGATTCGGCAACGCACCGTTCAATTTACATGGAGGAAAAAGCCAGGAAAGGTGAGCCAACAGTTTTTAAGACAGCCTTTTCTTACACCTCTTATGGACAGTATTTCGACCCGGCCACACTCAAAATACTTCCATATAACAAAAACTCAGATATTTATAAAAGATACACAAGGGAAGAACCCCCGCATATAAATTTCAACGAAGGTGTGAGACAGATTGCCGACAGTCTGGCCGGCAACGAGACTGACCCTTATAAAATTCTCAAAAAATTCTATTACTGGTTCTCCGATAATATTCCATGGGCCGCAGCTCTGGAATATTCAATAATACCCGATATCCCTTCCTACACTCTTAAAAATATGAGAGGCGACTGCGGCATGCAGACATTCCTGCTAATGTCGATGCTTCGCTATAAAGGCATTCCGGTTAAATGGCAAAGCGGATGGATGGTGCCGCCACAGGCCGAAAACCTGCACGACTGGTGCGAGGTTTGGTTCGAAGGTGTCGGATGGGTGCCGGTCGATATCTCATACGGCCTCCATGATTCAAACTATACCAGATTAAAGGAGTTCTATATAACAGGGATTGACTCTTACAGAATGATTGTCAACGACGGTATCTCAGGAGAGCTCTTTCCTCCAAAAAAATTCATCAGGAGTGAGCCTTTTGATTTCCAGCGCGGAGAAGTGGAATGGACAGGAGGTAATCTCTATTTCGACAAATGGGATTATGATATCAAAATCAACTACAGCCGGGGAAGGAATTAAACTAAGTTTCAGACTACACACTCTTGAACTCCGGCATCAGTTCACTCTTGCCTCAGGCTCACGAAAAACCACTCCTGTTATAATTACTTCACTTGAGTACGGGGAATTTACAGGTTACGGGGAAGCCAGTATGCCTCCCTACCTGGGTGAAAACCACGATACAGCTTCTTCCTTTCTTTCATCACTGGAACTTTCACAGTTTAAAGACCCTCTGCTTATTGATGACATTCTTGAATATGTTGATAATCACAGGCCCGGAAACTATGCCGCAAAAGCCGCTGTAGATATTGCCCTTCACGACCTGGCCGGCAAGATTTCAGGGTTGCCGGTTTACCGGATATACGGACTAAACCCCGATGAGACCCCTTACACCAGCTTTACGATAGGTATAGACAATCCCGATGTTGTGCGGCAAAAGGTTTCCGAAGCGGAACCATACAAGATTCTGAAGGTCAAACTTGGCAGGAATAACGACAGGGAAATGATAGAAGTGATCAGGTCTGTCACAGATAAGCCTCTTTGCGCCGACGTAAACCAGGGATGGAAGGATAAATCATATTCTCTGGAAATGGCGCACTGGCTTCATGAGAAAGGAGTGATATTTCTCGAACAACCTCTCCCCAAAGAACTTATTGAGGAAACCGCCTGGCTCAGGGAAAGAAGCCCTATCCCGGTTATTGGGGATGAAGCTGTGAAGAATCTGGCCGACCTTGTAAAGTATAAAGACGTATATAGCGGAATAAACGTCAAGCTGATGAAATGCGGCGGCATCAGAGAGGCTTTTATTATGCTGAAGACCGCAAAAAAACTCGGATTAAAAACTATGATCGGCTGCATGACCGAGACTTCCTGCGCTGTCACTGCTGCAGCACACCTAAGTCCTCTGGCCGACTGGTGCGATCTCGACGGAAACCTCCTTATAAGCAACGATCTCTTCGACGGACTGAAAATTACCGGAGGAAAGGTTACCCTGCCTCAGAACAGAAGCGGCCTTGGGGTTAATTTGCTTCAAAAGACATAGTGTGACTTAAGTCACTCAGACCTGCATCCGTTTGTATATTTTTGCAAAAATTCTTCAAAATGCGCAAAGACAGATTTAACCTCAGAAGCTTTACCAGCTTTTCATTACTCTTCTCAACAATAATAATGTCATGGTCCGGAATAATTCTCTATATCGCACCTGCAGGGCGTGTGGCTAACTGGACCAACTGGCAGCTTATGCTGTTTACAAAGGCTGAATGGCAGGCAATGCATACAATCTTTTCGTACCTGTTTTTTATTCTTTTTGTCATTCACCTGTTTTTTGTGAACTGGAAGGCTTTCCTTACCTACATAAAAAGCAAAATAAAGACCGGCCTCAACAGGAAATGGGAACTTGCGGCAGCCACACTCATGACTGTGGTCTTTTTCATCGGGACTTTGCGTTCATGGGTTCCTTTCGGTCCCGTAATGGATTTCGGTGAGAAAGTAAAGGCAAGCTGGGAAAAAACATACAGTAATCCCCCTGTCGCACACATGGAGACATTCACTTTGTCACAGCTAAGAAGTAATTTCCCCGGCATAACCACTGCAGAAATGATGAAAGTCCTCAACGACAGCAGCATATCTGTATCTGATACGTCATTGACACTGGAAGCACTGGCAGCCGAAAACAAAATTGCCCCAATCAGAATTTATGAGGTGCTTTCTTCTGTTTTCAACTCTTCAAAAACTTCACAGCCACAGGGCGCACCTGCCGGTGTCGGAAAACTGACAATTAAGGATGTGGCGGCCAGACTGGGAAAAGATCCTTCAGAACTTATCAGGATTTTAAAGGAAAAGGGTGTGGATGCAACAGAGGAAATGACCATGAGGTCGGCAGCCGAGGCGCTCTCAGTCTCACCTCACGATATTTACGGCCTTTTCGAGGGAAAATAAAAAATCCTCCGACTCTTCATTCATCTCAGGAGCGGCAACACTCTTCCTGCCCCTGGCCATAAAAACCTTACTGCTGTCATACAGATTATTATCAATAAGATGCAACAGCCGGCGCGCAGGCCGGCCCGGCCCGGGCATAAATGGCTCTGCAACCAGATAGACCGCTCTTAAAAAGGGTCGTCTCATGCGGAATATCCCTGAGCCGAATACTCCGGGACTAAATTTCAAAATATTCAGCTTTTTATCAGAATACTTTGCAGCCAGGTAATCGCCTGTCAGAAGCAGGAAGTATTTTGATTCTGCATAAGCCCTGAATGTTGAGTATTCCGATTCCTCAGGGAGCCTGTATACAGGCTTTACCAATTTGAAAACAGGTGAGGTGACAAACACCAGTAATTTTTCCCCGCCCCCACCAGATGCCTTAAGCAGTAAATCATTCAGCAGAAGGTGTGAAATGAAATTAACCTGCCAGGTATACTCAAACCCGTCTTTAGTAGTTGTAAATGAAGCAGGACCAAGCGTGCCGGCATTATTAATAATTACATCAGGCGAAAAGCCATTGGTTATTAAGGCATTGGCAGCATCCCTGACACCCGATAAATCGGCGAAATCGGTATAAATAAAACTCTCCCCTGACAAGGCAGATTTGCCGTTGCGACCTGTAACCTTAACATTATCTCCCCTTTTGGTAAATAGTTTTGCAAGCTCCAGCCCAAGCCCGGAAGTGCCGCCTGTTATTAAAATGTTTTTTCTGTTCATCCGTCAGTTTCTTGCAATGAATCTTCATCTGAAAACAGTTGCTAAATAAAACAAAAATCCCGAATGGAGAAGGTTATCGTAATTTAACAGTAATTCTTATCATAATCAGGGATTTATTATTTCCGTTTTTAGTATCTTGGCTTTAATTAACCTGTAAAGTTTAAACCGATGAAAAGAATGAAAACATGTTTTTCGGTTGCTGTAATTTTAATGACAGCGACTGTTTCAATATGGTCGCAGGACTGGACCCAGTTCAGGGGAAGCAGACTTGACAACAGGGCAGACGGGTTCAGGGTACCCGTTTCATGGCCGGCAAATCTGACACAGGTATGGAAAGTTACCGTAGGAACCGGCGATGCAACGCCTGTTCTTCAGGGCAACAGGATATTTGTCCATACACGCCAGGGAGCGGAAGAGACTGTGCTTTGCCTCGACTCCTCAACAGGAAAGGAAATCTGGAAAAGTGCATACCCCTCCCCCGCCGTCACAGGTCCTTCGGCATCACATCCCGGTCCCCGCAGTACCCCTGCAATTGCAGATGGTAAAATTGTCACTCTCGGGGCTGCCGGCATACTTAGCTGCTTCGATGCTTCCTCAGGGAAACTCCTGTGGAGAAAAGATAACCCCGGAAACATTGTTCCCCAATTCTTTACAGGTACATCTCCTCTGATTGTCGACGGACTATGCATTGTGCATCTAGGTACAAGGGACAAGGGTACCATTTATGCCCTTGACCTGGGTACGGGAAAGGAAAAATGGACTCTTCCCGGCGATGGCCCGTCATACTCATCCCCTTCCGTGATGACTGTCTCGGGGAAAAAACATATTATTCTGGTAACCGAAAAGAACCTTGCTGCCATCGACCTTGCTGACGGAAAACTCCTGTGGAGCGTTGAAGCTCCCGTTCAGCAGAGATTCTATAACTGTGTCAGCCCCGTAATTGACGGTCAGAAAATTTATGTAACGGGACAGGGTTCCGGCACCAAAGCCTTTATTGTAGAAAAACAGGGAGAGAATTACCTTCCGCGCCAGTTATGGCATAACACCTCAACAGGCGCCAAATGGAATACACCTGTTCTGAGGGATGGCTACCTGTACGGATTCACCGATACCCGCAGGATTTACTGCATCAATGCGTCAAACGGTGAATCAGCATGGACAGATGAGGCAGCCCACAGCGATTTTGCAACCCTTGTCGATTGCGGCCAGGTAATGGCTGGCCTGCCTTCTACAGGGAATCTGCTGTTTATGACACCCTCTCCAAAAGGTTACAATGAAGCTGCCAGGTATAAAGTATCGGAAACCGCAATATATGCCTACCCGGTAATCTCAGAAAACAGAATTTTTATTAAAGACGCTGAAAACCTGACACTGTTCAGCCTCCGGTAAGAAAAGGTCAGGAGATTTTAACCGGCCCGCCGAAAAGGAAACGCTCGGGATTTGAGTGGCATATTATCGTTTTCTGCTCAGGTGTAAGAAAACCTGTTCTGATAAAATTACCTAAATACCCGGTGTAGGAACCTGACCAGAGAAGATTTATCAGAAAATCGGATCCGAAGAGTACATGGTTTACGGCGTCACCCGTAAGGGTCTCCGCAACATCCTTATAATCTTTCTCTTCCGGAGTAAGACAGGAAAAATCCGTAAAGACGTTCTTATTTGACGCAGCGAGCGCCTGAATTGTTTCCAGCCATTCGGAACTGTTGTCTGCCCTGTTCCCCATGTGGGCAAAATTTATCCTGAGATTCCTGAATGAGGAATTGTTCAGAATTTTTTTCCATCTGGCAGGATCGGTAAACTTAACGGCATCCGGTGAGGTTTTAAATCCGCCGTCACTGCAGTGGATGGTAAGCGGGATGTTTTTCCTCGCACACTCACTGTAAAGGAACTTCACCTTGTCGAGTTCTGCAGGTTCATTTTCGGGCCAGGGATCAAAGCCCAGAGGCGGATAAAGCTTTATGCCTGCAAAGATGTAAGAATAGTATTCGGGATCTTCCTTCTCTTTCAGCCTGAAAATAAGATCCTCCAGAGTCGCATTTACGGTGCCAAGTTTTTTCTCGAGCTTTTTGTTTCTTTCCGCCGGGTCCCTGTCATTCTCGTAACCGGCAAAATATTTATCGATTAAAGCCTTTATCTCGAGCAGGTCATAATTCCTGGTATTTATGCCCAGAAAAGGAAATATCAGAAACAGTTTATCCTTTTTTTCACCGGTGCTTTTCACAAGCATCAGCTGACCTTCTTTTACCGGATGAACCACCATGTCGTAGGTGTAATAAAACCTGATTGCATTTATAAGGTCTGCAACCTGACCGGCGACGGGCTTTGCCGGAGGAAGATCATAAAAAACGTTGCTGTTTTTCAGATTCTTATAGCCGAAATCCATCAGCAGAGGACAGAGCACCACCTTGTCAATTTTGTTTCCGTCGGGCATTTCGGGAATACCGGCTTTCTTCAGGTAATAGTCGGTGAGCAGAAAGTGGTATTCTATCTGATTTTCCATCATGGTGAGCAGGTTTCTGAACCTTGCAGCATCATGTTCAATAAAATTCCTGATTCCGGCTGCTATCTTGCCCGGGAACATTTTGAAGAGGCCTATGGGAGCAAGGTTCATCAGGCAAGGGAGCTTTCGGAGGAAATCCTTAACCGACCCCTTTGAAATCAGGTCTTCCCTGAGGATAAAAGCAAGCAGGTTGGGATGGCTCAGGTCGAAGGCATGATAATGTATGTCGTAAAATCTCATCCGGCAAAACTACATAAGTATTCCGGCCAGGCTTGCTGAAATATAGGAAGCCATGGTTCCGCACAGCATGGCTTTAATCCCCAGCCGGGCCAGATCTGCTTTCCTGTCGGGAGCAAGCGCTCCTATGCCGCCAATCTGTATTGCCACGGAACTGAAATTTGCAAACCCGCAAAGCGCAAAGCTTGCAATCACAACCGACTTTGCGCTCAGTGCTCCCTGCTGAATAAGGGGCGAAAGGTCGGAATATGCAACAAATTCATTTATAACCATTTTTGTTCCCATCAGGGAGCCGACCTGCAGCGATTCGGATGACGGAACGCCCATGACAACCGCAATAAGGGAAAACAGGGCTCCGAAAATATCCTTCAGCCTGAGGTGGTTGACATCTATTCCTATCGAATTGAGCGATACACCCGTCCATGCCAGGAAATGTCCAAGGTAACCGAGTACCGCATCAATAAGTGCAATCAGGGCAATGACTCCGATCAGCATCGCGACCACATTGATTGAGACCCTCATGCCGTCGCTTGCTCCGTGTGCAATGGCATCCATTATGTTGGAATGCTCCTTCTTCACCTCCAGCTTCACAGTCCCTTTTGTCTGCGACTCTTCTGTTTCGGGATAGACAATCTTTGATATAACAAGTGCACCGGGTGCCGCCATGAGGCTTGCAGCAAGCAGGTACGATGCCGGCACTCCCATTGAGATATAAACCGCCATAACTCCGCCTGCTATACAGGCCATGCTGCCTGTCATCGAAGCAAGCAGCTCGGAACGGGTCATGCCCGAGAGATATGGTCTGATCATTATCTGGGCCTCTACCTGGCCAACGAAGGCGCTTGCCACGTTCGAAAGAGCCTCGCTGCCGCTAACCCTCATTGCCCAATGTACGAAACGTGCAAAAAGAGCAACAACCCTCTGCATTATACCCACATGGTAAGCCATGGCCACCAGGACGCATACAAAAATTATTGTTGGCAGCAGAATGAACAGAAATACTCCGCTCTTCACTATTCCTTCCGGTAAAATATCAGAAACTTTGGTAAGATCGCCGAAAACAAAAAGAGCCCCCTCCTTCGAAAAATCGAGAAGCTTGTTTATTGCCCTGCCCAGCCAGTAAAATATCTCCTGACCGAGAGGCACTTTAAGTATAAAAACAGCCAGCCCTGTTTGCAGGAGCAGACCGGTAATTACAATTCTGTAATTAATGGCTTTTCTGTTATTCGACCACAGCCATGCAATCAGAAGAATGACCATTATTCCGATAATGCCGGTAAATCTTGCCATAATAAAACAATTGCAGTGATATGTTTCAAACCTACATTATTTTTTCCGAATAGCGCCTTCGGAGATAGGATTTTTTTCAGATGCGGACTGCAAACTCTCCTTTTGCAGGTATTGCCCTGTAAATTGCCTTGGCTTCCTTTGCGGGGAGAGTAATCTTTATGTATGGCTTGTAGTCGGGCCTGCTGAAGGTAAACATGCACCTTAAAATGTACCCGGCATTTCTTAACCTGTCGGCCAGGTCAAATGCAAAGCGGTGCATCCGGGCCGGCATGTTACCGCCGGTCTCCTGGTAAATGTAAAGCCTGAAACCGTTTTCTGTTTCGAGAATGATGTTTACATATTCCTTCCTTGAAGTGTCGGGTACTTCATAAGGCTTATACTCTGAGGTGTCGCGGGGTGCAACCTTATGGACAACCGGCTCCTTCGGAATTGAAGCGATGGAATTTTTTATTGTGAAAGGTTTGGAAAGCAGCGATGTTATTGCGTACTGGTCACATCCGGTAAAAACCCTGCTGATCCTGATACTGCTCATCCGTGATGAAAATACGGTCACCCCTTTAATTTCAACTCTTGCAGTGCTGTCAGTCATGTCGAGAGATAATGCTGCTGAATCGGTTGCCGCCATTGTTATTCTGGCCTGCAGGAAGGCTTTCTGCCGGTAAAGGGCAATAAATGAAGAATCTGTCAGCAGGGTATCGTTTATACCACCCTTTTCAGGTTTTTTATACGCATACTCATTTTTTATTGAATCTATCTTTGTTGAAGGGGCAAGGAGTGAAAGAAACAGATAACCGCCGGCAAACAATGCAATGACAATTGCAGCAATTACTCTCTTTCCTGAAACCTGTTTACGCGGTTCTTCAATATTGGTATTTTTGTCTGTTTCCATCTGCTTTCAGAAAATATATACTCTCGATCCTACCGTGAGTGAATTAAATACCGCTTCGAGATCCTCGTCATTCAACCTTACGCACCCGTGAGTGACCGGCATGCCCATGTATCTTTCATAGAGGGTCCCGTGAATCAGATATCCGTCACCGAGGCTCATGGCATAATCGCCCAGCACTCCCCATTCGTATCTCGACTCGTCGTCGGCCGGCGGAACAGGCAGACCTTCTTCTATAAATGCCCAGTCGGGTTTCACCCAAAGGGGTTTAACTATTTTTTGCTGAATGGTAAATCTTCCCTTAGGTGTTTTAAATATCCACTCCCTCGAACCCTCGGGAGTAACAAGCCTGATATAACTTCCTGAGCTGCAATAGCCTTCTCTGGTCATTTTCCGGTTCTGGTAAAGCCGGAATTTATTTTCGGTAGTGTTTATCACCAGATAGGAATATGGCGTATATGACTGATACTTTCCCGACAGGTTTCGTATTTCATTGTTCAGCTTTGCTATCTCCCGCTTATGATCCTTTACATAATTATGGTTTTTCAATGCCGGAGAAATATAGGATGATTTCCTTCCGGAGTCCTGCAGTGCAGGTACAAGGTAAAGGAAAAACCCTGTAATTGCAATAACGGAAAATAAGATTGCAAATATTCTGGATGTAAATGTAACTGTCTTTCTTACTACCCTGTTGGCGGCGACAGCCCTCACAAAACCTGATATCATCTGCACGAGCTCTGACTCTGCAAAGCTGCGGCCCTGACTATCAGGATGATCTGTATTCAGGTTTTCATTCATTTTCTGCGGAAATTATATCCTCAATTTTCCTGAGTGAACCTACAATGGTTACCGGAGTTCCGGTCTTTACAAGAGGGAAGAGTATATCCATATCCTTGTCGGAAAGCGCCACGCAGCCGTCGGTCCAGTCGGCCCCCCTCCCGCCTCCGCCGTGTATCTCAATTCCGTTGCCGATTTTTGTTCCCTTGGGAATGATTCCCCGGGCAATATCCGATTTAAATCTTTCAACATCTTCGGAATTGGGATAATTTATTGCCAGCGACTTGTGATATTGTGTCTCTTTTCCCTGGTATTTACGGGTGATGACATATTTTCCCTCAGGGGTTGCCTTGTCTCCCATTCTTCTTTTATCTCCAACCCAGTTTTTACCGAGTTCTGCATCGAATTCATATTTTATTCTGCCATTGTTGTAGAGGTAGCATTTCCTGGCAATTTTATCCACCAGTATAAGCGCCGAGTTGTTTTTCGCCGATTCGGCAATGGAGGTTTCAGCCCACTTTTTCCACATGGGATATGCTCCGAAATAAGATTTTAATTCCTCCATTGCACTTTTTAAAACTTCTGCCAGCAGGTATTCTGCATCCGTAATCTTACGGTTTGCTGCGAGCAACTGGTTCTTTTTAAAAGCCACCTCTGCCTCACGCAGCATCAGTCTGCCCTTTGCAAGCCGTGTCCTCAGTTCTTCCCGGAGAGGGTACCTCCCAAAAAACCTTTCGATCTGACTGTCAGTTTTTTTTGTCTCTTTAATCTGGCTGCCTATTCTTTCCCTGAGGTTTCTGCTTCCCGAGACGGAGGAAGTTGCTGCAAGCCGGCCCTTTTCGGCAGCTTCTTTTGCAAAGGCTATGACGCCGGTATAGTCGCGAAAATAAATAAATCTTCTGTTTTCTCTCCTCCACGCGGCCATGGCAGAATCGTATGCGGCTTTGGCTTCGCGGAAAAGCCTGCGTGAATAAAGAGGGGCATTGCTCGACGATGCTTCCGAAAGTGCAGCCATGGCTTCCCTTATTTCTTCCTCAGGCGAATCGGGGACAAAAATAACCGCGGCAATGCCAAGAAGGGCAGTAACTGACAGGATGATCGCCACTCTTCCTATTAATTTTACAACAACTCTGCCCTGTTTCATAATTTTATAAAAAACCCCGGGTGATTACCCGGGGATTTGAATGCAAAATTAATTCAATTTTTTACTTCTCAGATACGGCCGCCAACCTTTTTAATGGCTTCCTTAAGATCGTTGTTGATCTTGTCGGCAGTCTCTTTGGCAGCTTTCAGCTTGTTGAGGGCATCCATATATTTGCCTTCAACATAGAGATTCTGAGCTTCTGCAGAAGCAGCTGAAACAGTTTCCATTTCGGTTTTCATCTGCTCAAGAACAGCAGCGCCTTCCTTACCCCTCGGAGCCCTCGGGAAAAGTTTTGTATTCTCTTCAATTACGCCCTTGAGGCTTTCGATAAGGGTTTCAACTTCCTTCTTTACCTCTTCTTTTCTTGCAACTGCGCTTTCCTGAACTGTCTTGGCAAGTGCAACAACCTTAGTCAGATTTTCCTTTGCAGGACCATACTTCTTGAAAAGTTTTGATTTCTGACCTTCAATGTAGGCATTCACAGCCCTCATTGAATCCTGAAGAGCTGCAAAATCGGCCGGAACGTACACGTCTGCCTGAGCTGTCTGTGCAGCTGCTATGGCAGCATTGGCTTCATCTACCTGTGCCTGGGGCACTTTTCCGCAACCTGCAAGCATAGCAGTCATTACTACAACTGCAAATCCGGTTAAAATTCTGTTTTTCATCTTTCAGACCTTTTTACTTTGTTAATGATTAATATTAAAATAGTTATTTAAAGATTTCTTTTTGCCCTGCAAAGATAAATCACTTAAATGAAACTTAAAAGAAATTTTTAATCTTTTTTTAATCTCGATTTAATATATTTTTAATTAATATTATATATCACAATATATCAATGCGTTATATTATCAGCCAAATATCGGTGATGAATCAGAATAAATACACGGATTCTCTTCGCCTGAAGAGGGTACCCTGTCCGGGAACCTTCAGAATTTTATGCCTTTGTCGTTGAGAAGCCTGATGTAAACATCCCTGCGGGGCACATCCGACGACACCAGTCGCTTGTACCAGACCGCTGCCTCAACTTTATTGCCTGCATCAACAGCCGCATTGATGATATTGACATATAATAACCCGTCAACGCCGGGATTTGTGTTTTCTTTAAGAAACTGACTGAAAAGAGTTATATTTTCCCCGGGAGTCTTTACCGCCGCCTCGGAAAAAAGCCTCTCAAGCCTGTTATTCAATTCGTTATCGAGTACAATTCCGTATATGGCATAGCAATTAGCCCCGCACTCCTCAACAACATCAACCCATTTGGTTTTTTCAGGCAGAGGCGGGAACACAAGTTCATACTGAAGTTTCTCCCCAACACTCAGAAATTTATGAAGCTCCGGGCAATATGGTATGCCTGACGCTTTTGTAAGCCTTAGCCTCGTTTTGTCAGGTAAATATAAATAAGTCCTTCTGTCGGTGCAGAAGTACCCTCCGGCAATCCTGTTTTCCACTGAAAGGTATAATGTGGTTGATTGCGGGCTGGTCTCTATCCTCAGTAATTCAATTGTCTCCGGGGTTTTGGATGAATAGAATGGCTTGAGATATGTCTGTCCCGCCATTGGTGCACTCAGAAAAGTGCACATAATCAGTAAATATATCCTGCCTTTTTCCATAGCATTAAGAAGGCTGAAATTTACGATTTTTTTGAGTGTCGTCCGTAACCGTTCTGTAACTTTCACTTAACCGTCTCTTAACATCCTCTTAACCGGCATGAAACAAGCCTGGTCTACTTTTGAACCGTAATTAAAACCGGTTTGAATTTTTAAAGTCAATAAATAAATCAAAAACAAAAATTATGAAGAAATTACTTATTATTACTGCATTAAGCACCATGGCACTTGCCTTCGGGTGCAGGGAAAAATTCGCGCCTCCTGAGGTTACGGCGCCTCAATCCGAAAATGTTGAAACAGGAAAAGCTGTTGATCTTTCATTTACGTTCAAAGCCGGGGCCGGTTTCGCATCAGCTTCCGTTACAGCAACCGGGGGAAGTGCAGCAATTAAAACCAATGCAACAAAAGGGGCTGCCGACGGGACAATAGTTGTTACATTCACCGCAGGAACATCAATAGGTGCCGGTTCGGTTACTCTTAAGGTTACTGATGCAGAAGGACAAATGGCCGATGCCACTGCCATACTTTCTCTCTTTGAGAAAGGTGCGCCTGAAATTTCACAGCCCCCGATAAGCGAAGTACAGCAGCTTAAAACAATTGACATCTCATTTAACTTTACTTCAGAGGCAGGTTACAAATCAGCCGCCCCTGCAGCAACTAACGGCACTGCAGTTATTAAAACCGCTCCTGCCGCCAATGCCACTACGGGAACCGTGGTTGTAACATTCACGGCCGCAAGAACCACAGGTGCCGGTTCGGTAACTCTTACAATTACGGACAACAACAACAAATCAGGGCAGAGAATTGCTGTTGTTAATGTGACCGGCAGGCCGACTGTTTCGGTAACACAGAATATTTCCACAAACACTACATGGACAACAGGTACAATATATATACTTGAAGGAAGAATAGCTGTTCTTGATGGTGCAACGCTTACCATTCAGCCGGGTGTTATCGTAAAAGGCCGTGAAGGAACAGGTTCAAATGCAACTGCCCTTATTGTGGCTCGCGGCGGCAAGCTAATGGCAGAGGGAACAGCCGAATCGCCTGTTATCTTTACTTCTGTTGCCGACCAGATTCTTCCCGGCGAAATCGCCAGTCCGAACCTTCAGCCAACCGTACCTGGTCTCTGGGGAGGTTTGCTGATACTTGGCAAGGCCCCCATCTCCGCTGCCACCGACGAAATGCAGATTGAAGGTATTCCCGTAACAGATCTGAACGGACGCTACGGAGGTTCAGTTCCTGACGACAACTCAGGTGTAATTAAATATATATCCATACGTCACGGTGGTGCAAACATTGGCGAAGGAAACGAAATCAACGGTCTTACGCTCGGTGGTGTGGGAAGCGGTACCGTAATTGAAAATGTAGAGGTTGTGGCAAACGACGATGACGGCATTGAGTGGTTTGGAGGGACTGTCAACGTTAAGAACGTTATTATATGGAACCCGTTTGATGACGGTATTGACACAGATCAGGCATGGGCCGGCACTCTCGATAATTTTATCGTAATATGCGGTGAAGGCACTGACCATACTCTTGAGATAGACGGACCGGAAGGCACCATGATGGCGGCTCATACAGTCAGAAATGGCTCATGCAAAGGAGCAGTTAATGCCGAACTGGGTGATTTCAGGGCCGGTGCAAGAGGCCTCTTCGAGAAAATTTATTTCTTTGGATATCCCGATCCGGTTAACGACACACCTGCCGGTGAAGGCGACCTTACTCTCAGCGGCACAGCTACACAGGATAATTTTGCCAACGGAATTCTTGTATTCAATAACCTGGAGATAGTACCTGAAAATACCACTACGCCGCTAAGTTCAATATTCCTCAACGGGACAGATGTTCACGCCACAGCTGTTACAGCAAATACAAAAACAGTCGGAGCCGACAAGACAAAATTCTCAGGCTGGTCGTGGGCAGCAGTTGCAAACCAGTTAACAAACTTTTAAAAACCAAACAAAGACCCGCAGGGTACCGGACTCTGCGGACCTTTTTAATAAATATTCTAATATTACCTGAAATTATGAAAAAATTAGTCTTTTACTTTTCTTTTTTGTTCTTCTTTTCAGCCAGTTCTCTCCTCGCGCAAAATGGAATAATAAGAGGTACCGTTTTTGACAACTCACCCGGAGAACCCATGATGAGCGTAAGTGTCGTGGTTGAAGGCACAGGCAAAGGCGCCATGACTGACCTCGACGGGAAATTCAACATCAGCCTTCCCGCAGGAACCTACTCGCTCAAGCTATCTTTTGTTTCTTATGAAACAGTAATTATCAACGATGTTAAGGTCGTTGCAGGCCAGGTGACACTTCTCGACAACCTGAGGCTTAAAGAAGCCGCCCTTGGCCTTTCGGAAGTGGTTGTCACCGCCACCATGACCAGAAACACGGAGATTGCAATGCTTAACATGAAAATGAATTCCCCGAACGTGGTGGACGGTATTTCGGCACTCAGTTTCAAAAAGATCGGTGACTCTGATGCGGCGGCTTCAATGAAAAGAATAACCGGCGTCTCCGTAGAAGGCGGAAAATACATCTATATCAGGGGACTTGGCGACAGATACACCAAGACTATTGTCAACGGCGTTGACATTCCCGGCCTTGACCCCGACCGCAATACCCTGCAGATGGATCTGTTTCCCACTTCGGTAATAGATAACATAATGGTCTTCAAATCATTCACCGCAGAGCTCCCTGCCGATTTCACAGGCGGGGTGGTAGATATTGCAACAAGGGATTTCCCCGATCAGAAAAAAATCAACTTCACCCTCACTGCAGGATATAACCCTGATTTCCATTTTGTAAATGATTATCTCACCTATAAAGGAGGACGTTTCGACTGGCTCGGATTCGACGACGGAACCAGAAAGATACCTGCATCCGCCGATATCCCTTTCTTCGCATCAGTTATCGGAAATCCTGAAGGAGAAGCATCCCAACGCTACAGGGATATACTTTCGGGTTTCAGCCCTGTAATGGCTGCAGTAAAACAGAACAGCTTTATGGATTACGGTTTTAGCGCCACTGCAGGCAACCAGATGCCATTCGGAAAAATAACCCTGGGTTACAATTTCGGACTCTCCTATAAAAGCAATACGGAGTTCTATAAAAATGCAGAATACGGCCGTTACGGAATGGCTGCCGACCCTGACGTAAATGAACTTGAGGTACGCGAATTCCAGGTCGGTGATTTCGGTGTAAGCAGCGTAATGATAAGCGCACTGGCAGGATTTGCCATTAAAACTCAGAAGTCTAAATACCGGCTCAACTTTCTGCACCTTCATAACGGGGAATCAAAAGCAGGTATATTTGATTATGAAGGTTCCGAAAAAGGCAGCAACTTTACAGGTTTGCAGCATAACCTGGAATACAACCAGAGATCTCTTACAAACGTCTTACTGGATGGCCGTACTACACTCAACAAATCTAAAATTGACATTATCTGGAAGTTATCCCCCACTTTTTCAGAAATCAGCGACCCCGACACCAGGTTTCTCAGATATGTTACCGATGGTCAGTCACTCATGATAAACACCGAGGGAGGCTTCCCTGAAAGAATATGGAGAACACTCTCTGAGTTCAACATAGCAGGGGTACTGCATATTTCGAAAGAGTTTAATTTTCGGGGAAATAAATCAAAGTTTGGTTTCGGAGGAGGCCATACATACAAGAACAGAAGGTTTGAGATAGAAAAATATGCGTTCAATGTCCGTAATGTTCCTCTCACAGGTAATCCGGATGAAATTTTCTTCCCGCAGAATCTATGGCCTTTAAATGGAACCGAAATCACAAGGGGCACAACCTTTGAGGCTAACTTTGTCCCGGTCAACCCGAACCGCTTTGATGCATCATCCAGTAACAGCGCCGGCTATGTTACCGCTGAAATAGGACTTACAAAATCTTTGAAAACAATTGCCGGGGTGAGACTTGAACACTTCACCCAGAGATATACCGGACAGGATCAGCTTGGCTCGAGAATACTCGATAATGCCAAAGTGCTCGATCAGACAAATCTGTTCCCTTCCTTAAACCTGATTTACAATATTAAAGACCGCCAGAACCTCAGGTTCTCATATGCAAAAACCATTGCACGTCCGTCATTCAAGGAGATGTCTTTCGCAGAGATCTCCGACCCGGTAAGCAACAGAACTTTTGTCGGCGGAATGTTCATGGACGAAAACAGGAACCTTGGCATAAAATACTGGGACGGCAATCTCAGGTGCAGCTTTATAAGTAACATCGACCTCCGCTGGGAATGGTTTATGGATGAAGGGCAGATGATTTCCCTGAGCGGATTCTGCAAGAACTTCATTGATCCTATCGAGGTGGTACAATTTGCCACCCAGTCCGGATCTTTCCAGCCAAGAAATGTCGGAGACGGTAAAGTGTTCGGAGCCGAACTTGAATTAAGACAGAACTTCGGCTTTATCGGCAAATCTTTCAGAAACCTGAGTATATCGGGCAATGTTTCCATAACCAGGTCGCGTATTGAGCTGAGTTCAACCGAATACCTTTCCAGGGTCGAAAACGCACGAACAGGCCAGACGATAAGCAAATACAGGGTGATGGCCGGACAGGCTCCGTATATTGTAAATGCAGGACTATCCTATAACGGAGGCGAAAAGGGATTCGCAAACGGCTTCGAGGCGGGATTTTACTACAACGTCCAGGGTATGACACTCCAATACGTCGGAATAGCCGATCTGCCCGATATCTATTCAATGCCTTTCCACAGCCTTAATTTCAATGCAGCAAAAAGTTTAGGAAAGGATAAAAAGGCACAGCTGGGACTGAAAATTGAGAACCTGCTTAACGACAGGAAGGAATCGGTATTCAAATCATTTAACGTAACCGATCCCTTCTTCACCAAACTTGAACCAGGAATCACCTTCCAGGTCAGGTTCACCTATTCGTTATATTAATAACAGAATAGCTCATTAACGTGTAACTAATTCCTCCCTTCAGGTGATATTAGTTTAATCCGGTAAAAGGGGGCGTAAATGCGCCCCCTTTTCTTTTTCCGGCAACTGACACCGGTTTGATTTTTGTAACCGTATTGTAACAGAATCTAACTGAAACTATAGTAAATTTGAGGCAAAATATTTATTTTCATTCAGATAATAAGTTTACAAATCTCCCTTACATTTTTTCGCATGGAGAAGAAAGATAAAAAAATACTGATTGTCGACGATGAAGAGGATCTGTGCGAGATCCTTCAGTACAATCTTATAAATGAAGGTTACAACACCGAAATAGCCCACTCGGCCGAGGAAGCACTCAAACGAAGCCTGGAAGATTTTGATCTTATCCTGCTCGACGTAATGATGGGCAATATGTCAGGTTTTAAATTTGCAGATATTTTAAGGAAAGAAAAGAATATTGAAACCCCGATAATATTTCTTACCGCAAAGGACAGCGAAAACGATATACTTACGGGCTTCAGCCTGGGAGCTGACGATTATATCCCTAAACCTTTCTCAATAAATGAACTTTCCGCCAGGGTTAAGGCTGTCCTGAAGCGGGCAGGTAATGAAAAGAAAAAACAGGCTGCAATAGTCAGATTCGGTGAAATTGAACTCGACACACACCGTAAAAGGCTTATCGTCCATGACGAAAAAGTGGAACTCACTAAAAAGGAGTATGAAATCCTACGCCTCCTTCTTGATAACCCGGGAAAAGTCTTTTCAAGGGAAAATATTCTTGAGAAAGTCTGGGGAAATGACGTAATAGTCACCGAAAGAACCGTTGACGTAAATATTACAAGGCTCAGATCAAAACTGGGAGAATATGGCTCATACCTGAAAAACAAGACAGGTTACGGTTATTATATAGAATTCTGACATCATTCCAACCACCACATGACCTCAGCCAACAGGTTCAGGAACAATCTTCTGTTTTTTTACTCTGCGGTTTTTCTGTTTGTTGCCGTTCTCATACTCGGATACCTCTATGCAAGGGAGAAAGAGTACCGGATCTCCACACTTAACGACGAGCTGCTGAGTGTCGCAAAAATCACCGACAATTTCCTGAAATTAAACAGAATTACCCGGACCGGCGATTACGGTAAAATCGACTCTCTCATACACCTTCTTCCACAGCAGAATCTGAGAATTACTATAGTTGATAACAAAGGAGAAGTCCTCTACGACAGCAGCGTGCCCGAATGGGAAAGCATGGAGAATCATGCCGGCCGGCCCGAAATTATCAGAGCCGGAAATGAAGATTTTGGTACAGCAGTAAGAACCTCCGGCACCACAGGAAGTGACTACTATTACCTTGCAAAACGCTTTTCAGACCATTATATCAGGGTGGCCGTATTATACGATGTTAATGTTGCCAACTTCCTGAAAGCCAAACTCTATTTCCTCCTTATCATTCTGGCGGCATTCATCGCCCTTGGAATTATATTATTTGTCGTCACAAACAGGTTTGGTGAAGCTGTTACACGGCTGAAGGATTTCGCCCTGAGCCTCAGCACCGATAAACCTTTTAAGGCAGACTTCCCGAAAAATGAGATTGGTGTTATCGGCTCCAGAATTCTGGAAATGTACAACAACCTGCTCCGGACAAAAAATGACCTGTCGAACGAGAGGGAAAAACTCTTCAGCCACCTTAATGCCCTAAACGAAGGAATTGCCTTCTTCTCGGAAGAAAAAGATATCATCTTCTCAAATAATCATTTCACCCATTACATGACAATGCTGACGGGAGAACTTTCGCTTGTACCGTCAGACCTCTTCAGAATACCCGAATTTACGCAGGTAAATGAGTTTCTTGAGACAGCGTTCGGCACATCTGATCAACCCGGCGACATACAGAAAACCGAATATACCCTGAACAGAAACGGAAAATTTTATAAAATACAATGCGTGGTTTTCAACGACCGGACTTTTGAAATAATAATTAACGACATAACCAAAACGGAAAAAAACAGGATCATCAAGCAGCAGATGACCTCAAATATAGCGCATGAGCTTAAGACACCCGTAGCATCGGTGAAGGGGTACCTCGAAACCCTGTACAACGAGCCTGAAATGGACAAAAAAACATATAAATACTTCCTTAAAAAGGCACTCGCGCAAACCGACAGGCTCGGCTTCCTCATCAACGACATATCGCTTCTTAACAAGATTGAAGAGTCGGCCGGCAGCTTCCAGACCGAGAAAATCAAAATCAAAAAAATTGTCCGTGATGTTGCCAATAACTTCAAATCGGCCATTCAATCCAGGAATATGAAGGTTGAGGCCGATATAGATGATGATATAATTATTAAAGGTAACAAGTCCCTGATTATCTCCATCTTCCAGAATCTGATGGAAAATTCCGTCAACTATGCCGGTGACGGAACAACCATTTCAATAAAGGTGTACAGCCGCGATAAGAAATACTACTATTTCTCATTCTCCGACAACGGAGTGGGGATACCGGAAAAGCACCTGCCACGCGTTTTTGAAAGATTTTACCGTATCGACTCAGGCCGCTCAAGGAAAAGCGGAGGTACCGGACTTGGCCTCGCAATAGTAAAAAATGCCGTACTTCTGCATAAGGGAGAAATATCAGTCCGTTCCAGGCCCGGAGGGGGAACAGAATTCCTCTTCTCCCTGCCGGGGTTAAAATGAAACCGGAATTTTCTGACCACCTTCTTAAAAATATCAATTCGTATACCCAAAAAGCTTATTTTTATGCGTAATAAAATTTAACCGCATAAAAATGAAATCGACAGTCATGAAAAAATTGATTATTGCGTCAGTTATTGCGATTTTCCCGGCTATGGCATTCTCCCAGGTTAAACCGCCTCTCCCGTCGGGAGAAGATAAGGTTAAGCTTTTTGAAAAGCATACCGTGATGGCTCAGAATTCTCCGTACAAAGATCTTGTATGGCAATATATAGGTCCATCCAATATTAGCGGACGATGCACGGATATTGAAGCAATTTCGCCCCGCGGAAGGAATTACACGATATGGGTTGGTTCAGCCTCAGGAGGAGTATGGAAATCAACCAATGAAGGAACCACTTTTACCCCTGTCTTCGACGAAATGCCCACAGGCTCGATAGGCGACATCGCCATCGACCCGAAAGATCCTGAAACTGTATGGGTAGGCACAGGGGAAGCAAATATATTCAGAAGCTCAAATGCAGGATGCGGTGTATTCAAAACAACCGACGGAGGAAAAACCTGGTCAAAAATGGGTCTCGAAAATACATTCACCATCAGCAGGATTAGAATCAATCCGCGCAATACGGATATCGTATATGTCGCTGCCTCCGGCCATGAGTGGACCCCTAACCCTGAAAGGGGCCTCTTCAAAACAACCAACGGAGGGAAAACATGGGAAAAAATCCTTTACATCGATCCCAACACAGGCGCTTCCGACCTGCTTCTCGACCCAAGAAACCCTGATGTGATCTACTGCACCACCTGGGAAAGAACCAGACTCAAATGGAACGACCCCCGCACCTACGAAACCACAAAGGGAACAGGCATCTGGAAATCGACCGACGGCGGCGCCACATGGAAAAAGATTAATGAAGGCCTTCCCGAACCAAACCGCAGAGGAAGGATAGGTATTGACCTCTGCCTTACAAAACCCGACATTCTATATGCACTCGTCGACAATTATGAGATTGCCTACAAGGCTCAGCCGGGTGAGACGGATTCGTACGGCCGGCCAAGAGCAGATGTTATCAAGGGCGCCACTGTTTACCGCAGCGACGATGCGGGCGAAACATGGAAACAGGTCAGCGGCCTTACTCCCGACCAGAAAACATATATGGAACGCCATTCCGGTACCTATGGCTGGGTTTTCGGACAGATCAGGGTCGACCCTGTTGATGAAAACACAGTTTATTCCCTTGGCATAAACCTCAACCAGTCGACCGACGGAGGAAAAACATTCAGGCAGCTCAGAGGCCCGCATGCCGACCATCACGGACTATGGATCGATCCGGATAATCCAAACTATCTCTTAAACACACAGGACGGTGGGATAACCATTTCCTACGATAAGGGCAAAACATGGAAATATCCCATCGAACCATTGCCCCTGGCCCAGTTCTACAATGTGGCATACGACTTCAGCACCCCCTTCCGGGTATTTGGCTCAATACAGGATCACCACAGCTTCTACGCACCGGTCGACCTCTCGAGAGGACGCGACAGGGTTCCAGTTCAGGAATTTAAAAACATTCTCGGTGCGGAAGGCAGTATGCATGCGGTTAATCCTGTGGATAACAACACAATATATGCAAGCTCATTCTACGGCAGCCTCTCCAGAGGGAAAATCGACACCTATCCCGCAGGAACAAAATCCCTGCTGCCCGAAACCTATCCGGATGAAACACCTCTCAGAGGCGAATGGAATGCCCCGACACTTATCTCTCCGCATAACCCTTCAATAATTTACCACGGCATGCAGTATGTCCTGATGTCGAAAGACGCAGGCGATACGTGGGAGATAATCAGCCCCGACCTTTCATATAACGATCCGAAAAAGAGAGGGGATATCAATTTCCAGACTGTATCGGTGCTTGATGAATCGCCGCTCAGACCGGGACTGATCTATGCCGGTACCGACGACGGCAGGGTGTGGAGAACAAGAGACTGGGGCAAATCATGGACCGAGATCCGCAGCGGGGCTGTACCCCAGAAATTCGTTTCAAGAATCGTCGCATCCAGATATAAAATCGGAACTGTTTATATGACGCAGACCGGAAGAAGGGATGACGATTTACAGGTTTATATCTGGAAATCCACAGACTTCGGTGCCACCTGGAAGGATATCTCGGGAAATATACCCGTTGGCCCCGTGAATGTTATAAGGGAAGATCCCGTCAATCCTGATATCCTCTATGCCGGAACCGACGGTGCGGTGTATGTAACCAAAAACGGCGGCGAGAAGTGGGATGTACTTGGGAAACTGCCCTTTGCATACGTACACGATCTTATTATCCACCCGCGCGACAATATGATCGTTATTGCTACACACGGCAGAGGCATGTGGGTGATGGATGCCAACCAGGTAAACGAAAAGGACCGCAGAAACCGCCCGCGCCAGGCCGGTGAAACCATTGAAGACCCTGAATAGGTTTTGCCTCTGTAGGTTAAACTTGAACCTCAAAGAAGTATTACCGGCCTTATTGTGAATTTTTTAACAACCGGTAATAGAAAGAGATGCCGCGCAGGTAATCTGCAATCATCGTCCTTTCATTAAGACCGTGGACGCGCGCCATATCTTCGGAGGTCATCATCAGCGGAGCAAAACGGTAGATGTTATTTGTAACCTGTGAGAAATGGCGACTGTCAGACGCACTAAGGGTAAGAGTGGGAGCCACAACAGCCTCGGGATAAATCTCCCTGATGGTTTTAAATATTGCCCTGAAACCGGTTGTATTTGATGGAGAGAATGGTGCCGGCTCATTGATAAAATCCTCTGCAGGTTCAATAATGATCCTTTCATCATTCACCGTCCTTTTAACATGATCGAGCACATCGCCTGAATTCTGCCCCGGCAGTATCCTGAAGTTCACAACAGCCCCGGCTGTTACCGGAATGACGTTATCCTTTACGCCTGAACTGATTATTGTAGGTGCTGTGGTGGTGCGCACCAGGGCATTGCCCGAAGCGCTTCCTGTATAAATGCCGAGCAGCAGCTTCTTAAAAAGCCATTTATTGGCAAAGATCACCTTTGCATAAAATGGCATTTCAGGACCGACATATCTTATGAAATCATTTACCGGCCCCGACAGTTGCGGTTTCATCTGGTTTTTATTAAGCCTGTCGACAGCCCCCGCAATAAGTGTCAGCGCCGATTCCTTCTCCGGTGTGGACGAATGTCCGCCCGGCATACCGCATGAGAGCCTCACCGAGATATATCCTTTCTCCGAGGTTCCTATCAGGGCCACCGGCTTTTTAATCATCGGAACCATTCCCTTTGTAACAGCCATTCCCTCATCGAGAACGAAATCCACTTTTACACCTCTTTCCCTGAGAGTTGCGGCAATGGTTCCCGCTCCCCTTACACCGCTTATCTCCTCATCGTGGCCGAATGAAAGGTAAACAGTTCTTTCAGGTGTGAAACCTTCGCTCAGCAGCTTCTCCGTTGCTTCAAGAACCGATATCATTGCTGCCTTATCATCGAGAGTGCCACGCCCCCAGATATAAGTACCGTCGTTGTAACCTGAAAATGGTCCCTTTTCCCAAAGAGCGGTATCACCCGGGGGAACAACATCATAATGAGCCATCAACACCAGGGCTCCGGCCGACCTGTTGCTTCCCTCCCAGGTGTAAAGCATGCTGAGCCCGTTAATTACCTCTCTTTTAAGCTTTGAATGAACAAGAGGGTACTTATCTCCGAGAAATTCCATATATCCCATGAATGCGGCAGTGTCGACAGGGGAGTCAACTGCGTAGGAGATGGTCGGAAACTTAACCGCTTCAGAAAGGCGGTTCACGCTCTCATCACCGAAAACGACAGGCTCGGGGCTGCTGAAATCCTGCTGCAGAGATTTGAATAACAATGTCTTAACAACAATAATTATTACCAGCACTACAGCCAGCCAGACAAGAAACCGGAATAACTTTTTCATTCTTGAGATTCTTTAAGAATACAAATATCTGAATTTAACGTTAATATGTGCAACGAGTGACGTTAGCCGGGCCGGTTCGTCCCGGGTGCCCGTGATGAGAGGCAGCAGGCCGGCCGTTTGATCCTGTGTCGCCTTCACGGTGTTAATAAAAAATTCTTTGAAAAATTTTTGTTTTAAAAAAACATTTATTTACTTTGTATCTCAAAGTACTTTTTACAAACGAGTATGAAAGAAAATGATCAGCCACTGGATGACATTAAAACCATTAAGAAAATAATGGAGCAGTCTGCCCGATTCATTTCGCTAAGCGGATTGTCAGGAATATCGGCAGGCATCATTGCCATAGCAGGCGCCGTAACGGCGCGGATAATAATCAACGGGCCCGTAATTCATGAATGGAATTACTCACCTGCACTTGATTTTACTGAAGACAACCGCAGGACCATTATCCTCCTTCTTATTAATGCCGCGGCTGTACTTGCGCTTGCTGTATCATCGGCAGTCTGGTTTTCGTGGCGGAAAGCGGGGAGAAGCGGGAACAGGATATGGACACCTGTCACCGGAAGGCTGCTGCTTAACCTTTCAGTACCGTTACTGGCAGGGGCGCTTTTTATCCTTCTTACCCCCGGCAGGCTTGACGGCGGTATGATTGCCGCAGCCACGATTATTTTCTATGGTCTCGGGCTTGTAAATGCGGCTAAATTCACTCTTGGCGAAATATTCTGGCTGGGAATCATGGAGATCATCACCGGCCTCGCATGTCTTGTCATGCCCGGCTGGGCGTTCATTTTCTGGGTCTTCGGTTTCGGTATACTGCATATCGCTTACGGTGTTTTCATGTACCTTAAGTACAAGGGATGAAAGAGCTTCTTTCAAATATCAACAAGGCATTTGAAAGCAGAGTGCGACTGGGCATCATGTCGGTCCTGATTGTGAACACTCAGGCTGATTTCAGGACTCTCAGGGATACACTTGAAGTCACCGACGGCAACCTCGCCACCCACCTGCGTGCCCTTGAAGAGGCCGGCTACATAACTTCGGAAAAAAGATTCCTGAATAAAAAGCCAAACACAGTTTACCGCATCACTTCCGAAGGGACAGAAAGTTTCAGAAATCATATCAACGCACTGGAAGAATTAATAAAACATAAATAACTATAAATCATGGAATCAAACAAAAGATTTCCCGAGATTCTGTTCGAATCGCTCACTGTAAAGATGGTCATTCTTGGCTTCCTTGGACTGCTGCTGCTTATACCGCTCGAGCTTGTGCGTGAAGTGATTAAAGAGAGGGCAAAGTATGCAGACGAAGCGCGTGCCGAGATAGATAAAAGCTGGGCTCTGCCGCAGACATTAACAGGGCCTGTCCTTAATGTCCCGGGAATGAAAACAACAGAAAACGGACTTAATGTTATTACCACCACTCTTCATATTATGCCGGAGAACCTGAATATCAGAGCATCAATGACACCTGAAACAAGGTACCGCGGCATTTACGAAACAGTCATCTACCGCGCCGCTGTTGAGATGTCGGGTAATTTCAACCTGAACGGAACTGATGGTTTTGAAGGCTACATTTACGACTGGAACCAGGCATATCTTACACTCGGGGTGACAGACAACAAGGGACTCTGTGGTGAGATTACCCTGAGACTGGGAGCCAGAGACCTGCAGGCCGAACCGGGCACTGTTCAGAAGGATGTTTTCGGCAGCGGTATCTCCTTCCCTGCCGGAGTATCCGGTAAGAATACCGAACCACTACAAGAGGCCTTCAGCATGAAGTTTGACCTCAACGGCAGCGAGGCACTCTTCTTTTCCCCCGCCGGCAAAACAACAAAAGTCAACATCACATCTCCATGGCCATCCCCGTCGTTCGGAGGAAACTTCCTTCCAGGCGAAAGAAATGTATCCGGGGAAGGGTTCCACGCAAGCTGGGAAGTGACACATCTCAACCGGAAATTTCCGCAGTTATGGAACGGCGGAGGCTTCTCGCCCGAAAGTGATGCCTTCGGGGTGAACCTGATGCTGGAGGTTGACCATTACAGAAAAGCAGAAAGAAGTGCAAAGTACGGAATTCTGTTTATTCTGCTTACCTTCTTCGTGCTTATCCTTATTGAAGTTCGTTCGTCGGAAAGAATACATATATTCTACTACCTTCTTGTCGCCGGCGCCCTTATATTATTCTTTTCTCTGCTGAGTGCGCTGAGTGAACATATAGGATTTAATCCTGCATATCTTGTTGCCTCAGCCGCAACCATTGCACTGCTAAGTTACTTTTTCAATTCGCTGCTCGGCAAAAGATGGGTGGTTTTACTGGTAGCCGGACTGCTTACAACTCTTTATCTTTTTGTCTTTATACTTCTGGCCCTTAAGGACTATGCCTACCTGGCCGGCAATATAGGGTTATTCGTTCTGCTTGCCATACTGATGATTGTATCGGCGAGGTACAGAATTTTCAGGACATGACTATGCTGAACGCTGAACGCTGAACACTGAACGCGGAACGCTGAACGCTGAACGCGGAACGCGGAACGCTGAACGCGGAACGCTGAACAAACAATTCATGTCAGCGTGGAGGTAATTATCATGTAAGGATTGTCCGCACAACTGTCCCGGCAATCAGGTCGGGTTTTCGTTCTGCTTTGGGGTACTCAACATGACCTTACTGCCAGCCGTAAATTAACCTGCCAAAACTTAATTTAAATAACGTTTCATCCTTCTCGTCCACACCCCGGGTCTGTTCGTCAAAATATTTTGTTTATATAATTGATTTATCCTAAATTAGTTTTTTTGTTACTAAAATAACAGTAACAGCTTATGAAAAATGATTCTATTAAAGTCCAAAAAAATTACATTTAAATGAAAACAAGATTTTTTCTTTCGGTAATTCTTTCCCTGAGCTCTCCCGCTTCGCGGGACTTCGCTTCGCTTCGTGCGCTACTGACACTCCTTCGTCGGTCAGCACCTTAGGCCTGAGCCAAATCCCGCAGAAATTAATTTTAAATACAATAATCTGATAAAACCTAACACCATGAAAACGAGGTTTATTCTTTCAGCTATTCTTACCCTGAGCACTGCGCTCTGTGCCCTGAGCCAAATCCCGCAGGGATTTAACTATCAGGCTATCGCCCGCGATGCATCCGGTAACCCCATTGTAAACACTGCCATGCCTGTGCGCATTACCATACAGAGCGACCTGACAGGCACCACAATCTTCTGGCAGGAGTTGCACTCATCGGTAACAACCAACGATTTTGGAATGCTTACCCTTGTTGTCGGACAGGGTACCAGAGAGGCAGGCACTGCAGCAACTTTTGCCAATATTGACTGGAGTGTTACTCCGAAATACATCAAAACCGAAATAAATTATAGCGGTTGGAAAGAGATGGGAGTCAGCCCATTGTGGTCCGTGCCATTTGCCATGCGGGCGAACTCCTCCGCAAGCGAAAAATGGCTGCAGGCGGGAGCCAATATTTATCACAATGCGGGAAAGGTTGGTATCTGGACAAGCATTCCGCTGACAGCCCTTACCATAACAGAAAACAATAATACCGGTATAACCTATCCGCTTTATATCCAGAATGCCAGCAGTGACTGGACAGCCACTGAAAAAGGTGTAGGACTGAAGTTCGGAAGGGTGAATCCTACATCAGGACATGATTACGGTACCATAATGGGAACAATTGCAAGTAACAACGGTAGTGCCGGAAGACTTCAGTTTATCGGAGGAGGAGGAACCGTTCCTCATATGACAATTGATTACACCGGAAATGTCGGTATAGGCACAACATCACCTGGAGAAAAGCTCCATGTAAACGGAACAATAGCAGGTAACATGCTCCTTCTGGGCAATCCCGTACAAACAACATTGAGATTTACCAAAACTGATAATGCAGTTGATCAGAGAATTACTGAATTTATCTCAACAGGGACAGGCTTTGTAGGCAGATTTGTCAATGATGCATATACCGCCGCAAGTAATTGGCTTACAGTTACCCGCAATCCTGGCACGTATACTGTAAACAGTGTGCTGATTTCAGCAGATAATTTTGGAGTCGGCACATCATTACCCACAGGCAGGGCCGAAATACAGGCACCCGGTACGTGGCCCGATGATGTCCCCCTCTTCCAGGTTAAGAATAGACTAGGTGTTCCGGTACTCGCAGTATACAACAATGGTGTCAAGATACTTGTAGAAGACACCGATGGCAAGGGTGTGAAAGGAGGATTTGCTATTGGTGGTTTCGACCCTATCAAGGCACCTGGTGCTGAAACAGTCAATCTTATGATGGTGACACCCGACAGCGTAAGGATAAACATTGATAACAATCCGGCAAAAGCTGTCAAGGGCGGTTTTGCAATCGGAAGCTTTGATGCAACGAAGGCGGTTAATCCAAAAGCATTTATGAACGTCACACCTGAGGCCTCAGCAACCGGGAAATATAATACATTTCTTGGTTATCAGTCCGGTAATAGTACTCAATCCACAGGTATATACAATACTTTTATAGGCTACCAGTCCGGTTATAGCAATATAAGCGCTGACAATAACACATATATTGGCTACCAGGCTGGTTTTTATTCAAGAGGGCCGCACAATACGTACATCGGATTTAATGCCGGAAAAAGTGCCGCCGCGGGAAGCAGTTCAGCATGGAATATTTTCATTGGAGAAGGTTCAGGAATGAATAACAGCGGAGGATACGAGACATTTACATTATTTTTACCAGGGGGCGGCTCCACTACTGCTTATAGCTCCTGGGGAGGAAACAATGTAGCTATTGGTGCATATACCGGAGTTAACTTAAAGGGCGATGTCTCGCATAAAAATTATGGTAACAGCAATGTGATGGTCGGCCATTATTCCGGTTTCAGCCTTGAGACAGGATACAGGAACACTATTATCGGTAACGGGGCAGGCTATAGCCTTGCATCAGGTCTTGGTAACGTATTCTTAGGATATAATGCAGGCGCACAGGAGACCGGATCAAACAAATTATATATTGCCAACAGCAATACTACAACTCCTCTCATATACGGAGATTTCAATTCAGGACTCCTTACAGTCCATGGTTCACAAACCATAAGCAGTGCGGTACCTGAACTTCTCCTTTATACACAATCAGGCGAAGCAGGCAGGAAATCTGCAGTGTATTTATACGGAACCTTTGGTCCGGGAGCAACAGATCTGACTGCAAGGAACTTCGCCACGATAGAGGTTGGCAGCACAAATGCCGGCTGGTCGGGAGCATATTTCAGGGTTCTGGGCCGTGTCAATGACGGAGCTCTATTTGAAACTATGAAGATAAATACTTCCAACGGTGATTTTTATGTATCGGCCAATGCTTACAAACCCGGTGGCGGATCGTGGCTAAACAGTTCAGATGGCAGGCTTAAGGATCTGGAAGGAGAGTTTACGGGTGGCTTAAATGAAATCCTGAATCTAAATCCATCATATTTCAGATACAAAAACGGAAATGCAAGAAATCACTCATCCGAAAAAGAATATATAGGCTTTGTGGCACAGGATGTTCAGAAATATCTTCCGGATGCCGTAAGTACAGGAGAAGACGGATACCTGAACCTCGACATGCACGTTATTAACGTGGCCCTGGTGAATGCAGTGAAGGAGCAGCAGAAAATAATAGAATCACAGAAGGAAGAACTCGAATCACTCAAGGAAAGGCTATCTGCCATTGAAGCGATGGTTGGGAATAAATAAGGGTTAACAGATCCCGAAAGGTTTCGCTATCGGCATCTCCGTTTCACTTATTCCCGGCGCAGTTGGTTTCGGTCTGCGCAAATCCGCGCTCCCGCTGAGCCGGGATCAGCGTCATCAGCGTGCCATTTATTTTTAAGGTCATTTGCGCCTCGCTGTGCTCGGCGCGTCATTCAATGGTCATTCGATGGTCATTTGTACTTCGCTTATTCCCTGCACAGTCGGTAACGCAAACCCTTTAAAATGTTCACCACGAACCCCGAAACTATACCTTTCGATTATCTAAAAAATTCCTCCTTTCATTTACATCTAAATTCAATTCGTCAAAAAAATTTGACTTTCGCTGGTTTGATTAGTAAATTAGCTATGAAATTTTACATCAGATGATTGTATAATCTCAGGCTTTCCGGCCGGGGATTACAATTAAATATTGGTTCCCTCCGCCGCCAAGCCTCCAAAAAACATATTTAAGTCATGAAAACAAGGTTTATTCTTTCAGCGATTCTAACTCTGATCTCTGTGCTCTGTGCTCTGAGCAACCTTGAGGCACAGGTGCCTCAAGGTTTCAACTATCAGGCCATCGCATCTGATGCTTCGGGAAATGCCATTAAAAATGCCACTATTAAAGTAAGACTTTCAGTATTATCCGATACAACCGGATTTTATACCGGCGGCGGCACTTACCTTTGGGAGGAAGAGCATGGCGGGGTTGCTACCAACTCATATGGTATGTTCACAATCGTGCTTGGAAGTACTACTGCCATAAAGATACAGGGTTCTGCACCTTCTTTCAATGCAATTGATTGGTCGTTGCCAAATCTGTATGTGGGAACAAAAATAGCCAACCCGACAACTTACAAAATTATGGGAGCTGCAAAATTATGGTCAGTTCCATATGCCCTAAGGACGAATTCATCTGCAGGCGATAAATGGATTCAATCGGGATCAAATATATCTTACAATGCCGGAAATGTTGGAATAGGAACTTTAACCCCGGCAAGCAAAGTCGCAATAGAGCCTCCCACATCCTGGGATGACAACATCCCGCTATTCGAAGTAAAAAATAAACTGGGTGTTCCGGTACTTGCCGTGTATAATAACGGAGTCAGGATATTGGTTGAAGATACCGACGGCAAGGGAATAAAGGGAGGTTTTGCAATTGGAGGGTTCGATCCCACGAAAGCTCCGGGTACAGAAACATATAATCTTATGATGGTTACCCCCGACAGTGTAAGAATTAATATCGATAATACAACAAAAGCAACCAAAGGCGGCTTTGCTATAGGAGGATTTGATAACTCAAAGGGATTCGCAAATTATCTGAACATAACACCTGACAGTACAAGAATATTTACAGGAGATCCTATCAAAGGATTCGGTATTGGCAACATCTCATCCGGAATAATTGAAAACTATCTCAAATTAAATCCGTCGAATTACTTCATCGGACATGAAGCAGGAGGAAAAATCACGACCGGATTGTACAATTCGGTTTTTGGTTATAAGGCAGGGGCAAGCTTAACATCAGGTCCGTCTAATATTTTTATAGGTCACCAGGCTGGTCAGAATGCTACAACAGGTGACGCCAGCATATTTTTGGGAGCATTTGCAGGCAATTCCGTTACAACCGGACAAAGATCTGTTCTGATAGGAGCTTATGCGGGTCAGTACTGGGAGACAGGAGAAGGAAACACATATATCGGATATGCTGCCGGTCAGGGGTTAGGTGCCGGAATGTGCCTGGGCACCAATAATACATATATCGGTGAACATGCCGGTCAGCGAATGAGGTGGGGAGATCACAATGTATTTATTGGTGACAGGTCGGGCGTTGAATGCAGAAAAGGTATGAAAAATGTGCTTATTGGCGGACTTGTAAACTATAATTATGATGGCTTTGCCAGAAATGATACAATTAATGAAAATGTTATTATAGGTTTTAACGCTGCAGGAAGCAATTATCATGGTGATAAGAATGTAATTATCGGAGCTTATGCGAACGGGCTGAATAAAAGCGGCGGTTTCAATGGCTCTTCCAATGTCTTTATTGGATATATGGCAGGCTATTCGGAACAATCATCCAATAAACTTTACATTGACAATTCAGGAACCTCAAGTCCGTTGATTTACGGTGATTTTACAGATGGTTCAGAAAAACTTGTCTTTAACGGTAACGTAGGAATAGGTGTTACACCCGGAACAAGGTTATCTGTTTCAGGTCTTACCGGTTCTGCTTCAGGCAGCACACTTGTGATCTCAGGAAATAATGTCTATTACCTGACATCAAAAAAGAGTTCCAAGGAAGATATTGTTCCGCTTCAGGATGATTTTGACAAAATTCTTCAGGCAACACCTGTGGCATTTAAAGATAAAGCAACAGGTAACCCTGGAATTGGTTATATAGCAGAAGATTTTGAGGATGCAGGACTTCATAATCTGCTTGTATATGAGAACGGGGAACTTGTATCACTCAGATATGATCTGATAAGTGTTTATAACCTCGAAATAATAAAGAAACAACAGAAACTTCTGGAAGGACAGCAGCAACAAATTGAAGCGGAAAAGGCCAAAAACAAGGAACTTGAAAACGAACTTATCACCCTTAAAGAACGCCTTTCGGCACTTGAGGCGATGATGGGGAACAAATAAGAATCCGGTGGTTTGCGAAACCGGTAGTTAGCGGCTATAGTGCTTGCTGGACTTGGAGGTTTTTCACACAAAGACCACAAAGGACACAAAGGTTGTGCATAGCTCAACAGCAAGGTAACACTTATTTATTACCTTTGTCGCGTCACTTTAAAAATGTCGCTATGCGCAAGATAACCTTCATTTTCTCCATATTGACCATTCTTTTCATCTTCAATACTTTCAACAGCCGGGCTCAGGCAGATAAAAATCAGATGGCCGGCTCGTGGCTCGGCAGCCTTGAAGTGGGAGCCCTGAACCT
>JARKQN010000049.1 GCA_029974835.1 Bacteroidales bacterium
CCGGCTTACGCCGACATGGTGGCTGCGGAACCGGCAGGGATCGAAAAACTTGTTTCAGGCCTTGACAACCGGACTGCCGCCCTCTCTTACTGGGTAAGCGATGATAACCTTATTGTGTGGATGGTCACACGAAACGGGTCCGTTTCCAGAAAAATCATGGCCGGATCAGATTACCTGATTTCTCTTACCGAATCGGCAAGGAGAGCTGTCCAGTCGAACAGATCCGATGAAGCAGACAGGTTGCTAAAGGCTCTTTACAATATTCTGATAGAGCCATTTAAGGAAGATCTTGCCAGGTATCAGCGACTGGTGGTTATTCCAAATGGCACATTGCACTTCCTTCCCTTCCAGACTTTAAAAGACAATAACGGGAGATACCTTGTCGAACAATTCAGCATCATTTATGCCCCGTCGGCAAGCGTTTACCTGATCACTAATGAGAAGGCCATACCCGAAGGTGATAAATTCATGGGTGTTGCCTTGTCGGATATCTCCCTCGAAAACAAGCCGGGCCTTCCCGGGACAGATCTTGAACTGAAAAACATTTTGCCGCTTTTCCCCCGCAATATCTCGGCTTCAGGAATATCCGGCACAGAGACATTTGTAAAGAAAAATGCGGGCAGCAGCAATATAATTCATTTTGCCACGCACGGCACCTATAATTACCGGCAGCCTCTGTACAGTTGCCTCTTATTTCCTCCCGGAGATGAGGACGACGGGCGCCTTACCGTATGGGAAGTACTTGAAATGAAACTTAATGCCAGACTTGTCACCCTGAGTGCCTGCGAAACCGGACTTGGCAATATTACCGGCGGAGATGAAATTACCGGACTTAGCCGTGCATTCCTTTTTGCCGGATCGTCAGCCGTTGTCGTGAGCCTGTGGTCGGTGGCAGATTATCAGACATCCATGCTCATGTCGGGCTTCTACAGGAATCTTAAGAGTATGCCGGCATGCGAGGCTCTTACCCTGGCGCAGAGGGAAACAATGAAAGCATACCCACAGCCCCTTTACTGGGCACCGTTTGTTCTGATAGGAAACGGAAACGTTATGGCAGAATAACCGGAAGGAAGGAATGAACCGGTTAAAGAGGCCCCTTTCAGGTAGTCTGTGGGAATATTTTTTTAACAATCCTGTTGTTAATATCGTGTTGAAAACCCCGGATAAAATGTTTACAATTACAAACCGGTATTACTGCTTCAGTGCCTCATAAATTGTAACTTTGAAACTTTAAAAGTAAAGGGAAAAAAAAGAAAAGATGGGAAGAATTATTGCTCTGGCAAACCAGAAGGGCGGAGTGGGAAAAACCACTACAGCCATTAACCTTGCAGCAAGTCTTGCAGCTCTCGACAGGAAAGTCCTCATTGTTGATGCCGATCCGCAGGCAAATGCAACTTCGGGTATTGGTATTGATAACAGACAGGTGAGTACGACAATATACGACTGCCTGATTGACGGCAGGGATCCCGGGGAGGCCTTGATGAAATGTGCCGTCGATAACCTGATGATCATACCGTCAAACATAGATCTTGTAGGCGCTGAAATAGAAATGCTCGAACGGCCCGAAAGAGAGAAAGTGCTCAAGAATGTGATCATGAAGGTTAAGGATAACTTCGATTATATCCTTATCGACTGCTCTCCTTCGCTGGGACTTCTTACCGTAAATGCCCTTACGGCTTCCGATTCGGTGATAATTCCTGTTCAGTGCGAATATTTTGCTCTTGAAGGACTGGGAAAACTTCTTAATACAATTAAAATCATTCAGTCAAATCTTAATCCGGCTCTGGAAATCGAAGGATTTCTTCTTACCATGTACGACTCGAGGCTGAGGCTTTCAAACCAGGTTGTGGAAGAGGTTACGCGTCATTTCCAGCAGATGGTTTTCAAAACCATTATTCAGAGGAATGTGAAACTTTCGGAGGCCCCAAGCTACGGGCAGCCTGCTATTTTATACGATGCTGAATCGAGAGGCACGGTTAACTACCTTAACCTTGCACAGGAGCTTATAGAGAAGAATGAAGGAACTTCAGCTCAGGCACAGTCAAACTGATGACGATATGAACATGGCAAAAAAAAATGCGCTCGGTAGAGGACTCGGTGCTCTAATCGAAGGAGTGGAGAAAGAGGTCCTTGAGAAAAAAGTCGAAGCCAACACACAGATACCTGTCGACCTCATCGACAGCAACCCTTTTCAGCCCCGTACCCGCTTTGACGAGGAGTCGCTGGAAGAACTTGCAGCTTCTATCAGACAACTTGGAATAGTTCAGCCACTCACCGTAAGGGAAACAGGAAACGGAAGATACCAGCTTATTGCAGGTGAAAGAAGGCTAAGGGCTGCAAAAATTGCAGGGCTTACTCATATTCCGGCATTTATAAGGACCGCCGACGACCAGGGAATGCTCGAAATGGCCCTGGTGGAAAATATTCAGAGGGAGGATCTCGACGCAATCGAGGTGGCAATAAGCTATTCGCGGCTTGTGGAAGAGTGCCGCCTGACGCAGGAACAGCTTAGCGAAAGGGTGGGGAAGCAGAGGTCGACCGTGGCAAATTACCTCAGGCTGCTGAAACTGCCCGCTGAAATACAGCTTGGCATCAAGAATAAGCAGATTACAATGGGTCATGCCCGGACACTCATTAATATTGAAGATCCAAAACAACAGATAAATGTCTTTTACAGGATTATTGACGAGGATCTTTCAGTAAGGGCTGCAGAAGAACTGGTCAGGACATTACAGGCCGGAAGCCTTAAAGACCCGGTAAAGGCCGTCAGGAAAAAGAAACTTAATGAAGATTTTAAGCAGCTATCATCTCACCTCGAGAAAATCTTTGCCTCGAAAGTGACCTTCCGCATCAACGAGAAGGGCAGGGGCAAAATCGTAATCCAGTTCGAATCACCCGACGAAATGGAGAGAATATTAGGTATTTTCGACCGTCTCACTTAGCTCTCCAAAATAATTATCTTTGCACCTGCGTTTAAATTATTTCCGGACCAGGTGTTCCCGGCTTTGTGCTTTGAGAGTTAAATACCATACAGGCTTGCCCCTTATTTTGCTGGTGTTTCTGTTCGCAGCAGACGCGGCTGCTCAGGATACAATCTCAATTGATAAAGCTTTGAGAAAAGTAACATCGCGCGACCCGGTAAAGGCAACAATGCTCGCAGCCTCCTTCCCCGGTCTCGGACAAATTTATAACCGCAAATACTGGAAAGTCCCGGTCGTTTACGCAGGTTTCGGCGGCGTCGGTTATGCAGTGTGGTACAATACAACATGGTATAACAAGTATATTAAGGCATACCAGGATTTTACCGACCTGGTGCCTGAAACCGACAGCTACCTTAAACTGATACGTAATATCAAACCAGAGGATTACGATCCGGTACTGCACCCCGAAACAGCAAATGTCTCCACCGCAGCCTGGATAAAGGACCAGATGATGAGGCAGATCGACTACTTCAGAAAATACCGCGACCTTTCATACCTCGGCATTGCCGCCTGGTACCTTGTCACCATCCTCGATGCCAATGTGGATGCAAGCCTGTTTGATTATGATATCGGAGAAAGTCTTGCCCTTAAAATATCTCCTGTTCAGATTCCTTTTGGTACATTTGCGGGAACAGGTGTAAATATGACACTTATTATCAGCTTCTGAAAAATGAATGGAAAGATTCTTATACAGGCTTTTGTACTGATTGTGATGTCGGTCGCAGTATTCCCTCAGAACACTGAATACAGACCGGATACAAAACCTGACACCTTTGAACTGGAAAGAATTTCGCGTGACCTCGACAGCCTTCTTAACGACTGGTATGTCAGGCTTGCATTTATAAACCGGCCTGCAGATACAACCCTCACGGAAATACCGGAATTTACAGATTCCGTTTACAGGGAGAGGATCAGAAAAATAAACTCGGTTATCACACTGCCATATAACAACATCATTCGTAATCATATACATGTTTATACCGACAGAAAGTCGGAAGTTCTGAGGGCAGTGCTGGGACTTGCAGATTATTATTTTCCCATCATTGAAAATATTTTTGATTCTTACGGACTACCTTCCGAATTAAAATATATGGCGGTAATTGAATCGGCTCTGAACCCGAATGCGGTTTCAAGAGCCGGTGCTACCGGCCTTTGGCAGTTCCTGGCAAGCACGGGTAGAATGTACGGCCTCACCATAAACTCTCTGGTTGATGAAAGAAGAGACCCCGTGAAATCAACCCATGCAGCCGCCAGGTATATGAAGGACATGTACGATATTTTCAAAGACTGGGTTCTGGTTATAGCTGCCTATAACTGCGGACCGGGAAACGTATCAAAGGCAATTGCACGGTCGGGGAATAAAAAGGACTACTGGGAGATATACTATAGATTACCCCGTGAAACGAGAGGCTATATCCCTCAGTTTGTTGCTGCAGCATATGCCCTGAACTATTATAAGGAGCATAATATTTCACCTCTTACGGTAAATATTCCCCTGGCAACCGATACCATTATTGTTCATAAAGATATTCATCTCTCACAAATATCTGAAGTAATGAATATCCCTTTCGGTGAGCTCAGGGCACTCAATCCTCAGTACCGGACCGGACTTATTCCGGGCTCCTCAAAACCTCAGTCGCTCACTCTTCCGGTTTCTAGACTGAGCGATTTCATTAACCTTGCCGATTCAATCAGAAGTTTCAGGGCCGACTATTACCTGGGAAAGAATGCTGTTACGGTAAATCCGGTTTATTCTTCCAATGCTCCGTCAAATATCTCCGGGAAAACCAAAATCTATTACACTGTTAAAGATGGAGATAACCTGGGATATATTGCAGAATGGTACAGGGTGAGGCTCTCCGATCTCAGGTACTGGAACGATATTTATACCAATACCATCAGGGTGGGTCAGAGGCTGGCAGTGTTTGTGGATCCGGATAAAACTGATTTCTTCATGAAGATTAATTCCATGACTTTTGCCGAGAAACAGGCCCTGTCGGGAAAGAGTGTCACCACCAATGCAGCCACCCTGAAAGAACCTGAAACCGACGGGGATTTCATTATTCATACAGTCAGGCCAGGCGATACCATCTGGGATATTGTCAAAAAATACGAGGGGGTAAGTGTGACTGAGGTGCTGAGCCTTAACAATATTTCGGATCCCTCCAGGATACAGGCAGGTCAGAAGCTTAAGTTTCGAAAGAGAAGCTGAACAAAAGGATAATCACATAATTGTGCCGTGGGTCAGATTGTCTGCGTCCGCAGCCAGTCAAGGGTTTTTTTCATTCCCTCCCTGAGCGGAGTAATTCTGTACCCCAGTGCCTCCCGGGCTTTTGCTGAGGAAATATTCCAGTTACAGGCATATCTCTTTACATGCCCCGGCGTCATGAACGGATCTTTGCCGGTAATGGCTGAGAGCAACATAGACATTCGTGCGGCAGCCATAGCCACGGTAACAGGTATATTTATGAGTCTCAGGCGTTTTCCGGTCAGCTCGGCCAGCAGGGAAAAGAATTCATTATATGTGACATTTTCTCCTCCAAGCAGGTATTTTTCACCGTTCAATCCCTTTTCCATTGCCAGTATATGGCCCTCCGACACATCCTCAACGAAAACATAATTCCCCGCAGAAGAGCCGTCGCCTATGTTAAACCGCCATTTGCCTTCAAGGTACATTTTCATTATTCCGGTTACGCTGTTGGCTTTATTGAGGGGGCCGGGCCCGTATACACGGGTCGGACTGACGATAGTAACCTCAGTGCCCTTTCCTGCAAATTCCAGGGCTTTTAGCTCTGCTTCGGCTTTAGCCGATTCGTATGGTATGAAAAAATCGCTTGTTCTGACTGTATCTTCATTTACAGGTGATTCCATTGAAGGTCCGAGTACGCCAGCCGTGGAGGTAACCACTATCTTTTTCACCCCGTTATCAAGAGCGGCCCTTATCACGTTAAGCGTACCGTCCACAATGACATGCCTTATCATTTCATGGTTACGCGCGCCGATGCCGGTGAATGCGGCAGTATGGAATATGCCATCGCATCCCCCCGCTGCTTCGCAAACACTTGCATAGTCAAGAATATCCCCTTTTACGAATTTCAGACCCTCCGGGACTACCGGAGGCAGATTTGCCATGTTGCGGTACAGCCCGGTAACCAGGTGTCCACGGCTGAGAAGCTTGTTGCACAGATTTGAGCCTATAAAACCGGTTGCTCCTGTAACGAGAAATCTCATGTGTCAGGTTTCACAGGGTAAGCCCCGAAACAGGGCGGGCAAATAATGCCACATCTTTTGCCGTGATTGTATCTTTGGATAGAATGATCAGTCTCTCAAGAACATTTCTGAATTCCCTTACATTGCCGGTCCACTCTATTTTCTGCAGTGCTTCAATTGCGTCCTTGGAAATTTTCTTCTTTCCCATACCGTACTCGCTGCAGATTAGCGTGTTGAAATAGTCGGCGAGAAGCGGAATGTCTTCTATCCTTTCATTAAGAGAGGGTACATGGATCAGTATTACGCTCAGCCGGTGGTAAAGGTCTTCCCTGAAATTATTGTTTTCAATTTCCTTCCTGATATTCTTGTTGGTGGCGGCGATAACCCTCACGTTCACGTGAATATCCTTGTCGGAACCTACCCTTGATATCTTATTCTCCTGGAGGGCTCTGAGCACTTTCGATTGTGCCGACAGACTCATGTCGCCTATCTCGTCGAGGAAGAGAGTTCCCCCGTCGGCCTGTTCAAATTTCCCTATTCTCTGTTTTATGGCGGAGGTGAATGACCCTTTCTCGTGTCCGAACAGTTCACTTTCAATAAGTTCTGAAGGTATTGCCGCACAGTTGACCTCTACGAACGGGGCCCTTGCCCTGGGGCTTTTCTCGTGTATCTGGTGGGCGACAAGCTCCTTGCCCGTTCCGTTTGCCCCGGTTATCAGTACCCTTGCCTCAGTGGGAGCCACCCTGTCGATCATCTCCTTAACCTGCAGAATGGCTTTTGATTCCCCGACAATCTCATACATTTTGCTTACTTTATTCCGCAGAACCTTTGTCTGTGTGACAAGCTTCGACTTGTCTGTTGCATTCCGTATGGTTATCAGTACACGGTTCAGATCGAGAGGTTTCTCGAGAAAGTCGTATGCTCCTTTCTTTATTGATTCAACGGCAGTGTCGATGTTACCGTGACCGGATATCATGATTACGGGGACGTCCGGAGAGATTTCCATCAGTTTCTCAAGAACCTCTATCCCGTCCATCTTTGCCATCTTGATATCGCACAGCACAATGTCGTATGCATTATTTCTGAAGAGATTTATTCCTGCCGGACCATCTTCGGCAAGATCGACCTCATGCTTCTCATATTCAAGTACTTCCTTCAGGGTGTTTCTTATTGCCCTTTCATCGTCGATAACGAGAATCTTCGGCATATTCAGCGGATATTAATAATCTAACCCTTGTAGCGCAGCCATTTCCAGATCTCCTGCCATGAAGTCTTCTTGCCGTACATAAGGATACCGGTACGGTAAATCTTCGCTGCCATCCATACAAACCCGACAAAAGTTGCGGCCAGCACCACCATCGACAATGCCAGCTGCCAGCCGGGTACCCCGAAGGGAATACGGGCCATCATCACAATCGGGGAAGTGAACGGGATGAGCGAGAACCAGAATGCAATGGAACTTTCAGGGTTCTGCATGGTACTCATGGCAACGAAAAGTCCGAAAATAATCGGAATGGTTATCGGCAGCATAAACTGCTGGGTTTCGGTTTCGTTGTCAACAGCCGATCCGATGGCCGCAAAAATGGAAGCATAAAGAAGGTAACCGGAAATGAAATAGAAAATGAATGAAAATATTATGAGACCCCATGGCTGGTTAAGCGCAGAATCAAATATTTTCGCGAATTCGGGAGATATGTTATTTGCCTGCTGTGTTATCTGTTCCGCCTGCTCCTGGGGGATATTCATACTGCGTGTCATCAGATCCTGAGGCGCGCTCTGCACGGCTGTCTTAACATTCTCTTTCGGAAATACAGACGATTTTACAACGGTCACAATTCCAAAAGTGAGAATAATCCATATTAAAAACTGTGTGAGTCCGACGAGGGCAAGTCCTATTATTTTTCCCATCATCAGTTCCACCGGTTTTGCCGACGAGATGATAACCTCAACCACCCTGCTGGTTTTTTCTTCAATCACGCCGCGCATCACCTGGGAGCCAAAGACAAATACCAGTATATAAATAAGAAAGCTGTTTATGTATGCCAGGGCCATCGAGATGCCGGTACTCGTCTGCTTGACACTTCCCGTGCTGTCGAGCTTTATTGTCTGCACAGAGACCTTCGACCTGACATTTTTCATTATTTCATCGAGGTTCTCAATTTTGTAGGTAAGCAGTTTCTGTCTCTCGATCTCCTTTTCCAGAGATCGCTCGATATGTTCGAGCAGCGTGATGGGCGGCTGTTTCCGGGATATCATCTGAACGGCTTCAGGAACATTGATCACTTCAGGAGAAATATAGAGAACTCCGTAATATCCGGCCTGTTCAAAATTGTTCTTAAGATCCTCAAACCTGGTGTTTTCGAGATAGACGAATTCGGTATTTTTTAAATTGGGAATCACATTCTTAAAGAGGTCGCTCTTGTCCTCAATAACAGCTATCTTCTTCATCTCGGTATCCTGGTTCGTCATAAGCAGCGTTGGAACCACTATTACGGCTGCCATCAGCAGTGGAGCCAGCAGGGTCATAATAATGAATGATTTTTTCCTTACCCTGGTTATATATTCACGTTCAATGATTACGGATATCTTGCTCATGGTTTAATGTATTATCTGGTTGGTTCAGGGCTTTTTGATTGTACAACTCTGAGGAAAATGTCATTCATTGACGGAAGTGCAGGGCTGAATGCGGAAATATTTCCGGAATTCATCAGCTCGGAGATAATCTGGTTTGTTGACGCGCTGGTGAGGCTTTTAAGCCGGATCACCGTTTTGTGATCTTCCTCGGCCGACTCCAGAATACTGAATTTTCCGTTTTCCGGAACTCTCACTTTTTCGTCAAACGTTACCGTGTATTCATTGCCGGCCCATGATTTTCTTATTTCATCAACCTTTCCCTCAAGCATGGATCTTCCGTGATCGATAAGTGTGATATTGTCGCACAGTTCCTCAACTGACCCCATATTATGGGTTGAGAATATTATAGTAGCGCCTCTTTCGCGCAGGAACAGGATTTCATTTTTAATGATATTCACGTTGACTGGGTCGAATCCTGTGAAGGGCTCGTCAAATATTATGAGTTTGGGTTCATGGAGAACAGTTGTAACAAACTGCACTTTCTGCGCCATACCTTTGGAAAGTTCTTCAACCTTTTTTCCCCACCAGTCGACAATATCTAGTTTCTTAAACCAGTATTTCAGCCGGCGCATTGCTTCGTGCTTTGTTAAGCCTTTCAGTCTTGCAAAATAGAGGGCCTGTTCCCCCACTTTCATCTTCTTGTATAACCCCCTCTCCTCAGGCAGGTATCCGATATCGGCCACATCAGAGGGTTTGAGCTTTCTGCCGTCGAGAAAAAGTTCTCCCGAATCGGGCCCCGTAATCTGGTTGATTATTCTTATCAGGGTGGTTTTCCCGGCTCCGTTTGGTCCGAGGAGGCCGTAAATTGACTGTGCCGGTACCGAGATGCTCAGCCGGTCGAGTGCAAGTGTCGAACCATACTGTTTGGTTACGTTTTGTGCTTCAAATAATGCCATACAGGATTTTTAATTAAAGATGCTAAAATAAGCAAAATGGATTAAATGAAGGAAACCGAAATAACGGAAAAACAAAGTTAGGATCAGGATTTTCGTGTAATAAGGTTTTATGAAATCTTTTCAGAATCAGGAAGAATTATCTGAAATAGGTTCTCATTCTTTCGAAGAAGCCTTTATCGTCCTTATCGGGTTTTGGTGTGAAAGCGCCCGATTCCTTAAGTTTTTCGATAATTCTCATATCCTCTCTTCCGAGGTGTTTCGGGATCCATACATTGACGTTTACCAGGAGGTCGCCCCTTCCGTATCCGTTAACCTCCGGGAGCCCCTTTCCCCGCAGCCGAAGGATTTTCCCGGGTTGTGTGCCGGGTTCGATTTTTATTTTCACCTGCCCGTCAATTGTGGGTATTTCGGCGCTGCCGCCGGTAATGGCATCTGGTACGCTGATGAAAAGGTTGTATATCAGGTCGTTGCCTTCGCGAATGAGGTCGGGATGTTCTTCTTCCTCGATAAGGACGTAAAGGTCGCCGGGCACTCCGCCCCTGCGGGCTGCATTTCCCTTGCCGCTTACAGTCATCTGCATTCCCTTTGCAACACCGGCAGGTATGTTGATTTTAATTATCTCTTCTTTTTCCACGATGCCCTCGCCGTAGCATGTATTGCATTTCTTTGTTATTGTTTTTCCTTCGCCGCCGCACGAGGGGCATGTTGTGGTTGTCTGCATCTGGCCCAGCAGGGTATTTGTAATGCGTGTGACGTGTCCTGTACCCCTGCATGTGGGGCAGTCTGAAAAACTGCCATGGTCGGCTGCTCCGGTGCCGTCGCATGATGAACACGGGACATATTTTCTCACCTTGATTTTTTTCTCGGCGCCGGTTGCTATTTCCGAGAGGTTAAGTTTTACCTTCACCCTGAGGTTCGTGCCTTTGTTAACCCTCCTTGATCTGCGGCTGCTTCCGAAACCTCCGAACCCGCCGAATGCGTCACCGAAAATATCCCCGAATGAGGCGAAAATGTCCTCGACTGTCATGCCTCCGCCGAAACCGCCTCCGGAATTGCCCAGGCCGGCATGTCCGAACTGGTCGTACCTCTGCCTTTTTTCATCGTCGGAAAGAACCTCATACGCCTCGGCTGCCTCCTTGAACTTTTCTTCGGCATTTTTATCACCCGGGTTTTTGTCGGGATGGTATTTCAATGCCAGCTTGCGGTAAGCCTTTTTCAGATCTTCCCTGGAAGCGTTCCTCGGTACACCAAGTATTTCGTAATAGTCTCTTTTTGTCGTCATGAAGGTATTTTCTATTCACCAACAACAACTTTCGAAAACCTGATGACTTTATCATTCAGGTAATAACCTTTCTGCAGTACTTCAACGACTTTTCCTTTAAGTGATTCATCCTCAACTGCAGTTTTGTTAACCGCCTCATGAAGGTCAACGTTGAAGTCACAGTTCAGACATTCGATCTCCCTGACTCCGTTTTCCCTCAGAAATCCAGTCAGTTTATTGTATATCAGATTCATGCCCTCGGCGGCATGTGAGTTTTCGCCTGACTGGTCCAGTTGGCTCAGCGCTCTTTCAAAATCATCGACAATGGGAAGCAGGCTTGTTATAAGCTTCTCCCCGGCATATTTGGTAAGGTCTATCTTCTCCCTGAGAGTCCTCTTCCGGTAGTTGTCAAATTCAGCTGCAAGCCTCAGATACCTGTCCTGCATCTCTGCCAGTTTTTCCAGAATTCCCGGCTCTTCCGGGGCTTTTTTGTCAGTTTCATCGGGGGAGGTTTTCGGTTCTTCACTCTTATTCTCTGCAGCGTCAGCATCTCCGGATGAGGTAATCACTTCCTGCCCGGGGCTCTCCGCTCCGGTTTCAGATTGTTTGTTAATATCTTTATTATCAGAAAATTCAGATTTAGACGATTTTTCGTCTTTCGTCTCTTCAGTATGCCTTTTCCTCATCTTATTCCCTTAAATTTTGAATATGATTCTGTAATATTAATCAAAATGCCTGCCATAAAGGCCGCATTGACAAAATGGCACATTAAAATCCGGTTTTATTGTCTTTTAATTGAAGCTCCGAGTGCATTCAGCCTGGTGTCGATATTTTCATATCCACGGTCTATCTGGTCAATATTGTGTATTACGCTGACACCGTCGGCCGACATGGCGGCAATGAGAAGTGCAACGCCTGCCCTTATGTCGGGTGAAGACATGACAGTACCCCGCAGCCTGAATTTGCGGTTAAGTCCTATAACTGTTGCCCTGTGAGGGTCGCACAATATTATCTGCGCACCCATATCAATAAGTTTATCCACAAAAAAGAGTCTGCTTTCAAACATCTTCTGGTGGATAAGCACTGCACCGTTGGCCTGTGTGGCTGTTACAAGGAAGACACTGAGCAGGTCGGGGGTGAGACCGGGCCATATGGCATCGGAGATGGTCATGATGGATCCGTCGATAAATGTTTCAATCTCGTAATGAGTCTGGCTGGGGATATAGATATCGTCGTTTCTTTTTTCGAGGTATATCCCAAGCCGGCGGAAAGAATCGGGAATTATACCCAGATTCTCCCACGAGACATTTTTGATGGTGATTTCAGATTCGGTCATAGCAGCCATGCCGATAAAAGATCCCACTTCAATCATGTCGGGCAGGATGGTATGTTCACATCCTGAAAGCTGTTCAACGCCGTCAATGAAGAGCAGGTTTGATCCGATGCCCTCAATCCTGGCGCCCATTCGCACAAGCATCCTGCATAATTGCTGGACATAAGGTTCGCATGCTGCATTATAAATCGTTGTTCTGCCTTTTGCAAGTACGGCAGCCATGATTATGTTGGCGGTTCCGGTTACCGATGCCTCATCGAGATGGATGTATGTTCCTTCAAGCTGTTGCGCCTCAACGGTGTAATAATTGATGCCGGTTGAATATTCAAGAGTTGCCCCCAGTTTGGTCAGGCCGGTGAAGTGAGTGTCAAGTCTGCGTCTTCCGATTTTGTCTCCGCCCGGTCTTGGAATATATGCCCTGCCGAACCTGCCGAGAAGGGGTCCGGCTATCATTATTGAACCGCGGATCCTGCTGCTCTTTTCGATAAAAGAAGGCGTTTTGCACTTTTCGGGTTCAGGGTCTGATGCCCTGAATGAAACCGTTGTACCGTCCCTGTCATACTCCACGCTGACACCCAGCGACGCTATCAGGTCGATTAGGTTTGCAACATCAAGAATACGGGGGATATTATGAATTTTAACCGTTTCGGAGGTGAGCAGGCAGGCGCATATAACCTGCAAAGCCTCATTCTTTGCTCCCTGCGGAGTTATTTTACCCTGCAGCCTGTGCCCGCCTTCAACAACAAATGAGCTCATTGGTGACGGTTTGACATTTTCTTTTTGCCTGAGTGCTTGTTCTGCTGCTTGCCGTGCTGTTTCTGAGGCTGTTTCTTTTTCTGCTGCGTTGCAAGATCCCTGACTTCGGGTATCTTCAATCCTTCGGGTATTTTCAGTTTCCCTCCCGAAAGAAATTTAAGATCACTGAATATTAATTCATCAGTAACCTGGCTTCTGTTCCATGTAAGGTAGGATTTCTTCATCTGATATGCTATAAGCGAGATGAGATAATCCTTTTCCTCACCGTCATCCATTTTCACAGCCGCCTCAATTAGCAGTTCGATAATTTTTCCGTAGTGAAGGAACCTAATATTGCCTTCCGGGTAACTGACACTGTTTGGTTTCTCGGTCAGTTTCGATCTTTCAGGCGGCGTATACGGTGCGTCGATATCGAGATCAAAATCCGCAATTATTGCAAGGTGGTCCCACAGTTTGTGCCTGAAGTCCCCCTGGTCCCTGAGCTGGGGATTAAGGTTGCCCATAATATGTATTACAGTTGCGGCTGCTCTGTTGCGCTCCTCCCTGTCTTTGATTGTTTTAATATGATCAACCATCTTCTGGATGTTCCTGCCATATTCGGGGAGAGCCATCCTCTTTCGCTGAGTATTGTAATCGTAATTCATCACGTTATAAATCTATGGCAAAGCTAATAAATATAATCTATCTGTGCCCCATTGCGCTTATCTGTTTAATTTTTTTGCTGCTTAATATCCTCTCTTTAAAACAGGCCGCATGAATGGGAATAACAATAAAAATTATTTACTTTATGAGCCCAAAAGTTATAAAAATGAAATGCAATTCCAAACTACTGATTTCTCTGTTATTTGCAGGATTGTTTTTTCCGGGCAGTTTAGCAGCACAGGAAAATGCTCCTGCCGGACAAGCCGCTTCACGGGTTGTTGAAGATGGCGGTACAGGTCCATATCCCGCCCTTATGATTTCTGAGCCCACGCTTCCGACTCATACGGTTTTCAGACCGAAAGATTTGAGTCCTTTCGGCAACAGGAACAAACTGCCGGTTATTGCATGGGGTAACGGGGCATGTGCCAACTCCCCATGGGAACATGTAAACTTCCTTTCAGAGATTTCTTCCCACGGTTTTCTCGTTATTGCAATCGGCCCCATGCCGCAGGAAGGGCAGCGGGGCGGGGGAAGATCACAATCTGTCCAGCTGACCGATGCCATAAACTGGGCCATCGCACAGAACAACGACAAATCGAGCCCCTATTACAACAAAATAGATGTCAGCAAGATCGCGGTGAGCGGTATGTCATGCGGCGGGCTTCAGGCGCTGGAAATGGCTCCCGACCCGAGGGTGACAACCTTATTGGTCTGCAACAGCGGTATAATCGGTGAAGGAGGAGGCGGAATGCCCGGAATGCCGGCTCTTAATAAAGATCATCTTTTAAAGCTTCATGCCCCCACCATTTACATACTGGGAGGCGAGTCAGATATAGCCTATAAGAACGGTATGGACGACTTCGGCCGTATTAATCATGTGCCTGTTTTTGCAGCAAACCTCGATGTGGGACACGGTGGTACATACAGGCAGCCTCACGGAGGAGAATTTGCAGTAGTGGCCACGGCATGGGTAAAATGGCAGCTGAAAGGCGACACCGAAGCCGGTAAAATGTTTACGGGCAACCCTTGCGGCCTCTCCCAGAGATCCGGATGGAAAGTTGAAAAGAAGAATATTCCCTGAAGTAGCCGGAGTGAACATATCAGGCCTTTTGATCCGTGTGGGCCATCAGGGAAACGGGTAAACCCTTTGGTGTCGTTTCTCTCCCAGAGATATTAATGATTCCTGCCTGTAACAGTGAAAATATTAAAAAAATGATAAAGAGAGGTTTGTTTTTGTTGCTGCTTACGGCGTCAGTCCTGCTATCGTGTGTAACCGAAAAAAAGAGCACATCCGTGGCAGCAGGTCCTGGAGAGTCAGCGAAGGATTACCTGACAATTGATGAGGCTCTTTCAGCACTGAAGATAAAGGAAGCTGCATTTCAACCTGCCCGTTTCCCCCCGGGTGAACAAAAACTGCCGCGTTCGTTCAGCCCTCCTTACAGATCGATTAAACCGCTGAAGCTTTTCGATAATTTGTATTTTACGGGTACAGCCACAGTCGGCTCCTATATAATCGATACCGGCGAGGGACTGGTAATGCTCGATACAGGTGTTGGCGACGAGGATGCCGCGATGATGGTTGAGGATATGAAGAAACTGGGACTCGATCCTTCGCGCATTAAGGTAATTTTTATTTCTCACGAACATTTTGACCATTACGGCGGCGTACAGTACCTCAAAAAAAATGTTTGCCCGGACGCTCTGGTCGGGATGAGCCTCACAGGGTGGAATATGCTTCAGACTGTCCCTCCCGAATGGGCTTATATTGGCCCCCGTCCTCAGTCGGTAGATATATACCTTACTGACGGAATGAAAATAAAAATAGGTTCTCTTTTAATCCTGTTTGTTTCAACACCGGGTCACAGTCCGGGATGCATGTCATTTATATTCCCGGTTACAGATAACGGAGAGAGACATGTGGTGGGAATTATGGGAGGATCAGCGGTTTGGCCGACTCAGACGGAAACCAGACTTTACAAATCATCGGTTGAGTATTTCAGGGCCTTTGCCGCTGCTGAAGGCTGCGATGTGGGGCTGGTATTTCATCCGCGCGAATCGGATTTTGCCGCCCTCCGTACACGAAAACCCGGTGACCCTAACCCGCTGGTTATAGGAAAAGAAGACTTTGACCGTGTTTACCTCGAAAAATTCAGGGACAGGTACAGAAAAATGCTTGAGTCTGGCGGCCTTCCGCCATACCCTCAGATATAGGCTTTGATTAAAAAACATCCGATTATCCGGCACAGTAAGCCTCAGGCAGTAACAAAAAGAATAACAGGGACAATGAGAACCGGAAATTCCAGACCAGGGCTTTTATACATGTCAGCTGCATTAAGAATCAGCCTGTTGTTTTTTTCAATTGCAGTTGCCGCCGCACCGGAACCTGCAGGACAAACCGATGTGCTGAAGTATGTTTTCAGTCTCAGGCTTAACGATTCAACCGATGTCATATACGGTAAGGCCCGTGCCGTAATCCGGTTTACGGGAACATCTCAGTCAGTTGATTTTCTGCTTAAAAACACTGATAACTCCGGCAGGGGAATGAAGGTGAGTAAAGTCTCGTCAGGAGGCCTTCAGACGAAATGGTCGCATGCCGGCAACATTCTTAAGGTTTCCCTGCCCCGGCCAATGAAGTCGGGAGATACGGCAACAATCGAGGTAACATATTCGGGAGTGCCCGCTGACGGACTGATAATTTCCCGGAATAAGTTCGGAAACAGGACATTCTTTTCCGACCACTGGCCCGACAGAGCACCATGTTACCTGCCTGTTTGCGATAACCTTGCCGACAAGGCCATGGTTGATTTTATAATTACAGCACCTTATCATTACAGGGTGGTTGCGAACGGGATTCTGACTGAGGAAAGCATCATTGATGAGAAGAACATACTTACTCACTGGAGCGAAGGGGTGCCGTTACCCGTCAAGGTGATGGCTTTCGGTGCAGCACCTTTTGCTTCAGCTTTATCGGGATTTGCGGGGAAGACCCCCGTATGGGCCTGGGTCTTCAGCGAAAACCGCGAGGCCGGACTCTCTGATTACAGACCTGCAGTGAAAGTTGTGAATTTTTACGACTCACTAATCGGACCATACCCTTATGAAAAACTCGCAAACGTACAATCAAAAACCATTTTCGGCGGACTCGAAAATGCATCCTGTATTTTCTACTCCGAGAACTCGGTGACGGGACAGGGGAGGGCCGAACGGCTTATTGCCCATGAAATTGCGCATCAGTGGTTTGGAAATTCGGTAACAGAAAGAAAATGGAGCCATATCTGGCTTAGTGAGGGTTTTGCAACATACCTCACCACAGTCTATATGGAAATGAACTACGGAAAGGATATGCTCGAGGCCGGAATGAAACAGGCACGGACAACCGTACTCAGGTTTGCCGAAAAAAATTCAAAACCTGTTATAGATACATCCGTAACCGACCTGATGAATCTGCTTAATGCCAACTCGTACCAGAAGGGAGCCTGGGTGCTCCATATGCTCAGACGCGAAACGGGAGAAACGGCTTTCTGGAAGGGAATGAAATTGTACTATGAAAAATTCAGGGACCGCACTGCTCTTACCTCCGATTTCATAACGGCGATGGAACAGACCTCCGGAAAAGACCTGAAACGGTTCTTTTACCAGTGGCTCGAAGTGCCGGGCCAGCCTGTGCTTAGGATAAGCTCCCGCCAGGATCCGAAAAATAACCTTACATACATCATCATTGAACAAAAACAGGATTATATCTTTGATTTCCCTCTCGACATAATGGTGAAAACGGATAAAGGAACTAAGACCCTGATTGCCAGAATAAACGGCAAAATCAGTGAGATGAAGGTTGAAGGGAAGATTGAAGAGATTTTACCCGATCCGTTCACATGGCTGCTCTTCAGGCAGGCGGTTGAATGACGATTTCTAAAGCCCGAGAAACTGGATTGCGATACCCGAAAATAGAATTATTCCGCCGGCAATCACATGATTGTATTTTTCCACGGGCTTTAAGTTTATTTTCGAGAGCCCGAGCCTGAAGATAAGGACTATCGACATCATGGTTGCTATTGTTACAATGCTGAAAAGAACGGCAACCAGAACAGCTCCCGGTATATTGTTCTCCGCAGCCGGATACATGAGAACAGGTATCAGTGGTTCACAGGGTCCGAAAACAAATATCAGAAAGAGTATCCAGGGAGTTGTCGAAACAACCTCCTCCTCATGTATATGAACATGTTCTCCGCTATGGTCGTGAGTGTGCTCGTGAAGATTCCCGCCGGGATGAAAATGGCCGTGTGTATGCGTTTTCTTTCTTGCAAGGTTGCGCAGGCTGATAACCAGGTAAACAAGGCCGAATGCGATGAAAAGCCACCCCGCAATGTTACCCCTGAAAGATTCAACTGAAACAAGTTTATTGAGAGATATCCCGACGGCAATTCCCAGGATTCCCAGTATGACAGAACTTAATACATGCCCCAGTCCGCAGAGAAATGTAATTACCATGGTTTTCCTTACACTCCATTTCCTGGCCTGGCTGAGAACAATAAAAGGCAGGTAATGGTCGGGTCCGAATAATGTATGAAGGAAACCAAGGGAAACCGCTGTAACAGCCAGCAGACTGATTGAAGAGTCCATCAGGATTAAATTTCGTTAATGAGCCGAAAGATAACACAAAAATAATAAAACATGTTACCCCGGATATTCAGTTTTCAGGATTTTTAACGCTTTGAAGGGCTGCCAGTGTGTTGGGGCCGAAATCCGTGCATCTGTATCCATGTTTCTCAAGCCACACTGTGCATTCATTTTTCTGTCCGGGTGAGAAATGGATATTTTCATATACTATTATTTCGGGCATGGTACCTGATTGCGTAAACATCTTAATTATCTCAAAATCATAACCTTCTGTGTCAATCTGCAGCCAGTCGATCTTGCCGAGATTATAGAGTTTCCTGAGAGTATCGACCGAAATGCATTCGACCATTTCTTCCACTATAAAATCCTCAGGATTTTCAGGAACAGGGGAGCCTTCCTTCTGAAGCTGCCGGGTGACATAACCCGACCTGACCGACTCTTCAAGCACTGAGCGGTTGAATGTGGTGAGGCCGTGAGCCCACCTCGAATTGCTGGCAGAAATACGGTATATCGGTTTTTTGCCGTCGGTCCATTCAAGGGCTGCGTTGACAGGAATTATTCCTTCGGTTTTCCTGTAAAGAGGAACCAGGTATTCCCTGAAAACATAACCCTGCGGTTCAAGAAGTACACCTTTCCAACTGTCTCTTTTGATGAATTTATGAATGGGATCATTATTGATCCCGTCGTTGGCTCCGACCTGCACCAGTGTTACAGATTTCCTTGACCTGCTGAATTTATCGGCAAATTCGTCAATGGTTCCCGGAGCGGGATGGTATAAATACCTGTAGTAATTGATAAACAGCGGGTTGTTCGAGGCGCTCATCCTGAAGATGAGGCGCTTGTAGAATGATTTAATTCTTGACTTAAGGTTCACAGGTCTTTCCGGTAAGGGTAGCAAAGATACATTATTGTCATTAATTATTAAATTTGCACGGCCGGATTGAATAAAAAAGCCCGGGCCTGCACAATGAAAGACTCTGAACAGGAAACAAGGATCAGACGGCTTACCTTTGCCGGACTGATAGTAACTCTCGGAATCGTTTACGGTGATATTGGCACAAGCCCCCTGTACACACTAAAGGCAATCGTGTTATGGGGTTACGATAACTACAATGAACTTCTTATTTACGGAGGTCTTTCTGCAATATTCTGGACACTGACGCTCCAGACCACCCTGAAATACATAATAATTACCCTCAGGGCCGACAACAAGGGTGAAGGTGGAATTTTTGCGCTGTACGCGCTTATACGAAAAAGGCCTCTTTTTGTCGTAATAATCACCATGCTTGGCGGTTCTGCCCTCCTGGCCGACGGGGTGCTTACGCCGTCAATTACTGTCACAGCATCGGTGGAAGGCATGAAGCTGATTAATCCCGGATTCCCTGTCATTCCGGTGGTGCTCATAATCTTCGGCCTTCTATTCTTTATCCAGCAGTTTGGCACTAACTATATCGGCAGGTGGTTCGGTCCGGCAATCGTGATATGGTTTCTTATGCTCGGTGTGCTGGGATTATCGCAGCTCATTAAATACCCTATGATTCTTAAGGCGGTAAATCCCGTCTATGCTTTCAGGTTCTTAACCGAGTACCCCGGGGGGTTCATTCTTCTGGGAGCCGTTTTCCTTTGTACCACAGGTGCCGAAGCCCTCTATTCAGACCTCGGGCACTGCGGCAGAAAAAACATAAGGATATCCTGGATATTCGTTAAAACCGCCCTCCTCCTTAATTATTTCGGGCAGGGGGCCTGGCTGCTTATGAATGAAACCTCTTCCTCCGATATAAATCCTTTTTATTCAGTTATGCCCCGCTGGTTCCTACTTCCCGGCATAATTATCTCCACGGGTGCCGCCATTGTGGCCAGCCAGGCTATTATTAGCGGCTCGTATTCGCTTCTCGGTGAGGCCGTCTCACTCAATTTCTGGCCGAAAATAAGGGTGCTCCATCCTACCATGGTACGAAACCAGGTCTATCTTCCTTTCGTCAACTGGTTCCTCTGGATTGCCTGCAGCTTCGCGGTAGTCTTTTTCGGAAATTCATCAAATATGGAAGCTGCATACGGCCTGGCAATCACAATAACTATGCTCACGACAACACTGCTTCTGGTATATTATTTCAACCAGAAAGGCGTGAATCACAGGCTGATATTCCTGTTTCTGCTTGTTTATCTGACAATTGAACTGAGCTTCCTGATAGCCAATCTTAACAAATTCTCGAACGGAGGCTGGTTTACAATAACACTCGCCGCATCATTCTTCATCATAATGTACGGATGGTATTTCGGGCGTAAGATAAAAAACAGGTATATCACATTTGCCAATCTCGACGAGTATATCGAATTATTCAAGGACCTGAGCAGGGATGAATCGGTTCCGAAAACAGCAACAAACCTGGTTTATATTATCAGGGCAAACAATCCCGACCAGGTCGAATCGAAAGTTATTTTTTCAATTTTCAGGAAACAGCCCAAAAGAGCCAACACTTACTGGTTCCTTCATGTCAATACCGTCAACGACCCGAGAATCTTCGAATACAAGGTAACCCATATTATTCCGGGTATTCTTATCAGAGTCGACTTTAACATCGGATTTAAGGTTGAACCCCGCATCGACCTCTATTTCAGGGAAGTTCTCGAAGATCTTGTGAAATCGAATGAGATCAGCCTCGACAGCAGCTACGACTCTCTTAAGAAACACGACCTCAAAGGGGATTTTAAATTTGTTCTTATCGACAGGGTAATGCCCATAGATAACCCGCTGTCGACACTTGAGAACATTACACTCACCATTCACAACCTTGTAAGAAGAATCAGCCTGCCTGATGTCAGGGCCCTGCAGCTCGATTCCACAAACACCATCGAGGAACAGGTGCCAATTATTATTGATCAGCCTTTTGACAAGAGAATAAAAAGAGTGCAATAACCTGGCCGGGTTGTTTGTCTTTTCACATTTAAATCTTATCTTGCTTAGCCAACCGGGAATCCCATTGTACGGGGGCTTACTCAGATTATTCTGAGGCGGGAATTCCGCGGTTTTATTAAGTGTAATATTAACATTAATTAATTTAACATGAAGAATATCATAGTTCTGCTTGGTGTTTCTGCAGCTGTAATTTTCAGCAGCTGTGCAAAAAAAGACCTCTCCTCATGGAAGATTGCAGAGAATCCCCTGCTGACCGAATGGGCTCAGAAGGTCGATCCTGCATGTCCGTGGCCCGAATACCCCAGGCCCGACCTGACAAGGACGAAATGGAAAAATCTTAACGGCTTATGGGATTATGCCATTACTCCGAAGGATTCAAGGCCGGAAAAATGGGATGGGAAGATACTTGTTCCCTATCCGGTTGAATCTGCCCTTTCGGGGGTAAGGAAGAGAGTATCGGATACCGAAAATCTCTGGTACAGGACAACTTTTAAAATCCCGGGAAGCTGGAAAAAAGGGAAACTGCTCCTTAACTTCGAAGCCTGCGACTGGGAAACGAAAGTCTGGATAGACGGTAAGGAAGCGGGATCGCACAAAGGCGGTTATGACCCGTTCTCGTTTGAGATATCCGGGCTCGTCAGGGAAGGAAAGGAACACGAACTGCTTGTATGCGTATGGGATCCGACCGACAGGGGTCCCCAGCCGCGCGGTAAACAGGTTACAAATCCAGGCGGAATATGGTACACCCCCACAACAGGTATCTGGCAGAGTGTCTGGCTCGAACCGGTACCGGAATATTACATTGAATCCTTCAGGGTTATACCCGACCCGGATAAGGGAACATTTACATTCAGGGTGGCTGCTGCCGGAACCGACGGAACAGTATCGGTGAAAGTATCCGCAAAGGGTAAAGCGGCAGGAGAAGGCACAGGCGGACAGAATTCTGATATTACGGTCACCATTCCCGATCCTGTATTCTGGGAACCCGGCAATCCTTTCCTTTACGATGTGGAAATAACTTATACCTCAGGCGCCTCAAAAGATGTAATTACTTCAGTGGCCGGCATGAGAAAAATATCCCTGGGAAAGACCGAAGACGGATTCACAAGGATGCTTCTCAATAATAAATTCATTTTCCAGGCTGGGCCCCTCGACCAGGGTTTCTGGCCCGACGGTTTATATACACCGCCAACGGACGAAGCAATGGTTTACGATCTTGTCATGACTCAGAAGATGGGTTATAATATGCTTCGCAAACATGTGAAGGTTGAGAACAGGCGCTTCTATAACTGGTGCGACAGAATGGGACTTCTTGTCTGGCAGGATATGCCAAGCGGAGACCGTTCCATAAGCGGCCAGGCACCCGATATTACCAAAACACCTGAATCGGCTGCCCAGTTTGAGTATGAACTGAAAAGAATGATAGAGACAAAATACAACCATCCCTCCATCATTATGTGGGTGCCCTATAACGAGGGATGGGGTCAGTGGGATACCGAAAGGATTACAGAACTTATCAGGGACTACGATCCATACAGGCTGGTGAACAGCGCCTCCGGATGGACCGACAGGGGTTGCGGCGATGTTATGGACGTGCACAGCTACCCTGCTCCCCGCTGCCCGGAACCCGAAGAGAAAAGGGCTATCGTTATAGGTGAATACGGCGGACTCGGCTACCCTGTTCAGGACCATACATGGGAGGCGACAAACTGGGGCTACAGGTCGTTTGAGGATGTTACCCCGCTCCTCACGACATTCGAGTCGTACCTCGATCAGATTTACAGGTTCATAAGGGAGAAAGGGCTGAGCGCTATAATTTATACCCAGACAACAGACGTTGAGACCGAAACCAACGGACTGATGACTTACGACAGGAAGGTCGATAAAATGGGCGCTGCAAATATTTCGAGGGCTAACAGGGGCATACTTCCTCCCGTGCCGGGGCAGACTATCATGGTATTTCACGATGAGTTCAATGCCACTCTTTCCAGCCATAACCCTGCAGCAAAAATTATTTACTCTCTTGAGGGGGGAAATCTGGCCGCCGGGAACGTTTTATATACCGGCCCTGTAAATGTCAGGGAATCGTGCACTCTGAAAGCATTTGCAATACATGGTTCGGACACAAGCCGGACAGTGGCATTTTCTCTTGTGAAAAAGGATCTTATGCCGGGGGAGGCTGGAGGCAGGTATGCACCCGGGCTGACGGCGGAGGTTTTTACAGGCGAATTTCAGAAGCTTCCCGATTTTACTCAGCTAAAGCCCGAAAAGAATCTTACCCCGCGCATGATAAATGCCAGGATTGCGGATGTAAACCAGAACTTTGCGCTGCGGTTTACAGGCCGGATAAAGATTCCGGCCGACGGTATTTACGGCTTCCATCTTAATTCGGACGATGGCAGCAGGCTTCTGGTTGACGGGATTGAGGTTATAAACAATGACGGCATTCTGCCGAGGGCGGTGGAGAAGTCGGAATTTCTTGCGCTGGGGAAAGGGTTTCACAGAATTGAGATACAGTACTTTCAGTCCACGGGTCGGAGGCCTGTTCTCCGTCTGATGGTTGAAGCGGCCGGAGACAGGAGAATGGAGGTACCGGAGGGGTGGTTGTTTCATTAGGACCATGAATTATCAGTAAATAAAAAGAGGGTAGCCAATGAGGCCACCCTCTTTAATTTTATCGTACCTGAAAACCTATTTCAGGTTGATTTTGAAGACAGGTGAATAATAACGCTCTGTAACGCCACTTGTTCGTACTGCAATTCTTGCAAAAATATAATCCCTTGCTTTCATGGCATCATTAAGTGTAACAGTAATGGTCTTTGGTGTTGAAAGATCCGTTAATCCCGTTGTCACTGTTGTGGATTGCACATTGTTATTTACATCAACCAGAGCAGTCCTGCCTACCAATAATTGGAGACTCTGGATATTCAGGGTGCCCAGTTTCTCAATTGTGCAGGTTGCAGTGATTACTCCCGCGTCGTGTATAATAGTTTCATTCTTTGTGATGAAATACGGAACAACAGGAACTTCCACTGATGTATTTCCTTTTACGGTTACACTAATGGAATCGGTATTATTAGCAGGCCATGGAGCACCTGATAACCGTACCAATTTGTAATTACCGTCAAACAATCTGGCAGAAAATGTACCGTCTTGCGCAATATAAATGTCAATTTTCTGCCTCAGTGGGTATCCGTACTGCCATAGTTCAAGCCTGCAGCCCCCTGATCTTACACCAACAGCTGTACCGTTATAAACAACAGTACCTGTGAGTAGAGACTCTGGTGCTTTATAGTTATCATACTCACACCCGGTTATAATAAACAGTGAGGTAAGAATTGCTGTTGTTAATATTATGTTTTTCATACTTTTCATAATAGTAAAAGATTAATGGAATGGATTCTTGACTATCAAAGGGTTGTTATCCAGAACAGTCTGGCTGATCTGCGAATAATAGTTTCCTTCCCTGTAATAACGTGGTGCAACAAATTTCGGGGCTACGAATTTATCAAATACGTATTTCCCGTCATTCGGTGACCCAGGATGGACAATTCTGTAAGGATACAAAGCATACATTACTGCATTGGGGTTTGAACTCTGCCCGTTCCATAAAGTGTGGGCAAGTCTCCATCTGGCAAGGTCCCATACTCTATGGTCTTCATAGCACAGTTCAACCCTTCTTTCATTTACGATCCTGTTAAAAGTCAGTGTTGAAGCGTCAAGGCTGTTAGGCGGGAATCCTGCTCTTTCTCTTACCTGATTAATATAAGTAAGAGCTTCAGGTATAAAACCAAGTTCAAATGCAGCTTCTGCAGCATTAAGTAAAACCTCTCCATATCTGAAATATGGCCATGGGATATCAGTACCGACACCTCTTGCACTTGACAGGGTGGCAGGGTCAATAAACTTCCTTACATAAAAACCTGTATTGGATACTTCATCAACGTTTCGCATAGGTCCTCCAAGTCCGGTAAGAAGTTTGCCGTCTGTATGTAAAGAGCCAAAAACGGATGATTCATACCTTACATATCTGTTAAGAGAAGGGCTCCATTCATATACGCCAGCCTGGATATTGACATCGACTCCTTTCAATGTAGTACCTGCATAAACTACAGTTCCGTATAATCTTCCGTCTTTATTAGCAAATATATCCTGAGGTTTGTTATAGAAAATCCAATTTGCCTGTCCGGCAACGGTTCCATCTCCAACGCCTTGTAAAACCCCTGGGGTACCGTCAAGATATTCAAAAGCTTCAACCAGGTTTAAAGGCGGGTTAACCGCAGAAGATGACAGGTTATCCTCCCTCATGGTGCGGCAGATCATCCAGTAAGAGTAGTTGTGTTTTTTATTACCAAGAATGTTAAAATCCCTTCGTAGTATCATTTCAGGATTGTTCTGTTTTTTCACAAACAACTCATAGAAATTGACACCAGGGTCAGAATTGGCCTTATATAGGGAGTATTTTCCACTCTGTATAATCTCCCTTGCCGCATCGAGAGCTTTCTGGTAATATTCGTCTGATCTGGATGCTGTTATTCCTACTTCTTTACCTGGCAATGTAATTGGGACAGGCATTAGAGCATTGTATTTGGCTATGGAACCTGCATAAAGCATTGCCCGGCATTTAAGGGCTAAAACCGCGTATTTATTTGCACGGTCTTGGCTGTCTTCATTACCGATGGTATTTTTAATTTCGTCCAGTTCATTGGCTATGAAATCATACACATCTTCCTCTTTTGCCCGAGGGTTTCTCAGATAGCTAGGGTCACCGTTAAAGTCATAAATGAGTTGTGAAGTGATTAAAGGCACCCCTCCCATTCTTTTAACCATTTCAAAATAATCCCAAGCCCTCAGGAACCTGAATTCAGAAGTAAATTGCTCTTTCTCGGCAGCAGTAAGTTTTGTCGATAATTCATTAAGACCCTCAATTGCGAGATTAAGATCCCTGATGTAACTGTAATCCCAAAGAGTCCATCTATTATATGCATATGAAGTAATGTTGTTATTCGAAATATCAACGCCGCTTTCCTGGCTTCCTGTTGCTATGCCTTCATCATAGGCCGCCATATTGGCCTGTCCTGTAAAATTTGCCTGGTGATGAGGAATCCTGTTATAAAGGTTGGCCAGGAGGCTCCTAATCATAGCCTTGTCATTCCAGACCTGTTCAGGCAGCAATATGGTTGTAGATTTTGGTTTTTCAAGCCATTTCTCGCCACAACCTGTTACCTGAAGCAACACTATGACTATAAATATGAGTTTAATTATATTTTTCATGTCTGTGCTGATTTAGAAGGTTAAATTCAGACCAAAGTTAGCGACCCTTGAAGGAGGATATACACGGCCAGTATTGCTTGCAACCTCAGGATCGAGTTCATATATCTTACCTATGTTATCAATGCAAAACAGGTTTGTCATGTTTACGTAAATTCTTAACCTGGAGGCCATTATTCTGCTAATATACTTTTGTGGAATTTCATAGGCCAGTTCTAGAGTTCTTAGCCTTAGGTAATTAACATTCACATTCCAGAAGTCACTGTTCCTGCTGTAATTTGAATGAGAGGCATTATCCTTCCTTACGGGAGGGAATCTTCCTGCGATCCAGGGGGAAGTTGCATCGAAGGGATCGGCACGGTGCCAAGCGTCTTTCAGCAGATACATAGGAGAGGCTCCATTGTTGGCATAGGGTATCTTTAGATCAGATCCTGTACCTGTGGATGGCTGATATGTCTGTAAAAATCCCCCCGCAAAATCCAGGACAAGTGAAAAGCCTTTATATCTGAATGAATTATTTATTCCAAGGCTCATGTACGGGTTCGTACCTGTTGCATAACCGATGGGTTTCTGGTCGTAGGTATTAATGATTTTGTCGCCGTTAAGGTCTTCATAGATCAGGTCTCCAGGGAGGAGGGTGGTATTAGATCTTCCGTCAATGTCCACAGGGTAATTCTCAATCTGTTCCAAGCTCTTGAACTGACCAATAACATGGTAGCCCCAGTGGATATTTGACCATCGATCTTCTGTTGAGTTTCTGTACTCATCCCATGAACTTCCGAATCGTGGTTTATATGTATAAAGTGACCTTGCCCTGGCCAGAGTTGCATTTATACCAACAGTATAATTTACCGGGCCTATTTTGCTGTTATAATCAATCGCTCCTTCAACACCCACATTTGCCGTTGCATTCAGATTTTCATTTGGCAGGGAATATCCAACCTCACTTGGCAGAAGCACGTCATATCTGGCTGCAGGAATGCCCGTGCGTTTCCTCTGAAATACATCAAATTGACCGGTGAATTTTCCGTTGAATAATTCAAAGTCAAAACCTATATTTGTTGAATGGTTTACAACCCATGTGAGGTTTCTGACAGGAAGGCCTCTAGGTCCGATGCCGGTTACTGTTGTGCCGTTGAATATGTAATTTCCGCTTGCCCAGTTAAATCCATCCAGATAGTCGAAGGCACTCACCCCGGTTTCACTACCTGTTTCACCATATGAAACCCTTAATTTAAGATCTGTAAGGACATTTTTCAGAGGTATGAAAAAAGATTCATTTGAGATCCTCCATCCGAGTGAAATTCCAGGGAAAAACCCCCACCTTCTGCTTGGAGCGTACATATATGAACCGTCATATCTTCCGACAAACTCGAGAAGATATTTTTCACCGTAGTTATAATTCAATCTGGTGATGTAACTTGCACGGGCTGATTGGTTCCATATATTCTGAAGATAATCCTCATTCTCAAGATTCTGAATCGGAAGGAAGTTAGTTGGAGGAATAGTATGCAATCTAAGATATTGGTAATCCTGTGACATCTGTTCATAAGCTGCAACGGCCGCAACTGAATGTTTCCCAAACTTTTTGTTGTAAGTAAGCTGGAATTGTGCGAATTTGTCTTCAGTGTGGCCTCGTCTTGTCTCTCTGAATGGATTTTGGTTGCCACCTCCTACAACTACTTCATATTCTTTGGTAGTATAGTTGTACTTGTATGCGTCATAAGTATACTCGAAGCATTCCCATAGATAAACATGGTAGCCGTATGAGATTGTTCCTCTTGCTTTTAATCCAAAACCGAAATCATATTCTGCGTAAATGTTGCCGTCAAAATCACGGTCCGACTCATCTGTCCAACCTGTAAACGATTCCTTATAGGTTGCCGGGTTGATATTTATACTGTGAGTCTGATTCACGTAGAGAGGATTATCGTTTGCGTATGGCCTCTCAGTTGGCCAGTTACGAAGCAGTGCGCTGAAAATATTTGGATAATCGTCGATGCCCGGTACTCCTGCCTGATGACGTAGTTCATAACGTGCAACCAACTGAGTACCTATTTTAAGTCCCTTGGTTAGTTTTGCCTCAAGGTTAGCCTGAACGCTCTGTCTCCTGTACCAATAGCTTTCTATAACTGCATTCTGCTTAAATTGCGTGGCGGAAAAGAAATAGCTGGACCTGTCAGATGCCCCTGAGGCACTGGCTGTAAGATTATATTGAGGTGCAGGGGTATTCTGTTTTATGACAAAATCATAATAGTCAAAACTACGGTAATCCTCGCCTGTTTCAGGATCGTAATAGCCTATACGGTATTTTTCAAGCTGTTCAGGAGTATAGGGTGCTGGCTGTCCCTGATTCTGAGCGGATTGAATCTGTCCAAGAATATAGTAATATGAATTCGAATGTTGAGGGAATCTGGTAAAACCCTGCAACCCGTAATAGGAACTGATATCAATTTTGGGCTTTTCAGTAATCTTGCCGAATTTGGTTGAGACGAGCACTACACCATTCTCAGCCTGAAGTCCATATATGGCGGCAGATCCGTCCTTAAGAACGGAAATGCTCTCTATGGCATTAATTTCCAGATTGTTAAAGTCCGCAGCCGTTCTTGGCACGCCATCAATAACAAACAGTGGTGTGCCGAAGTTCCTGATCTGAATGGAAGTACTTGCACCGGGTCTGGCATCTGTGATTCGAGCTGTTATCCCTGCAATCTTACCGACCAGGTTACCTGATGCAGTTGGAGAAATTGTTCTGACAAGCTGGTCTGATTGGACAGCGCTTACTGCACCCGAAAGTGTCTTTTTTGTTTGTGTGCCGTAACCCACAACAACAATTTCATCAAGACCTATAGCCTCCTCACGCAGTGAAACATTCATGGTGGCACGGCCGGATACATTTTGCTCGAGTGTGGCCATACCAATAAATGAGTATTGCAATGTTGCATCTGAAGGCACATTGGGGAGTGTATACCTACCCTTTTCATCAGTAGTGGTACCAACGGTAGTACCTTTTATAATTACGGTAACCCCCGCCAGAGGATTTCCCTTTTCATCGTTAACAGTTCCCGTCACGGTAATTTGCTGCGCGTTAAGAACAATCGTGTGATACAGCAGAAGCAGTACCACGGCGGCTGTCCTTGCAACAAACCTGGAACCTGAAAACTTTAAA
>JARKQN010000072.1 GCA_029974835.1 Bacteroidales bacterium
TCAAATAGTAAAAAATATCAGATAATAAAAATTATCAAGTAATAAAAATTATCAGGTAATAAAAAATTTCAGGTAATAAAAATTACTAAATAGTAAAAATTCTAAATTGGAAAAGATTCCCGTCAATCAGTCCGGCAGAAAATCCCACCCCCGGTCAAACCGCCTCTTTATCAGCTTAACCCTCATGCCAATTATATTGAATCATTTTCTGAACCTCCCTTTTCCCAAAATCTGCTATCTTAGCAATTCATTAGCATATGAAAGAGATCCGAAACAGCCAATCCGTAATTGACCAGTTGATAAGGTCGGATAGCTATTTCTCACCATCCCTTAAACCAGGCCTTGCAGAATGGCTGCTCCGCGACAACTGGTTCTATTTTATCCTGAAGTATCTGGGAATCGTCTTCAAAACCCGGAAACAGGCCCTTGCAGGTGCTTACGACTACAGGGAGTGGGCAGAATCATCCATCGATATCCTCAGACTGCTCGAAAAAGTCGGCGGACAATTTGCCATTACCGGTATGAATTACATCTCATCACATAGCGGCCCCGTGGTTTTCGTAAGTAATCACATGAGCACCCTCGAAACAATGATATTCCCCGGAATAATTGCTCCCAGACGCAAAACAACCTTCGTGGTAAAGGAAAGCCTCGTCCGGCACCCGCTTTTCGGACCGGTAATGAGATCACGAAACCCGATTGTGGTAAACCGGACCGACGCCCGTAAGGATTTTGAAAGAGTAATGGACCGGGGCCCTGAATTATTATCAGCGGATATCTCCGTTATTATTTTCCCCCAAAGCACCAGAAGAGAAATTTTTAAACCGGAAGAATTCAATACCCTTGGGGTAAAACTCGCAAAAAAAGCAGGTGTCCCGGTTATCCCCGTGGCAATTAAAACCGACTTCTGGGGTAACGGGAAAATTATTAAAGAGTTCGGCAAACTTGACCATAAAAAAATAATTCATATGCGATTCGGGAAACCCTTCTTTATTGAAGGTAACGGTAAAGAAGAAAACCAGACAATAATCAGGTTTATCGAAGATTCCCTGAAAGAATGGGAATAATTAATTTCCGCCTGCCTGCTCTTAAACATTAAAATAAAACCGGTTTTTTCAATGAAACTTCCTTATTTTATAAAAACTTTTTAAGTGTAAGAGATACAATTAAAAGATTTTTCATATAGTTTTGGATTCGGGAATTATTGAATCATAATTTATTGTTAACTGATGTTATTGGTAAAAATAATCTTAACTAATTAATAACCAACTATTAAATTATCACTATGGCAACTTTAGACTGGATTGTTCTCGGAATTTTCTGTCTGGGCCTCGTAGGAATAATTATCTGGGTCACCAAACAGAAAGAAGAAACATCAACCGATTATTTCCTGGCAGGCCGCGATGCAACATGGCTTGCAATAGGAGCCTCAATTTTCGCATCAAATATCGGGTCTGAGCATCTCGTGGGTCTTGCCGGAGCCGGCGCTTCAAGCGGTATGGCAATGGCACACTGGGAGATGCACGGGTGGCTGATTCTTATCCTGGGATGGGTATTCGTGCCTTTCTACGCAAGGAGCAAAGTGTTTACAATGCCTGAATTCCTCGAAAAAAGATACAATAAGGAATCAAGATCATTCCTTTCTATTATTTCACTTGTAAGTTATGTGCTAACCAAAGTTGCCGTAACTGTATATGCGGGAGGCGTGGTTTTCAAACAGGTATTCGGAATTGAATCAATGTTCGGAATCGACTTCTTCTGGATCAGCGCTGTAGGTCTCGTCCTTCTTACCGGTATTTATACAACCCTCGGAGGAATGAGGGCAGTCCTTTATACATCCGTGCTGCAGACACCCGTTCTGCTTATCGGCTCTATAGCCGTTCTGATCATCGGACTTATCAAAGTCGGAGGCTGGTCTGAAGTGATGCAGATATGCCGGGCCGTCCCGGTAAATGCCGATGGCGATACAATGGTCAATCTGATAAGATCTGCCAACGATCCGGAATATCCCTGGACCGGTGTAATTCTTGGCTCCGCCATTATCGGTTTCTGGTACTGGTGTACAGACCAGTATATCGTCCAGAGGGTCCTGTCGGCAAGAAACCAGAAGGAGGCAAGACGCGGTTCGATTCTCGGCGCCTATTTTAAACTTACCCCCGTATTCATTTTCCTTATCCCCGGTATGATCGCCTTTGCCCTGAACCAGAAAGGTATTATTTCTCTTCCAAGTTCCGATTCAGCATTCGCAGTCCTCGTTAAAGAACTTCTTCCGATAGGATTTAAAGGTCTCGTTGTCGGAGGTCTGCTTGCTGCACTGATGAGCTCACTGGCCTCCCTGTTCAATTCATCAGCCACTCTGTTTACGGTTGATTTCTATAAAAAATACAGAGCTGACGCTTCGGAAAAGGAACTGGTAAGAGTGGGACGTATAGCAACAATTACCGTTGTAATTCTTGGTATTCTCTGGATACCTGTTATGAGAGGACTCGGGAAAGTGCTCTATGCTTATCTGCAGGATGTTCAGTCATTGCTTGCTCCCGGCATAGCTGCAGTGTTTCTCCTTGGCGTGACATCGAAGCGCATCACCTCAAAGGCAGGCTATACAGGTCTGGTAACGGGTTTCATTCTCGGAATGCTTCGCCTCGGACTGAAGATTTTCCAGGGAGGATTAAATCCGGACGGAATTATTTATAAGGTATTCATCGCTCCCAACTGGCTCCATTATGAGATTGCTCTCTTCTTCATAGTTATAGCACTGATGGTGGTAGTCAGTATGGTTACTCCCAAACCCGACCCGGTTGCAATCAAGGGTCTTTACTTTGGCTCGGCTACCCCTGAAGAAA
>JARKQN010000075.1 GCA_029974835.1 Bacteroidales bacterium
AGGATACCCTTAGCCTTATGGAACTCATAGAGAAGAAGAATATCACCTTTCACAGCATCACCGAACGAATCGATACCAAAACGGCCATGGGAAAGTTCTTCCTGAACATCATGGCCAGCATGAACCAGTGGGAACGGGACACTATAAGCGAGCGGACCCGTGACGCCTTGCATCTTAAGATCGTCAAGAACGAGCGCGCCGGCCAAGTGCCTTATGGCTGGAGACTCGCCGACGATGGAAAGACTCTTGTCAAGAACAACCGCGAGCAGAAGGCTATTTGTCTCATTCAAGAACTCAATGGCAACGGTTACAGCTACCGGGAATATGCCGGGAGTTGGAGCGGAAGGGTTACGAACCTGTCGGAAAGAAATGGCATCACCAGACCATAAAGAACATTCTGAGGAAAGCGGCATGACGAGGAAAAGACGGAAAAGTGGCAAACACCGACCGGTGATTGCCACAAAACCAGCTAAAGAAATTTCACAAGAAATAGAAATGCAGGAGTTAAAGAAGGTCTTCCGTAGATATCAAAAGACTTGTACGAAATGGGTTAATTACAATTAGCAATGAGTAATTAAAAATTATACATATGATTCGTTTAAAGGAAATAGACAAGTATTATGATTCCAGATTTCAGTGTGCCTTTGTGTTAAAGGGCATAAATCTGGAAGTTGAGGAGGGTGAATTTCTCAGCATCATGGGTCCCAGCGGTTCGGGCAAGTCGACCCTGCTTCATATCCTCGGATTGCTTGATTCTCTTTCAGGCGGCCAACAACAACTTGTGGGAATAGCACGGGCTATTGTCGGGAAACCCAAACTGTTGCTGGCCGACGAACCTACCGGAAACCTTCATAGTAAACAGGGTGAAATGATTATGGAAACACTCCGGGAACTTCACTCTGAAAGGATGACCATTATCCAGGTAACTCACAACGATAAGTTTGCCGCTTACGGGCAACGCATCATCCAACTGGAGGATGAAATGATTAAAACAGGATAGATAAGCTTCTTCTGTCAAAAACACTATCCGGAAACTGCCCCTAATGGTAATTGAATAAGTATCAATACTATACGCCGTATGATACAAGTGGCTTATTCTGATGGTGAGACATCTTTTCCGACAGAAGCAGCCCGCCCTGCTATATGCTATAGAGCGCCTGAGAATGGATTTTGAGGATATAAGCAAGCAGATAAAGGTAAAAACATTACATTTATATTCTGGTGAAAACCGGCGGTTCAGCAACAATGACGAATTTTAAAAAGCTCGTTAACTGTATCTTTATCAGCATATATTCCAGTATAAACAAATACATAAACAAGACAACTATGAAAACAACAGGACTGACTTTTATTCTGGCACTGCTTTTCGCAGTTGGAAATATTAGTGATGCAGGAGCCCAAAGCTGGTTGCAACGTTTGGGAGAAAAAGCTGAAGAAACGGCTAAACGTAAGGTGGAACAGAAAGTGGAACAGAAAGTTGACAAGGCTGTGGAGCATGCTTTTGATAAAACGGAAGAAAGTGCCCGGAAAAAGCGGAAAGAATCCGATTCGCATACCTCTGTTGTTGAGCCGCCCGATACCGGCGTACCGGCAGAAAATACTTCCGACTGGGACAATAACGAGCCTTATTACGCTCTGAAAAAAGGTGCCAGGATAGAGTACACGGTTTATAACGGTAACGGGAAAATACAGGGATATAATAAACAGGAGGTTATAGAAATAACACGGTCAGGCAACAGTGTGGAAGCGGTAGTTTCAGGCATGCAGACTGACAGCAAGGGCAAGGTGCAAAACACGGCTACCGTTTCATTGTGCTACAAAAACGGCAATTTTCACGTGAACCTTCTTGAAATGATGCCATTGCAAGGGCTGGAGAATGCTGAAATTGACGCAAATATGTCCGGTAATGACATGATTATCCCCTCCAAACTTTCACCCGGACAGATACTGCCTGATGCGGAAGCAACCTTTAAAATGAGAATAAGTGATGGGAGCGATGCTGCTGATTTGCCACCACTGGTTTTCCATATCTACAACCGCCGGGCAATACGCGCAGAAAGCGTGGATACACCCATTGGGAAATTCGTGTGCTTTAAGATTATCCAAACTATAGAAGCTGATTATCTGCTCATCGGAACACAGCAGGCCACAGGTATCACATGGATTGGCAAAGGTATAGGTGTGGTGAAATCGGAAACATACGATGCAAAAGGTAAACTGACGAACAGGATGCTCCTGACCGGACTTGAATAGATTATCTATCCTGACGGGAAGTAACAGATTATCATAATTCATTTAACAGATGAAGTCCCTGTGATGACTTGCTCATGGGTCTTCTCGCCGGGCTGCCGTTTATGGTCAGGCAGTGATGGAGCAAATTCAGCTTGCCAGGGCAGATAAGACGCTCCTTATCATCTGATCAGTCTCAGGGGGGGAAGAGATCCTGCAGCCTGGAGAGGAAATCTGCCTGCTGCCGGACCTTTTGGACCAAACAATCTATTTCCTGCAGGGCCTTTGGGATTAAACTATCTGTTGTCTGCCATGTGGTGGCGAAACCATAGCTTTTGACCAACTAATATTGCCTTATGGTCTTGCTAATTATCTGAATAGCAGCACTTCCGGAGTTATTCGGCCTGGTGTGGACACACATATTTCGTTATTTCGGGACACCCAAAATTTATAATCATATATTGATTTACAATGACTTACATGGGTGTCCCGAAAAAGTGCGGAAGACAGGAAGGTAATTGGAGATTGTTAAATAAAACTGTCCTTTTTGCGTTGTTAAGAAGTGTAAAGATATTGCAGCTCATGGCAAACCATTAAGGAAGAATGAAGCCAGAGTATGGTTTGATCATGAATTTGGGAGCAGATGAAATCTCATGTCCTATACGGAGATTTGCCCATTGTTGTGATGTCTGAAACACGTGGGGGGGAGCGGGATTATGATCAATAAAAAACAAACAGGTGCCCGGAATAATGTATCGGTTGGTATAATATTACCCCGTGCACCGGAATCAGGATGTGGTAAAAGCAACCTGGCAGGAAAGTTCAGATTTAATTTACACGGGCGTGTCAATTGCCAGAAAACGTTTTTTTAACATTACATAAAAGTAAACAACTCACTTTTAAAAACAATTATGAGATGAAAACAACTTCAAAACTGATCATCACACTTGTTTTTTTAGCAGGCGCAACTGTCGCGAATGCGCAATTTAAAGCAGGCCTCAGGATTGGAGGTAACCTCTCCAATGTTATTACGGATAACAATTATTGGAAGGAGAGAAAAAATGAAAAAATCGGATTCCATGGAGGAATAATCGCCGAATACATGTTCTCACCCAGCATTGGCATACAAACTGCCATTCTCTATAGTGAAAAGGGAAGCAAATTTCAGTTTATAAAAATGGAAACTAAAGTCGGGGACGGTCGTGCTAACTATAAGATTTACGTGACTCCCAGGCTGGGATATGTTGAGATGCCGCTGCATGCTGTTTACAAATTACCATTAGACGTGGTTTCCAGTATAACCTTTTCAGCTGGCCCTTATATAGCATACGGCGTGACGGAAGCATTTAAGGTGCACTACGACCTCTCATTTACTGGGGATGTTACAACGGAAGCTAAGAAGGAGCGGAGAAAGGGTCTTGATATAATGACAGAAGAAATGGAAATAGGTTTTAATGAAACCTATATCCTTTTCAAAGAAGATGGGTTGCTTACCCCGTTTGATTTCGGCGCCGGTCTGGCTATCGGTTGCGAGCTACATGGATTTGAGGCAAAAATTGGCATGGATATGGGCTTGAAAAACATCTATCGCGAAAAGGAGGACAATTCAATAAAGAATACAAATATTTTCCTCTCACTGGGCTTTAAGTTCTGACGGGAATAACCTTCAGAGGGAACAGGCAGGTGTTCCTGCCGTTCATGTGTCACAGAAACGTGATACCTTTTATACGTGATATGGCAGGGGATGACAACATCCCCTGTCTCTTTCTAATATGCCGTTACTCATATTGGACAAGCTGCTTTTGTCCATTCTCCCAAATGACCTCTCAGCCCGTGCCGGCTGGCTCAGGCAGGATAAAAGGCCGCGCGCTCACTCCCACCCAAAGGAGCAGGTGATATGAAAACCATATTTATTTTATTTCCTCCGGGAGATTATTATGTGCCTGGTTTTCAATATCAGTTTCCTGAGGATCTGTTTTAGCGGCTGATACTACCCTTTTAGCCTTTCGTGGAGAGATTATATTGCCCAGCATCATTGCGAGGAGTGTCATAAGAATCACCAGTGTAATGACTTCGGTGTTTATCTCGGGGATCATGTATGCAGCAGGAATACTGAGGAAGAGAAGGATGGTGATCAGTCCACGCGGGGCAAAAAGAACCAGGGGCAGGCTTTTAATACGC
>JARKQN010000077.1 GCA_029974835.1 Bacteroidales bacterium
ATTAAAATGGTGTTATTTTAGATTATTCATTGTCGATGTTTCCGTACGAAACCGGATGGTAGAAGGATCCGTTTCGCCGGACTCTGCGTCCGAAGAAATGGATCCTTCCCTTGATTTTGGTGATATAAAATTCATTATCAAAATGTTAATTATATTATTTTTTGAAAAAAATTTTTGTGATTAATTGATCATACATTACATTTGAAGGTAGTGAAGTGTGTAAATTTTAGTGCCTTAGGTTTTAGATTCTTTCTGAATATCTGCTGAAGATTGTTCCTGCAACAGCGAAACAATATCGAGAATATCCGGTCCGATTATCCGGGATTTTATGTTAACACCAAGGGAATGCAATGCATTACCCGCCGCCAAAGCCAGCTTGGAAAGGAATCGGTATGAAAAGGATTCTGTCAAAGGATCGCCACGTAATTGTACAAATAATCTCCTACTTGTACATACTCCTTTTTATATATACGGCCATCAGTAAGCTGCTGGATTTTGAAAACTTCGGGATACAGCTGGCCCAGTCTCCCCTGTTAAGTGCCTATGCCGGATTGATAGCCCCGTCCGTAATCATCGTCGAACTGCTTATTGTCGTGCTATTATGCATTAAAACCACCCGGCTCACCGGCTTGTATGCCTCCTTCTTCCTGATGATCGCCTTTACCGTCTATATCTATTTAATACTCAATTACAGTGATTTTATTCCCTGTTCGTGCGGGGGGATCATTGAAGAACTAAGTTGGACAGAACACCTGGTATTTAACCTTGTTTTTGCAGCATTCGCATTGGTCGCCATAGTATTGACAGAAAAGGGAAAAGGTACGTCTGCCGTCACTGTTGTGCTGAAAAGCGTGCTGCCTTCCCTTATGGCTGTGGGCGTGGTGGTGGCATTGTTCCTGTCGTCGGAGCATATCATCAAAAAAGAGAACAACTTCATCAGGCGGTTCGGGCAACATCCGATAAGGGATGAGATAGCTTTCGACCTGGGCGTCAATTCCTATTACTTTGCCGGTATTGCGGACGGGCAGGTCTATCTGGGGAATGTGACCGCTCCTTTGGTGCTCACCACCGTGGATACCGCTTTGACGACGAAAACGGCAATAAAGATACAGCTCGATGATACAGACCATCTGTTCCGTTCCATCCAGATAAAGGTAAAATCTCTCCATTTCTATCTGTATGACGGGAGTGTGCCGGTGATCTACCGGGGACATTTGGACGATTCGATTGCCCGTACCGTCAGTTTTGAAGACGGCTATTTCTCCCAGTTGGAAGTTATGGACTCCGTAAATTTCGCCTTCAGGACACAAAGTGCCGAAACAAAGGCACAGGTATTGGGAAAACTCGCATTGGACCAGTATCAGAAAGTGGCACTCCATCACGGGCTGTTGGAAAAGCAGGTGGACGGCGTATTCGATACGGACGGGCAGTTACTTCGGGACGATATAACCGGTGAACTGGTCTATATCTATTTCTACCGGAATCAATTTCTGGTGATGGACAGCAATCTGCATCTTTCCCGCAGGCTGCATACCATCGACACCATATCCAGGGCGCAGGTGCAGGTCCGTTCATTGTCGGACGGACGGCATAAAATGGGAGCGCCCCCAATGCAGGTCAATAAGAGGTCGGCCGTACATAACCGGGTGCTGTTCAATGAATCCAATCTTATGGGAAAATTCGAATCCCGTGAGATGTGGAACCGGGCAGCCGTTATCGACATGTACCGGACCGACAGGCAGGAGTATCTGGGCAGTTTTTATGTGCACAATCGCGATGGCCATAAAATGACCCGGATGATCGTCACGGATAAATATTTCTTTGTTTTGTCCGGCAATGAAATCGTGCGTTACCGTTTTGCGCAGTCGGTAACGAGGCATTTCATCAAAACAGGAGACGCCGAAAACCTTGAACAGAGTAGGCAGCAATATTAAATTTTTTCATTATGACTAAATTTAAACAGTTCCTTGTGCCGGCTGTGATTATATTAATGGGAGCCGGCGCGGCTTTTGCGACTAATGTAGCAAAAGACTCTCAAGCATCTCAGGAGGGATACTATTTCGATAGTACCAAAAATGAATGTATCCTGGCTGAAGGTTCTTCATGTTCACCTACAGGTTCTGCAGTTTGTACATGGAAAGACAGTAACGGTACAGTCCATGAACTCTCCAGTCAGATTAATGAGACAATGTGCGGTGATCCTTTATTCAGGCCATAAACTTGACTAAGAATGGAAGGATGCTAGAAAATAGCATCCTTCTTTATTTCGTTATTAATCCATTTCACATTTTTATTTCCTTTGAGAAAATAATCAAACCAATCCAGTATTCTTACGCATAAGTCTTTACTTGCCCTACTATCCATGATCGTATGCCCCTCATTGGGGTAGAATAACGAAATAACCTTTTTCCTGTTCCGTTTCAGGCCGATATAAAACTCCATGGTTTGGTTCCAGTCAATGTTCTGGTCTTTCATCCCTGCCCATAATAAAATCGGGGAATCTATCTGGTCTACATAGTGGATGGGATTATTCTGAAAGTAAAGTTGCTTATCCTCACTGAAACTTTTATGCATCTGGTATTGCCCGTTTTCAAACTGCCAGTAAAAAGGACTCGTGAAATTGTAATTGAATGAAAAATAAGAACGGACAATATCACTGTTTCCCGCGCCGGACACATAAGCTGCAAAACGCTCGGAATGGGTGGCTATAAAGTTGGCCTGGTACCCTCCGTGTGAATGCCCTATAAGACCGATCTTGCTTTTATCTATGGAAGGAACCATATCAATGGCATCTAATCCCCGGTGTACACAATCCAATGCTGACAATCCCGTACCTTCAGGGCCATATACGATATCGGGGAAAAAGACAAAATATCCTTTTTCCAGCAATAGCCGCAAGTCGAACCCGGCGAAATTGGCACTACCGTACCTCGATGCCGGGTAATGATTCGAACGTTCACGCTGAATTTCGTAAATATGGACAACCATAGGGTAACGTTTTGATGTATCGTAATGCAGGGGATAATACAGGATGCCGTTGAGCGCTCTTCCTTCGCTGTTGGTGTAAGAAAAAATCTCCTGTTGTAAAGAACGGATTGCGCTATCATCCGGATTACTCTTATACAATACTTTCTCCTTTTTCTTCAATTGCTTGAAAACAAGTTGCGGCGGCAGGTTGTAATTTTCCTCAATATAACAGAACCGGTCATAAGCCCCATTGTACCTGAAATGGGTAATCCGGCTTGATGTCGTAGGAATAACGGTTGTCTGCCTGCCCTTATGATAGAGCATATATGAGCATCTGTTTTCACTGGGATCATATAACCGGAGGATGAGCGGGGACATGAGGTCAACGGAGTTTTTGTAGATCCGTGCGGCCCCATCCACAGAATTATTGTTTTCGTTCACGATATTGGTCTGAAAACCGGGAAAGCTCACGAGCCTCTCCAATTGTTTACTTTTCAAATCATACTGCCAAAGCGCTTCTTCTCCTTCAAATACAATTCTTTTTCCGTCAGTAGTAAAATAAGGTCTGGAAAGCATACTGTTTTCTATGATATGCCTGTGACCGGTCGGAATATGAAACAACGTCCAGGATCGTGGAGACTTCAGGCGGTAGTTATTGCTGGAATACAATGGCCATAACAGATACTCCCCGTCCGGAGAGCAATAAGAAAAGGCAGCAACCGTATCGATTAAGTTATACTCTTTTTCAGCCTCGTTATAATAATGCATTTCAAACCGGACTGGTGATGAATAAACGGTATAATCGTTCATTTTAAACGGGGAGAAGCTCAAAAAACCACTTTTATTACCGGTATTGATTACCTGGGGAAGTTCATCATTCCCAATTTGTCGGATTGTCCTGCGTTTAGGTTCCCATACAAAATAGAGCCGTCTGGTGGACGGATAGAGTTTTTCTTCCAGCCGGTTGTCATTTCCGTACCAGATATCGACCAGAGAAGTGTCTGTTTTCTCTTCCTGTATCAGTAGCTTCAAAAAACAGGCATCCCCTTCCCGTATCACTTCCGGGAAGCCCCTGTCAAATGAGATGGGCAGTACTTCTTTTAAAGGATAAGCTGTTTTGTCTCCCAAATCCAGGTATACCATTTCCTGCGAAGAATTTTCCTCTATCCGTACGAATAACATCAACCCTTGTTCTTCAGGATCGACATCGAGATATTCAACCTGCCGGGAAGATGTATATAACTTCTCTGTTTTTGTATCACCTGAAAAGAAAATTTCAAAGTGTTTTTCTTCCTTCTCAACAACAGCATATATATTTCCACTTTCAGCAATATGGAAGCGGATCACATTATCAATAGACCTTAAAAGACACCCATTGCTGTCGTACAAACCTAACCTGCTTTTTTCTTCCGGACCCCAATGCAGTACAAAATGCTTTTGCGATTTCAACAACTGTGTCTTTTTTACATCTTTAAAGTAAATACTTGTCAGTTCTTCCAGATTCAGCAGTTCCACCTGTTGCATCCCTTGCAGAATCAGGTGGTCATTGCCGAGGAAAAAAGTAGCACTGATTTGCGCCCTGGAAGCAACCGGCTTCTCAGGAAGATGACGATCAAGAATCAACACCGTATCAGGAGTAAGATCATGACAGGACTTCCTGACAATAAACCACCTGCCCTCTTCACTCATTTTCAGGCCGGCCAGGTTGTAATATTGGCCGGATAATCGGGAGAGTTCTTCCACATCGTTTTGGGCATTCAATTCCCGGCCTGCCGGTAGCAGCAGGCACAGGAATAAAAGGATGAACAGCTTCATGATCAATATCCGGAGTTTTGCGGGTATAAGTTGGGATTCATCAACAGTTCGCTCTGGGGTAAAGGCAACACACTCTTATATTCCTCCCAATTGGGTTTTACCCTGCCTAAATCATTCAAGCGTCCTGCACGTTTCAGGTCGAAGAAGCGATGGCAGTGCTCGGTAAAGAATTCACGCCGTTTTTCTGCCAGGAGTTCATCGATGAAATCTGCTTCGGATAACGACGTAAGAGCTGTCAGCCCTGCCCTCACCCGGGTAGCATTGAGATAGGGCAACGCTTCATCAATCCTGTTTTGTTTAGCCAAAGCCTCGGCCATAATAAAATAGGCCTCTTCCAACCGGGAGAAGACGGAATACTCGGTTGTGTTGTTCATCCTGATCTTGTATTTATAAGGCCGGAACCAGGTGTTTTCGTCGACGGTCACTTCTGCGACCCAGGCCTGTCTTCGAAGGTCATCATCGGCAAAACTATTTACCAGATCCGGAGTAAGGGTAAAGATATTGGACGGTGCTACACCGGTGAAATGATAAGACGTTGCTTCTTTTGTGGCATCACCACTGTTCTGCGGTTTGAGTTGCCAGAGTATATGCCTGCCCGATTTATGAAAGACCTCATTGATATCGTCCTCAAATTCATACAGGGATGATTGAAGGATCTCATTGGCCATTTGTCCGGCCTGTTCATATTTATGCCCGGTCAGGTAGATCCTTGCCAATAATAATTGTGCCACTTTCCGGTTGGGATAGATCCGCTCCGCGTCACGGTAATCATCTTCCAGCAAACCGACAGCTTCCCTCAGGTCTGCTTCCAGTTGCTCCAATACGGCAGAGGCTTCCGTTTTATGTATGGTCCGGTTGTATTCGTAATCCAGGCTGGTGGTATAGGGAATATCTCCAAACATCTGTTGCAGGTAAAAATAAAGCAATGTGCGGATTAGCAACGCCTCCCCTTTGATACGGTTCTTATCCGGACCGGACAATGCCGTTGAGTTTTCTGCGCCATAAATAATGGAATTGGCATAGTAGATCTGGGTATAAGAAATATCCCAGCAGGTTTTTATAATACTATTGGTCTCTATCAGTTGGTTGGTATAAATATCCAATATGTGTTGTTCAAAATGATAGCAGTCCAGTTCGTCCGTATAGGAACCTAACAAAAGGGGACCGTAAATACTTGTTCCCTGTGTTACCGATCTACGTTGCAGCTGTTCGTAGATGCCGGCCAATGCCGCATTGGCGGTGTTGACGTCTTCAAATACCTGTGTGGTGCCAATCTGGTTGGTGGGGTAATCCACTTTCACCAGGGCCTCACAGGCTGTCAGGAATACTATTGTTCCCAGACAAATAAACAGATATAATCGTTTCATTTTTTTGTTTTTAAAAATTAAACTGAACGCCGAATGACCAGGTTTTCAGCGGTGGTAAAAAACGGGTTAAAACAAACTCGGGATCCACACCGAAATAATCGGTAAAGGTCAAAAGGTTCTGACCCTGTACATAGAATCGTACATCCTGTATATGCCTGTTTACCGGAAGCCTGTAACTTAATTGAATATTTTTCAGGCGGATAAAAGAGGCATCGCCGATGCCTGCCGAACTGTCCATGAAACGGAGATGCGACTGGTTTTTCTGTGCATATGCCCCGGATGAATAAGGCATGTACCGCCCGTCGGGATTCTCCGGCGACCATACGTCCAATACTTCCACCGGTTGGTTGTTTACACTGCCCGGCCGGGTCATCATGCTATTGAAATTTTCCTGTACCTGGTTCACAAACTGGAACAAAAAAGAGAATTCCCATTGTTTGTATGATAATTGGTTCGACCAGCCCCCATAATACCTGGCACCTATCTTTTTGATCACCTGGTTGTCGTCCGGTGAAGAGATATTGCCATCGTTGTTGTAGTCCGTAAAGGTATATAGGCCGGTTTCCGGATCGATCCCCTCGTAATTATATACTTTTACGATGGAGGTAGGATAGCCTACCACATATTGGTTTGCATAGGTGGAGCCTTCCAGTCCCGGAAACGATACCAGTCTGTTTCTGGGAAAAGTGATGTTGAAATCACTGTTCCAGTTGAACGAACCAATTCTTACGGGATTTGTATTCAGTTCCAGTTCCAGCCCCTTGTTTTCCACCGTAGCCGGCAGGTTTGCCTGTATGGAGGCAAAGCCGGTGGTTCCCGGCAACGGGATACCCACTAACTGGTTCCCGGAACGGTTACGGAACCAGGCGCTGTTCAACCGTATCCGGTCGTCCAGAAATCCCAGTTCCAGGGCGACCTCCAGTTTGGTTGTTTTCTCCCAACTGAAATAGGGGTTGAACAATCTCGAAGGATTCAAGGCTTTGATGCCCCCGTAACTCATGCTGCCCACGGTATAAGTATCCAGGTACTGGTAATCGCCGATGGCGTCACTTCCAGTGAGTCCGTAGCTTGCGCGCAGTTTTCCGAAGCTCAACCACCGTATATCATTGAAAAAATCTTCTTCGGCGAACAGCCATGCAGCTCCGATTGCCCCGAAGTTGGCAAACCTGTTACTTGTCCCGAAGCGGCTCGACCCGTCCCGACGGCCGGTAAGGTTAAGTATATACCTGCCCGAATACTGGTAATTGATCCTCCCGAATACTGCAGCGTACTTATATTCGGTCTTCGTATCATAATTGACCCTAATATTCCCGGCCGC
>JARKQN010000102.1 GCA_029974835.1 Bacteroidales bacterium
ATACAAAAAAGAAGTTGATAATCAACAATATAATAATGAAATGAATTTAACAATGAGTCATCAAGAGTTTAATGAAAACAAATTTGTAAACTTATATCAGGATTAAGAATAAAAACTGTCAACTTTTTTTAGGACGATACACTCCTCTGTGCCCTCTGTGGTTAAAATTTTTCTCACCACAGAGAACACAGAGAGACACGGAGGGTGATTAAAAGAGTTTGAGGAAAGTGATTTGGAAGAAAATACAAAAATTCATATGAAAGCTATTTTATGCAGAATTGGCTGGATGAATAAATATAATGGCAAAGATGAGGATAAATCCTATGATCCCGGAGGGATGAATTGGGAGGGAAAAGAGAAGTACTGTGGTGAGTTCTGGAACTTCGTACCATCTCACAGTTTTTTATTTCCGATCTCATAATATCTAAAGCCTGAACAACTATTACAGATCCAGTTCAACAAGCGTAACTCCGGCGCCGCCAAGCTCCACGTGCTCATCGCGGGCAGATCTGACCACCGGCATGGCCGACAGATACTGCCTTATGAGATTCCTCAGTATGCCGTTGCCCTTACCGTGTATAATCCGCAGATGACGGTGTTGTACCATCACCGCGTCATCTATCAGATTCCTCACCGTCTCAAGCGCTTCATCACCCCTTACTCCCCTTATGTCTATTTCGGGCTTAAACCTGAGTTTCCTTTCATTTACAAGAGGATCGGCCTGCTGAAGCGGCCTCCCCGCCTGCAGACTCTTTTTCAGATCCTTTCTGCTGATCCTCACAACTTTCGATGCAGAAACCTTCAGCCGGAAGGTCCCCGTTTCCACGATCAGGTTTTTGCCATCGGCCTCAACCACCTCCCCCGCCACACCGGTGTCGGTCAGTCTGACTGCATCACCGGGTTTAAGCGGTGTAGTGTCGTCCTGAACCTCCTGTTTCCTCTTTTCCCTTACTCTTTTAACTATCCCGGAGGCTTTTTTCTGCAGCTCAAGCGGTTTGCCGGTTATCTCCGGCTCATCCTTCAGCCCTTCAACCTCCTGCCTGAAACCTGCAATCTCCTGCCGCGCTTTCAGTGTCCTCTCCTTCTCCGCCTGCGACTCTTTTATCTGCCTGACGGTATTCTCAATAATGCGGTTCGATTCTTCAAGGAGCTTCTTTGCCTCTTCCCTCGCTTTTGAGATTATCTCTTTCCTGAGGCTTTTTGCCCCGGAGAGCTCCTTCTCGTACTCGTCAATAAGTTCCTCGAGCCTTTTTTCATGTTTCCGGATATTCTGCCTTTTCATTTCCCAGTAACGTTTGTCGCGGGCAATATCCTTCAGATGGCGGTCGAACCTGACATTCTTCACCCCGGCCTTCTCCGATGCCTCACGGAGAATATTTTCCGGCAGACCTATTTTCCTCGCAATTTCAAAGGCAAACGAACTTCCGGGTTTCCCGATATCAAGCCTGAAGAGAGGCTGCATAAGGTTGTTGTCAAAAAGCATGGCTCCGTTGATGATGCCGTCGGTTACGGAAGCAAAATGCTTCAGGTTGGAATAGTGGGTTGTAACAACGCCATAAGTGCCGATCCTGATCAACTCTGCAAGAATTGCTTCGGCAATGGCCCCCCCGAGCACGGGTTCGGTGCCCGAACCAAGCTCATCTATCAGAACCAGGGAAGAGGGCGATGTATTCCTTATGAAAAATTTCATGTTTACGAGGTGGGAACTGTAGGTGCTGAGGTCATTCTCAATGCTCTGCTCATCGCCGATGTCGATGAAGATATCGTTGAATACCCCCGCCTCCGATCCTTCCCCGACCGGAATGGTATAACCGCACTGAAGCATATACTGAAGCAGTCCGGTTGTTTTCAGGCAGACAGACTTTCCGCCGGCATTGGGACCCGAAACAAGAAGTATTCTTTGCTTTTCATTTAATTCGATATCAAGAGGAACAACGCTCCTGTTTCCCGCTTTTCTGAAAGTTTTAAAAAGCAGCGGATGAACGGCTTTTTTCCATGCAAGCTGCGGTTTTGCAGAGAGAGCGGGAAGGATCGAGCCGAGCTCATTGCCCAGCAGCGCCTTAGCCTTTATGAAGTCGATCTCCGAAAGAAAACCAAATGATTCAACGAGATCATCAATATAGCTTCTGATACTGTCGGCAAATGAGGTAAGTATCTTTACAATCTCCCTCCTCTCCTCGTACCCGAGCTCAATAATCTCATTGTTCAGTTCCACAATTTCGGATGGTTCAATGAAGACGGTCTTCCCTGTCGCCGACTGGTCGTGAATTAAACCGTTTATCTTTCTTTTTCCGGAAATGCTCACAGGTATTACCCCTCTCCCGTTCCTTACCGAGATATTGGCATCGGCATCAACTATCCCTTCCGACTGCGCCTGTTTAAGAATTGCGGTAAGCCTGCCTGTGACGGCGGTCTTCTTCGATGCAATTTCGTTTCTGATTTTTTTTAGTCCGGGTGAAGCATTATCCCTGACGGCGCCATGTTTGTCGATTATCCTGTCGATTGAATCGGAAACAAACGGATAAAATTTCACGCGGTTTACAACGGATTTAAGTACGGGATAGGCCCCCTCTTTCCTGGCTTTGAAATAATTAAGCACCGATTTAAGATAATCGAGTGTTCCCTTCAGTTCGGAGAGTTCTTCCGTTTCGGGAAATGTCCCTTCAATTCTTAATTTTTCAAATATCTTCCTGACATCGGAGAATGCTACGGCCGGGAAAGGATCGTCGAAAGAAAGAATCTGCTGAAACTCCCATGTTTTTACGAGTTCGTTTCTCAACGAATCATAATCATTGCTGAAGACTGATCTGAAAGCCTGCTCGGCCCCTGCGGGACTAAGACATTTCTCAGCAGTCATTGCCCTTATCTGGTCGAAACCGGTCTTTCTTTCAAAATCATGTGGATAAACCATATCCGGTCAAAATATCTGATACTGCAAAAGTAGGGTTAAATATTGTTAAATGTCGGTGACAGCAAGCTTCCGCAGAAAATAATTTTATCTACTTTTAACTCCGTTTAAATTAAAAAATAACAAATCATGAAGAGAAGCAGGTTATTGTTAAGCGTAATTGTTTTTTCATTACTGCCGGTTTTCCTGGCAGCGCAGAAAGAGAACCTCGACCTGGCGATGGTCTATAAGATCAAGCAGGCAGGCTCGAGAGGTAATTCACTTGAAGAGATGGCCTACGGGCTGACCGATTTTGCCGGACCCAGACTGACCGGCTCCACAGGTGGCAACCGTGGAAATGAATGGGCAAAAAAGAAGATGGAAGAGATAGGCCTTGTAAATGTCAGAATAGAAGAGGCAAGAGATAACACCCGCGGCGGCTGGGACAATCTTAAAACCTATGCCGCAATGACTGAACCCTATTACGCAAGTTTTGCATGCAACCCTGTTGCCTGGACAGGCAGCACCAAAGGGCTTGTTAAAGGTGAGGTGGTTCTTATCAATGCACAGTCGGTTGCCGACCTCGAAAAATACAAAGGCAAACTGGCCGGAAAGATTGTCCTGATGCCATCAACGGCAACCTACGAGATGAGTTTCACTCCCTTTGCCACAAGATATACCGACGAACAGTTAAAGGAGATCTCGATGGCTGCAGCCGGCGGCGGCGGGGCGCGCAGGCCTCAGGGCGATATGGCCCAGATGGCTGCCCAGAGAGAGATTCAGACGAGGCTGCAGGAGCTTCTAAGGAATGAAGGCGTGGCCGTCGTAATAAATAACTCCGGCACTTTTAATGTACCCCGCTCCAATGGCGCAAACTACAGATGGGGCGACCCGGAACCCGTGCCTCAGCTTAACATTCCCATTGAGGCATACGGAAGAATGGTGAGACTTATCAACCATAACGTGCCTGTGGTGATGGAGGTTGAAATACAGAACAAATTCTTTGAAAGTCCCAAAATTTATAATGTCATAGGCGAAATTCCAGGTACCGATAAAGTGCTGAAGGATGAAGTCGTGCTTCTCGGCGGGCATATTGACTCATGGCACGGCGGCACAGGAGCTGCCGATAATGCTTCGGGATGCATCGTTATGCTCGAGGCTGTAAGGATTCTTAAATCACTTAACGCGGCTCCTAAAAGAACCATCAGGGTTGCCCTGTGGGGCGGTGAGGAACAGGGACTTAACGGCTCAAGAGGCTACGTTGAGAAATACCTGATGGATGCACAGACAAGAGCCAAAAAACCTGGATGGGATAAATTTGCCGGTTACTTCAACATGGACAATGGCTCAGGTAAGTACAGGGGAATCTATCTTCAGTCGAACGAAATGCTCAGACCGGTATTCGAAGAATGGCTGAAACCCTTTGCCGATATGGGCTGCTCAACAGTCACAATCAGGAACACGGGCGGTACCGATCATCAGTCGTTTGACGCAGCCGGACTGCCGGCTTTCCAGTTTATACAGGATCCGCTCGAGTACAACCGCGGATATCATACCGTGATGGATACATACGAAAGGCTGGTGATGAGCGACCTGAGGCATAACGCAATTGTAACGGCTGCTTTTGCTTGGTTTGCAGCCCAGAGAGACACCAAACTGGTTGGTAAACCCGATATGCCCCAGATGCAGGGTGCGGGACAGCGATTCGGCGGTTTCTGACCGGCTTAAATTGAACGAAGATAGATCCGCGGTAATCCGCGCTGAAATCTGCGGCAATCCGCGTTCCATTGGTTTCCCCGGAAGCAGAAGATAAATGGCACGCTGATAAACGCGGATCCCGCCTGCGCCGGGAACGCTGATGAACGCAGATTAATCCGCATTAAATTGTAATTCCCGTTTCAAAATACAAATATTGCGACAAGTACATGATGGAACGAAGATAGATCCGCGATAATCCGCGCTGAAATCCGCGAAAATCCGCGTTCCATTGGTTTTCAGTTTATCCAGAAAGAAAATGTCACGCTGATAAACGCGGATGAACGCAAAAGATCATAAGCCTCCGATAGTGCCTGACCGCAGGACCTTTCTCTATTCCTTAATCCCGGCCAGGTCGAGAATAAACGCATACTGCAGAGCCGTAACACGGTTGCGTTCGAAACGGCCCGAAGCGCCGCCGTGGCCTGCAGACATGTTGATGTCCAGAACCAAAAGGTTATTGTCTTTTTTCATGTCTCTCAGTTTGGCAACCCATTTTACCGGCTCCCAGTATTGTACCTGAGAATCCCAGAACCCTGTAGTGACAATCATGTTCGGATACTTCTGTCTTTTAACCTGGTCGTATGGAGAGTAGGAAAGCATATAATCATAGTATTCCTTCTGCCTGGGATCGCCCCATTCGTCCCATTCAAAAGTGGTCAGAGGAATCGAAGTATCGAGCATGGTGGTAACCACATCCACAAAGGGCACCGCGGCAATCACGCCTTTAAAAAGATCTGGTCTCATGTTTACTATGGCGCCCATTAAAAGGCCTCCGGCACTGCCTCCCTGGGCGAAAAGCCGGTCGGGGCTGGTATACTTTTCGTTAATAAGAAACAGGGCACAGTCTATAAAATCTGTAAAGGTGTTTTTCTTCTTCAGCAGTTTTCCGTTCTCGTACCATTGCCGGCCCATCTCGCTGCCGCCCCTCACATGGGCGATGGCATAAACAAAGCCCCTGTCGAGCAGACTTACAATATTCGACCTGAAAGAGGGATCGGTTGAACTGCCATACGAGCCGTAGGCGTAAAGAAGCAGTGGCGCCCTGCCATTTCTGACAAAGCCCTTACGGTACACAAGCGAAATGGGCACCATGGTGCTGTCGCCTGCCCTTGCCCAGAGCCGCTTCGACTCATAGGCCGATGAAGAAAAGCCGCCCTGAATCTCATCCTGCTTAAGGAGCTTTTTCTCCCTGGTATTGACGTTATAATCAAAAACGGAATTGGGCGTGGTGAGGGAGGAATAATTGTAACGCACAATTTCTGAGGAAGGGTCAATGTTTATGCTTAAACCGCAGGTGTAGGTTTCCTCCCCGAAATCGATGCTGTGAGAGGATAAGTCGGACATTCTCACGATGTTAATCCTGCCAAGCCCGTTGTACCGCTCGTCCAGTGCAACAAAGTCATTGAAAAGCTCAAAATCTTCCAGCAGCACATCATCCCTGTGAGGAATGAAATCGGTCCAGTTCTCTTTGCCTGTCTGCTTCTCTGACGTTTTCATCAGCTTGAAATTCTCCGCATTGTCAGCGTTGGTTCTTATAAAGAATGTCCCGTTGAGGTGATCAATGCTATATTCGTGATTTCTCGCCCTCGGTTCAAAAACTTTCGGTTCACTGTCTGGTCTTGAGGCGTCAATAAACCGCACCTCTGTAGAGAGAGTCTGATCCGAGTTTATGAGGATGTATTTCCTGCTCTTTGTACGGCCGATGTTTACGCTGAATGTTTCATCCTTCTCGTAATAGACCTCGCTGTCCTGCGAAGCAAGAGTGGCAAGTCTGTGTTTTTTCACCCTTTCGGCCCTGAGAGTCTGAGGGTCGCGCATAGTATAGAAAAGTGTCCTGTTATCATTTGCCCAAACCGCATTGCCGGTTGTATTTTCAATGATATCCGGCAGAAGAGTTCCGGATTGAAGATCGAGAAAATAGATTGTATATCTGCGTCTGCTCACAAAGTCGGCAGCGTATGCAAGAATCTTATTATCGGGTGTAACGGCAAGGCCTGTAACAGAGCAATAGCTTTTCCCTTCAGCGAGCCTGTTCACATCGAGCATTACCTCCTCCGGTGCATCAGGAGAACCCTTTTTCCTGCAGTAAACCGGGTATTCCTTTCCCTCAGCATAACGGGTGTAGTAGAAATATCCGTTGTCGAAATAGGGAACAGAGGCATCATTCTGTTTTATTCTGCCCACCAGTTCGTCAAATATTTTTTTCTGCAAAGGTTCCGTATGTTTCATTACGGCTTTTGTGTAATCATTCTCTGCATTGAGGTATCCGATGACCTTTGAGGTCTGTTCATCCGGTTCTGCAGCCGTCTTTTGTGCATCTGAGAGTCTAATCCAATAATAGTTATCTATGCGGCCTCCCGTGACTTCGAAGGGGATTTTCTCAGCTACCGGAGGTTTAACGTCATTGCCGGTGCACGCAAAAATCAGGATTGGCAGGAAGAAAAGGAATGAAATTTTTCTGTTCATCTTTACGATTATTTTTTCGTTATCTAAATTGTTATTAATAAAATGTTTATCTCCTTTGAGCGGGTAAATCCGGATCAGACTGTGTAAAATTATCCGGGAATGTGTTAAACTTTCTTCCGCAAACAGAGTCTAAATATTACAAACCTATAAAAAAATAGTATATGAAAAGAATAATAATCACAACCGTCATCATGTTAGTCCTGTCGGCCGCTTCTGTTTTTGGCCAGAGGAGTACAGTCCCGAACAGTGCCCGCCAGGGGGCTCAGCAGGCGCGTATTGCCCAGGGTGCAGGAAGCGGAGAACTTACGCGCCGCGAAACAAGGGTTCTTGAGAGAGAACAGAAAAAAATACAGATTGAAAAACGGCTGGCACAGGCCGACGGTAAGGTAACGCCAGCAGAAAAACGGTTCCTGAGGCGGGAGCAGAACAGGGCGAGCAGGCATATTGCACGACAGAAACATGACCGCCAGGGAAGGTGACAATCAGTTTTCAGTTACCGGGGGATACATCTTTCATTGAAAGCTGTATCCTTTTTCTTTCCGGATCCACCCCGATAACTTTTACCATTACGTGCTGATGAAGCTTCACAACTTCTGAAGGGTCTTTGACATATCCTTTCCGGAGGTTTGAAATATGCACAAGTCCGTCCTGTTTAACTCCTATGTCAACAAAAGCCCCGAATTTTGTAACATTTGTTACAATTCCGGGAACAACCATTCCTTCTTTCACATCTTCGATTGAGCGGATATCGGCAAAGCTGAAAGCCTTTATTTTCTGACGCGGGTCGCGGCCCGGCCTGGCAAGCTCTTCCAGTATATCCTTCAGTGTAGGCATACCCACATTTTCGGAGACATACTTTTCAGGTTCAATCTTTTTCTGCAGTTCCGTGTTGCCTATCAGTTCAGCGACTTTAACTCCCAGGTCGTAAGCCATCTTTTCGACCACGGGGTAGCTTTCAGGGTGGACGGCGCTTGCATCAAGCGGATTTTCGCCGTTTCTAATCCTGAGGAAGCCGGCACACTGCTCAAAAGCCTTCTCTCCAAGCCTTTTAACCTTAAGCAGCTCCTTCCGCGAGCGGAACGGACCGTTCTGTTTCCTGTACTCAACTATGTTTCTGGCAAGCTGCTGTCCGAGTCCGGAGACATAATTAAGCAGGTGCGGACTGGCGGTATTTACTTCAACGCCGACGGCATTCACGCAGCTTATAACCACGTCGTCGAGCGACTGCTGCAGTTTTGTCTGGTCCACATCATGCTGGTACTGCCCTACCCCTATCGATTTGGGATCTATCTTCACAAGTTCAGCCAGCGGATCCATGAGCCTCCTCCCTATGGAAACGGCACCCCTGACGGTAACATCATATTCGGGAAATTCTTCCCTCGCAACCTTCGATGCCGAATATACCGAAGCGCCCGCCTCGCTCACAACAAAAACCTGTATATCCCTGTCGAATTTGATCCAGCGTATCAGATCTTCTGTTTCCCTGCTGGCAGTTCCGTTTCCTATGGCCACAGCTTCAATTTTATACGAATTGACCAGGTTAACGATCTTTTTTACGGACAGAGCTGTCTCATTCTGCGGAGGATGCGGGTAAATGGTTTCATTATGCAGCAGGTTACCCTGTCGGTCGAGGCAAACAATTTTGCAACCGGTGCGGTAGCCAGGGTCAATGGCAAGTATGCTTTTCTCTCCCAGCGGCGGGGCGAGAAGCAGCTGCCTGAGGTTATCCGCAAAAACTTTTATCGCTTCATCGTCGGCTTTCTCCTTGCAGGTATTCTTAAATTCGTTCTCAAGAGAGGGAGAGAGCAGTCTTTTCCAACTGTCGTGAACTGCACTTTTCACAAGACCTGACGAGGCATTTTTTCCCTTAACAAAAAGATTCTCAAGTATTGACAAAGCCTTTGTCTCGTCGGGCATGAATGAGAGCCTTAGAAATCCTTCATTTTCACCTCTGAGCATTGCCAGCATCCGGTGAGAGGGGCAGCGTCTGGCGGGTTCCGACCATTCGAAGTAATCTGCGAATTTGTTTCCGTCGGTTTCTTTTCCCCTGATCACCTTTGAAACGATTACGGCATCTTTTTCAAAAAGCCCCCTCAGCATCTTTCTTGCCTTTTCATCCTCGCTTACCCATTCGGCTATTATATCGCAGGCCCCGGCAAGAGCCTCTTCTGTTGTTGCGACTTTTTCGCTGATGTACTTTCCGGCCTCGGTTTCGGGGTCGGGAATATGTTGTTTAAAAATTGATACTGCAAGAGGTTCCAGGCCGTTCTCCCTGGCCACCGTAGCCCTTGTTCTTCTTTTGGGTCTGTAGGGAAGGTAAATATCCTCGAGTTCCGATAGCGTGACAGCCTCATTGAGTCTTTGCAGAAGTTCGGGAGTCATTTTCTCCTGTTCTTCTACAGAGCGTATTACCGCCTCACGTCTTTTCTCCAGCTCCTTCAGCCTGGCAAATTCGTCTTTAATAGTCAGGATTGTCACCTCATCGAGGCTCCCTGTCATCTCCTTGCGGTAACGGCTTATAAAAGGAACCGTGGCACCGTCGTCGAGCAGCCTGATTGTGTTCTCTACCTGCCACTGCTGAATGCCAAGTTTATCAGCTATTATCTTTATATATTTTTCCATTGTGTTATTTTTTCCGGAGTATAAAAGAAATCAGTACATGATCGTCAGAGTGCGCTGTTCATGGTTCAGTCGACATACAGCACTAATCCTTTAAGGTATTCACTTTCAGGGTGATAAATATTTACTGGGTGATCGGGTGGTTGTGATAGCTGGTGTAAAATTCTCACTTTCCTTCCCGTATTTGCGGCGGCGGCAAAAACCGATTTCCTGAAATTTTCCCTTGTCACCACCTGGGAGCAGGAAAAAGTAAAAATGACACCTCCCCTTCTTACATTTTCAATTGCCTTCATATTGAGTCTTTTGTAACCCTGCAGTGCATTTGCAAGGACATCGTTATGTTTTGCGAAGGCCGGGGGATCAAGAATAATAAGGTCATATTTATCCCTGCATCCTTCGAGGAAACCGAATGCGTCTTCACGGAACGATTTATGTCTCTCGTCGTCCCCGTAATTCAGTTTAACATTCTCATCAGCCATATCGGTTGCCGGTCCTGAGCTGTCGACAGTATGCACCAGTTCCGCATTGCTCATTGCATAAACCGAGAAACCTCCCGTATAACCGAAAAGGTTCAGGACCTTCCGGCCCGCGGAATATTTGCCAAGCAGCATTCTGTTATCGCGCTGGTCGAGAAAAAACCCGGTTTTCTGTCCGGCGGCAAAATCGACCCTGAACCGGTATCCGTTTTCCTTTATCACCGGTGTGCCGGCCTCTCCGGCGAGAAATTCATTTACGGTAACTATTCCGGATTTAAAGGGGACTGTTGTTTCGCTTTTGTCGTACACGGCCCTTACTTCAGACGGCAACAATTCCAGGATGGCCTGCGTTATTTCGTTTCTCATTCTGAACATTCCTGCCGAATGCATCTGCAGCACCACGAGTCCGTCGTAGAAATCGGCAATAAGTCCGGGCAGGTTATCGCCCTCGGCATGGACAAGCCTGAAGGCGTTTGTTGAGTGATCGCTGAAGAAGCCGAGGTTTCTGCGGTATTCAATTGCAGATGCAATTTTTGATTTAAAGAACTCCTTATCCGGGACCACTTTTTCGAACGAGAGAATGCGGACGGCTATTGAACCCGGCTGGTAATGGCCAGTGCCAAGGAAAGTATCCTTATTGTCATATACGTCCACGATATCTCCGTCGGCCGGGTTACCGTATATTTTTTTTATGGCTCCCGAGAAGATCCACGGATGGAATCTTTTCACCGGCTGGTCTTTCCCTGATTTAAGTACTATTTTTACGGTTTCCACGGAGAATATTTTAGAAGGCTTTTTGCTGTGCGGAGTTAAGTTTCCTGTAGATTTCATAGCTGACCCATGCATCGGTTGAAGCGTATTTCATCTGTGCTTCGGTAAGAACATCAGCGTTCCAGTCGGTTACCTGCTGGCTCTTTGAGATTCTGAAGCCCAGCACTATGGCCGACAGTTTCTTCAGGCTCATGCTTTCGATGCCGTGTTCTTTTGCCATTTTCTGAAGATCGACAAATCCCGCCGGGTTAAAATTCCTTATATTCTGAAGTATTCTGATATCGTCGTGCACGGCGACGCCCGCCTTTATTATTCCGGGGTCGGAAAGCACGCCGATAAGCGGATCGGGCAAGCCTATTCTGTTAATTCTGAACAACAGGGCGGTATTGTCGAAAGCGAGTTGTAAGAGTGCCACTTTGTTTCTTTTGCCTTTTCTGAAGGAAGGCTTTGTTTCGGTGTCGAAACCGAGCAGCCGTGTGTTTCTGATCAGAGCCATGGCATGATCCATGTTCTTCAGGCTGTCAATAACACAGATCCTCCCGTTAAAGGCTTCCACCCTGTAATTTCCAAGATCTTCCTTTGATATTTCGGGCAAAAATCTTCTACTTTCCATCTTTTCTGTAATCTTTCTGTCTCCTGCTCAGTATCCAGCTTTCGCGGTATTTTTCTTCATCCTCGCTGCCCGGTTTCTCAGGTTCCAGTCCGATCTCCTCGCCCGAATATATAAGTCTGTGAATGGCTCTGAGGGAGTTAAGCAGTTTCTGTCCCCAGTAGTTCTCAAAATTCATTCTGCATTCCCAGACGGCATCATTCATTATCTCGTTGGTTCCGGTCTGGTACAGTATCAGGAAGTCTTTCAGGTCCTGGTATATATCTGCAATATTTTCAGCAAGGCTGGCAACGACAGGAGTGTCGGAATCATGCATTCTTTCGTCGAACACCTCCAGGTAGCTGTCGGCAGTGCCGAGCTTTGCCTTAAGTTCATCATGTATTTTATTCCAGTCCTCCTCCCTTACGAATTTTTCATTTCCCTCCCCGAAAACAGGTTCAAGTTCGGGCAGAAGCGAAGCCTTCAGATAGATGAAGGGCAGCAGACGCTGGTAGATCTTAAGCAGTTCTATTCCCTCAATTTCCCCGTTTCGTTCGGTGTATTTGCAGAATTCGTTTGCAGAAGCCACGAATTCGACAACAGAACCTGAAAAAAGGGGGTCTGGTGATTTTGTCATTTCCTGAAATTCAGATGGCAAAATTATGCAAATTTATTCTTTAACTGCCCAGCGGAGTCTCATATTCTCGTCGGGGACTATTTTTTTATGATCGAGGAGCCACCGGATAACCCTTACGGCCTTTTCGGGAGGATAACCGGTTTTTTCCGCCAGGCTTCCGGCGTCGGGGTTTTCTTTTGAAAGTATCTCCTTAATTGCCTTCAGAATCAGGTCGAACTCATATTCACTCAGTTCCAGTTCATTTCTTTTTCTGCATACATCGCAGTTGCCGCACCTTTCGGCCTCCTCACCGAAATAACCGAGCAGCATGACCGACCGGCACTTTGTATCAGTTTCGGCATATTCGATCATTTTGTCGAGCCGGCTGATATATTTCTCCTTAACATGAAGATAGTTTTCAGGCGAGATATAGAGTGATTTTCTTTCAAGCCGCTCTGCGGTAAAGATTATCAGGGGAGTCTTTTTCCCCGGTATATAATGAATGATGTTCAGGGCCGACAGCTTTACGAGGAACTGGTAAATGGCATCCCGTGTAACGCCTGCCCTGGCAGCGAGCGAATCTTCGTTAATAACCACGTATTCGGTAAACATTCCGCTATATGAGCGCAGCAGCAGTTTAATGAATTTATCGTAGGCTTCATTGGCTACCTGGAATTTATACAGGTCATCGCGTCCAACGATGAAGTGGACCCGCGACGGGTTATTTATTTCTTCGGTAAATTCGAGGTATCCCTCCCTCTGCAGGAACAGCAGGCTGTTATAGGTATCAATAACCGGCAGGCGGTATTTTGCGACGAATTCCTGCATATTGAAATCATGGACGGTATCTTTTCCTGAGCCTACCGGCATCTGGAGGTGATTGCAGAGAAGTTCATAGACATCCTTTATTTTTTCCACGGGGGGAAACTTATGAGCCACGCTCTGCATGAGCCGGTTTTTGTCGGCTTCGGTATAAAGGAGAACCGCCCACGACTGCTTTCCGTCACGTCCTGCCCTTCCCGTCTCCTGGAAATAAGATTCTATTGAATCGGGTATGTCCCAGTGAATGACGAATCTGACATCAGGTTTATCGATCCCCATTCCGAAAGCATTTGTGGCCACGATTATTTTTGTTTTTCCTTCCATCCATGCTTTCTGTTTTTTGTCGCGGGTTTCCTGGACCAGTCCGGCATGGTAAAAATCGGCGCTGAAGCCTTTGCCCGATATCAGTTCGGCCACCTCGCGCGATTTCTTCCTGCTTCTTACATATACGATTCCTGTACCATTTATATTTCCAAGTGTACTGACAAGGTAAGTACCTTTGTCCTCAACTTTTCGCACGAGATAAGAAATATTTTTTCGCTCAAAGCTTGTCTTCAGTACATTTCTCTGCCTGAACGCGAGCTTGTCCATTATGTCGTCGGCTACTTTTTCTGTAGCAGATGCGGTGAGAGCAAGAAATGGCGGATTCGACTGAAGGAGATCACGAAGCTCCGGAATTCTCAGGTATGAGGGTCTGAAATCATATCCCCATTGTGAAATACAGTGCGCCTCATCCACGGCAACGAGGGAGACGTTCAGCCGGGGAGCCTTACTCCGGAACAGAGGGGTTGTTATCCTTTCAGGCGACATGTAAAGAAATTTATAATCACCGTATATGCAGTTGTCGAGTGTAATTTCAATCTCCTCCCTTGTAAGGCCAGAATGGATCATCAGTGTCTTGATTTCCATGCTGTTCAGTTTTGCCACCTGCTCTTTCATCAAGGCAATAAGAGGGGTTATCACAAGACATATGCCGTCGAGGGCGATGCCCGGTACCTGGAATGTGAGCGACTTTCCTCCGCCTGTGGGCATGAGGCCCAGTGTGTCTTTACCCTCTGTCACCGACCTTATAATCTCTTCCTGCAAAGGCCTGAAGGAGGTAAAGCCCCAGTATCTGGTAAGGATTTTTCTGCATTGTTCAAGTTCCATCAGATCAGACAGATAAAAAAGATAAGTGTATCAAAAAAGAACTGTTCCGGAAATCATACTTAATATACAAAAATAATAACTGTAATCCAATTTTTTAACATTAACAAAATACCGGCTCTTTTTCCCCTGTAGCTATTTTTTTTGTAATTTGCGCCGCAAACCGAAAAGAGTCAGCCATGTCGTTTATAAAAGATAAAATACTGTTTGAAGGACTAACCTTTGATGATGTACTTCTGATCCCGGCCTATTCCGAGGTGCTGCCCCGCGAAGTGGATATAAGCACGATGTTTTCAAGAAGGATAAGGCTTAACACGCCGGTTGTTTCGGCAGCGATGGATACCGTTACCGAGGCTGAAATGGCAATCGCCATTGCCCGCGAAGGGGGCATCGGGGTTATTCACAAAAACATGTCGATCGACAAGCAGGCCTCGCAGGTAAGGAAGGTTAAACGGGCTGAAAGCGTAATGATTCTTGAACCCGTTACCATAAACCCTGACGCCACCGTTGCAGAGGCACTGAACCTGATGAGGGAATACAAGATAGGGGGCATACCTGTCACCGACCGCAACGGGATACTGAAAGGTATTGTCACCAACCGCGACCTTCGTTTTGAAAACAATTCCTCAAGGAAGATTTCGGAAGTGATGACCACAGATCTCATCACCAGCGACAACCAGGTTAACCTTGAGGAAGCCGCTAGAATCCTCCAGAAGCATAAGATTGAAAAACTGCCTGTCGTTGACGAGAATAACAAACTTATAGGTCTTATCACATACAAGGATATAACCAAAACCAAGGACAGACCGAGTGCCTGCAAGGATGAGAAAGGGAGGCTGAGGGTTGCCGGAGCAGTGGGTATTGCAGCCGATACTATTGAAAGGGCCGATGCACTCATTAATGCAGGAGTCGATGCGCTGGTAATTGACACCGCCCACGGGCATACAAGAAACGTAATTAACATTCTGAGGGAGATAAAAAAGAAATACGGAACCATAGAAGTTGTTGCCGGAAATATAGGAACCCCCGAAGCTGCCAAGAGACTGGTAAGTGAAGGGGCCGACGGGGTTAAGGTGGGCATCGGGCCGGGATCAATATGCACAACACGCATAATAGCAGGCGTCGGGATACCTCAGTTGTCAGCCGTGTATAACGTAGCCAAAGCTATACAGGGATCAGGAGTACCGGTTATTGCCGACGGAGGAGTGAGGTATTCGGGAGATATCATAAAAGCCATTGCCGCCGGCGCAGACTCCATCATGGCAGGTTCTCTATTTGCAGGCGTAGAGGAGTCGCCGGGCGAAACCATCATCTACAACGGCAGAAAATTCAAAACTTACAGGGGAATGGGTTCAGTGGAAGCCATGAACCAGGGCTCGAAGGACAGGTACTTCCAGGATGTTGAAGACGACATCAAAAAGCTTGTGCCGGAAGGCATCGAAGCCCGGGTACCCTACAAAGGCTCTCTTTCGGAGGTGATCTTCCAGATGATAGGAGGCCTCAGGGCAGGTATGGGCTATCTCGGCACACCCGATATTGAAACCCTCAAGAAAGAGGCAAAATTTGTCCGCATAACCGGGGCAGGTATCGTGGAGAGCCATCCTCACGATGTTACTATTACCCGCGAAGCTCCCAATTACAGCAGGAAATCATTTGAGTAACCTGCCCTGAGAATCACAGATGAGGCACCTGCCGGTCATATTGGTCCTTTCTCTCCTCCCTGACCTGCTCTCATCGCAGGACATCGGAAGAAAAGTGCTTATGACGGTGGCAGGAGATACCATTACAGCAGCCGAATTCATCAGAATGTACCGCAAAAGCAGCGACACTTTTAATCTTAAGGAATTTGAAAATTACCTCGACCAGTATATTGTCTTCAAGCTGAAGGTAGCCGATGCCGTATCGAAGGGTTATGATACGACAAAGAGTTTCAGGGATGAACTCAGCGGATACAGAAATCAAATCTCCGCAAACTACCTAAGCGATAAAGATGTAAAGGAAAAGATACTCCGGCAGGCTTACCAGAGGCTTATGACGGAGATTGACGCCTGGCATATTCTGGTCGCATGCCCACCCGGGAGCAAACCGGAAGATACACTGGCAGCATGGACCAAAACACTTGAAATTAAAGCCCGTATCGCGGGGGGTGAACCATTCGACAAGGTTGCAAGAAGCGTTTCTGACGACCCTTCCGTGAGACTTAACGGCGGTCATCTTGGTTATTTTACCGCATTCCAGATGATAACTCCCTTCGAGGATGCAGCCTACAGAATGAAGAAAGGTGAGATATCCGAACCGGTAAGAACACCCTACGGATATCACCTGATAATGGTATCCGACATAAGACCATCAAGAGGAAAAATCAGGGTTGCTCATATCATGAGATCTGTTCCTTCCAATTCTGACCCTTCAGTTGACAAAGCGGCGGAAGACACGATAAAATCAGTTTACAGGAAACTTCTGGCAGGTGAATCCTTCAGCGACCTGGCAAAGAAATACTCGGACCACAGGGAATCCGCACTGAGGGGCGGAGAACTTAACTGGTTCGGCGCCGGGGAAATATCCACCGACTTTGCAGAAGCTGCTTTTTCACTGAAGGCTGACGGCGATTTCACAGCCCCTGTAAGAACAATATATGGCTGGCATATCATCAAAAGACTTGAAGTAAAACCTCCGCCTTCATGGGAAGAAGCCAGAGGCACCCTTGAGGAGAGAATAAGCGGATCATGGCTTCAAGCCGAAGCGGAGAGATCTCTTGTCAGAAAGCTTAAGAAAGAATATAACTACAGGCTTAACGAAAGGGCCATGAACTGGTTCGTGGAAAATACCGACACTCTTATAATCAAGGGGTATAATAAATTTGACAAAAACAGCATCCCTCCCGGTCCATTGTGTACCTATGCAGGACAATCAATCACTTCTGCCGAATTTGCAAAATTCATAGAGAGCAAAGCTGCAGAGTCGATAAGTGAAGAGCCGGCAGCATACCTGCAAAGAATGCTTGACTTATATGTTTCGGACCACATCCTGAATTACGAAAACAGAGTGCTTGAATCAAAATATCCTGAATTCAGGCTTCTGATGAAGGAGTTCCATGACGGCATTCTCCTGTTCGACATTTCGCAGGATAAAGTATGGAACAGGGCTGCGGAAGATACAGCAGGGCTGAAGCAGTATTATGAGCGCCATAAAAAAGAATACCCCGGGCAACAATTTTATGAAGGTACAATATGTATTCTGGAGCAGCGGGGCATGGAAAAGAAATTCTATAAAGAGTTCATGAAATACAGGAATGCCCCCGACATGGAAAAAAGGTTGCTGAAAAGTGTTTCGCCCGCAAATGATACCCTCCTGAAGGTGATCAGAGGCACTTTCCCGGCTTCCGATCCGAGGCTTCCTGCAGATTTAAAACCTGAAAAAGGGATAACAAAATTTTATGCAGGCGGATATCCTGCAGTTGTTGATATTAAAGATATACCCGAAAAAGAGCCATTACCCTTTGAAGAAGTTAAAGATGAGCTTATTCCACTTTACCAGGAGTGGCTCGAAAAGGAGTGGATTGAACAATTAAGGGCAGCATTCACCGTTAAAACTGATAATGCTGTCCTTTCGGAAATAAAAAAAATGCTGTCAGATGTATAGAAACTTAAATGCGTTCCTGATTCTCATCCCGTTTCTTTTTCTGACCTGCATATCATGCAGCAGAAAAAACCAGAACACAGACAGGATACCTGTTGCGCGGGCCGGCGAGAAGATTCTCTTTTACGACCAGATACCGGTTATTTACAGGAGTGCAAACAGCAGGGAAGACAGCATAGCCGCCATAAACAACTACATCAATAGCTGGGCAAGGCGCGAACTTATGTATATTAAAGCCTCTGAAAACATAGCCCCTGCAACAAGGAGCGATATTGAAAAACAGCTCCAGGAAATGAGAACAGACCTCTATATCTACAACTATCAGCGCCAGTTGATAATTGAGAAAATGGATACAGTGGTATCAGATACCGAAATGGAAAACTATTACGCCGTAAATCAGGAGCAGTTCAGGCTCAATTCAAGCATTGTCAAGGCTCTTTTCATTAAGGTTCCGGTGCATGCTCCAAATAACAACAGCATCAGACAATGGTACTCTTCTGCCGATCCGAAGGATTTGCAGCAGCTCGAAACCTATTGCTACCAGTTCGCGGAAAAGTACGACGATTTCGGCGAGGAATGGATCTCATTCGACAAGGTCGCGGTGGAACTTCCCGAAGAAGTTATAAAGCCCGATGATTTTCTGAGACGCTATACATTTTTTGAAACCCGCGATACCTCCTACCTTTATTTTGTGGCAATAAGAGACTATCGCCTCAGCCAGGCCATTGCCCCTTATGAATACGTAAAAGAAGACATTAAAAGCATCATACTTAACAACAGGCGGTTCGATTTTCTGAAATCGCTCGAAAACGGAATATATGAAGAGGCAGTTAAAGCAAATCTGTTTAAGGTATACAACTGATATGAAAAAGGGAATTATAGTGAGAATAATACTGGTTGTTGTCTCAGCAACTGTTATATCCGGCACGTTGAAAGCTCAGAGGCTTGTTGAGTCGGTTGCCGGAATTGTTGGTAATGAAGTTATTTTTCTTTCCGATATTGAAAATATGATCGCCCAGCAGCTCTTTTCAGGCGACAAAACGCCGGTGGAGAAATTAAGATGCTCTTATTTCGAAGAACAGCTTGTTGCAAAACTTTTTCTCGATCAGGCCAGGCTCGACAGTATCGAAGTATCAAATGAATCGGTCGACGGCTATCTCAACATGCAGATGAACAAATATATAACCATTGCCGGTTCTGAGAAGGCTCTTGAAGACCATTTCAGGAAAAGTATAACCGAGATCAGGGCTGATCTCAGAAAAAATCTTAAAAATCAGAAAATTATCGAAGAGGTGCAGAGCAATATCGCACAAGATATAAAAGTCTCTCCCGAAGAGGTTAAAAGGTTCTATTCAAAAATTCCCAAAGACAGCCTGCCGGCAATACCGGCGATGGTTGAAATAAGCATTATACAGCTCGATCCTCCCGGCATTGAGCAAAATAAGGCTGAGGCAAGGCAGAAACTTCTCGATTACCGTGCACAGATACTTGCAGGAAAAAGTTTCGCGGCTCTCGCGGTTATCTATTCTGAAGATACCGAATCGGCAAAGAGAGGAGGCGAAATAGGATACGTTACCAGGGGCGAGCTCGAAAAACCGTACGCTGATGTGGCATTCTCGCTGAACAAAAACAACGTTTCGAGGATTGTTGAAACAAAATACGGATTTCATATAATACAGCTTATCGACAGAATGGGCGATATGGTAAATACACGCCATATTCTCATCAGACCAAAGGTAAAACCCGAACAGGAAATTACAGCCCTGGCGCGTCTCGACAGCATTGCAGGCAAAATCCGCAGCGACAGTTTAAAATTCGAGAAAGCCGCCATGATGTTCTCAAATCATAAGGACAGTCGCATAAACGGAGGCAAACTGGTTAAAAACGACCCCTCTGCCAGAACCAGCCTTTTCGCCCTCGAGGAACTCGACCAGGCAACCTACTCGGTTGTGAGGGAAATGAAACCCGGCGAAATCTCAGATCCGTTCAAAACAGTGGATGAAAACGGAAATATAGTCTTCAGAATTGTAAGGCTCGACAAACAAATACCTGCACACGTGGCTGATCTGAAGGATGATTACCAGGCCCTGTACAACGCAACACTGGCCGAGAAACGAATTAAAACATACAGGGATTGGATCAACAAAAAGATTGATGTGACCTATATCCGTATCAGCGACGAGTTCAAATCATGCCCCTTTTCCAACCCGAAATGGATTCAATAGGAAACCGGTATTCCGCGGTACGAAAAAAGACTAAATACTTCATTACCATGATCCTCCTGCTGATCAGCGGAGGATCTTTCTTTATTGTTTCACAGGAACAGCAATCCAGGCAGAGAAAGAAAATTGAACTCATTTACTGCGATGAACTTATTATTGACAAGCATCTGAATAAAGATCTTCAGCGCCTTATAGGAAACGTGGCTCTCAGGCACAACCAGATTCTTATGACCTGCGACAGCGCTTATCTTTACCAGGAGCTGAACCAGGTAAAAGCCTACGGAAACGTTAAAATCAACCAGGCCGACACTATAAGCATTTCGGGAAATTACCTTTTCTACGACGGCAACGAGGAAAAGGGAATAATGGAAGGAAATGTTGAACTTTCCGACAAGGAATCGAAGCTTTTTACGGCATTGGTCAATTACGACGTCAATACAAGGGTTGCCAGTTATCCTTATACCGGCAGAATTATCAACGGGAAAAATGAACTTTTCAGCAAAACCGGCATCTATTATTCGAAAGAGAAACGTTTCCATTTCAAGGACAGCGTCAGGATAAATAATCCCGACTACACTCTGAAGGCCGACACACTCGAGTACAATACCGAAACCGAAACGGCATTCTTTAAAGGACCTTCGGTTATTGAGGGCGACAGTCTTTATCTGTATTGCGAAAAGGGCTGGTACGACACAAGGAACGACATATCATCAATCTGGCAGAATGCATTAATAGATAACAGGAAACAGGTTATCAGGGGTGATTCCCTGTTCTACGACAGGAAAAAAGGGTTCGGGGAGGCCTTCAGAAATATCTCCATTACCGATACTGTGAACAGCGTGATGGCCGAAGGTGAATATGCATGGTATTACAAAGAACCTGAACGGTTTCTTGTGACAGGACGGGCATTGTTTACCCAGTTCTCCGAAAATGATTCTCTCTATCTCCACGCCGATACGATTACAATGGTGACTTTGCAGTCATTAACGGATACCACTGAGTTCAGGCTTATGAGAGCTTTTCACGGTTGCCGTGTATACAGCACTGACCTTCAGGCAAGATGCGACTCTCTTTCCTATTCGTTTCAGGATTCGGTAATAAGGCTGTACTATTTCCCCGTCCTGTGGTCTGAAGAAAATCAGCTTACGGCCGATTCGATGGCAATATTTTCCAAAAACCGGAAGACCGACAGGCTCGAACTATACAATAATGTATTTGTGGCCGGACAGGTAGACTCCCTGAGATATAACCAGATAAAAGGGAGAAAACTTACCGGGTATTTTGAAAACAACAAGCTTTACCGGATATTGATAGAGGGTAACGGCGAAACAATTTATTTTATGGTCGACAATGATGAACTGCTCGGTGTCAACCATGCCAGGAGTTCATCGGTTGAAATCCTTGTTGAGGAGGGAAAGATTAAGGAAATAATTGAACATCAGAACCCGGAAGGAAGGCTCGATCCGCCCGGTAAGGACCCTCCTCAGGAACTCAGGTTGAAAGGATTTGCCTGGTATGATGATATAAGGCCAAAGAAGAAATCGGACGTTTTCCTTAAATATCCCGGTGCGACGGGTATTCTGAATGTGATTCAGGAAAATATACAGAAATAAAAAAGGGCCTTAACCCGGCCCCGTTTTTCAGTACTCATCCTCATTAAAGAAGAAATCATCCTTGCTCGGATAATCGGGCCAGATATCCTCAATGCTTTCATAGATATCTCCTTCGTCCTCGATTTCCTGCAGATTCTCAATCACTTCAAGTGGAGCACCTGACCTGATGGCATAGTCAATAAGCTCATCCTTTGTTGCGGGCCATGGAGCATCCTCCAGTTTTGATGCAAGTTCAAGTGTCCAGTACATAACTAAAAAATTCTTAGTTAATCGTTAAAGGTTCGCAAATATAAAAATTATTTTATATAAACCAACAAACCCCCGGGGGTGTTCAACCAGCTTTATATTTTCCACTTAATCTCCTCATTACCAGCCTCTTTATCAAGCTCTCTCGCCAGCACAAAAAGGTAATCTGAAAGCCGGTTGAGAAAACCTGTGATGATTGCAGGCACTTCTTCCTCGGTACCCAGCCTGAGGACTTGCCTTTCGGCTCTTCTGCATACGCATCTGGCAATCTGGCTGAAAGATCCGCAATGACTCCCTCCCGGCAGGATGAATGAATTTAGTGGTGGCAGATTGCTTTCCAATGAATCAATCTCCTCCTCCACCCGCCTTATGCATTCCGGATCGGGCAAAACGGGTTTGATGTCGCTGTTACCGTAATCGTGTGCCAGAGCAGCAGCTGCCGACATAAGCTGTTCCTGGACATAAACGAGGAATTTTTTTCTTTTACGGTTTTCATCGCAGCCACGCAACAGGCCTATCCATGCAATAAGTTCATCAACAGTGCCGTAGGCCTCAAGCTTAACATGGTATTTTGCAATGCGTCTTCCCCCTCTGATCGAGGTAGTCCCGTCATCGCCTGTGCGGGTATAGATTTTCATAGCCTGTCTGATTTAATTAACAGGCAAATTTACAGAAAGATTCCGGCTCTTCAGGCCTTTACATACTTTTCGTTTGGAACATCTGAGGAAATCATTCCATCGAGCAGTCTAACAATTCTTGCAGCATGTTTGGCAATATCTTCCTCGTGGGTTACGACTATTACGGTATTTCCCTTGCCATGAATCTCATCGAGCAGTCCCATAATATCCACCGAGGTCTTGCTGTCGAGGTTTCCTGTAGGCTCATCGGCCAGAATTATCGATGGTTTATTTACCAGTGCCCTGGCGATTGCCACTCTCTGCCTCTGCCCTCCCGAAAGCTCGTTTGGTTTGTGATCCATGCGGTCGGCAAGACCAACCTGCTTAAGTACATCAATTGCTCTCTGTTCCCGTTCAGCTTTGGGTACGCCTGCATAGATAAGTGGCAGCGTTACATTCTCCAGGGCGGTATAACGCGGCAGCAGGTTGAATGTCTGAAACACAAATCCGATCTCCTTGTTTCGTATTTCCGCAAGGCGGTCATCTGCCATCTTACTCACATCCGTGTTGTTCAGAAAGTAGCTTCCGCTGGTGGGAGTATCGAGTGCCCCGATGAGGTTCATAAGTGTTGATTTCCCGGAACCCGAAGGTCCCATAATGGCGACATATTCATTTCTTTTTATGGTAAGTGAAACGGAACGAAGTGCCCTCACAATTACTGTACCTATCTGGTAATTCTTAACAATGTCTTGTAATTCAATAACTTTATCGTTCATAAATTGCTCTGTTAAAAGGTTCGAAATTAGACTAAAATAATCAATTGTAGAATTTATTTATATTAATTTTTGTTAATACCGTATTATATAATCCCTTCCTGCGATTCCTCCCCTTAAAAAAACTATTCCCATTCTGTTAATGTCGATAGTCACATTTACTGTTTCCGAATTTTTTATTTCTTCCCAGGCGCTGGACATTCCTGCATCTGCATGAATGTCATCAATAACGATAACCCCATCTTCCCTGCAGCACTTTCTGATTTTATTATAATATCGCAGAAGTGACTCCGGGCGGTGGTCCCCGTCAATAAAAACCATTCCCGGTCTCAGTCCTTCCTTTTCCACATCATCAATAAAATCATCAAACTTTTTATTGTAAACCCTGATATTTTCCCTCCCGGCCGTCCGGAAGTTTTCCGCCGCGTACCCTGCAAGTTCAGGGCACCCCTCAGCTGTATGGATGGTTGATGACGGAGAACCGAACGAAAGATAAAGTGTGCTTATCCCCAGGCAGGTACCGAGTTCGACTATTGACCCATGTCCGTATTCACCGGCAAGCGATGCAATAATCCGGCAATATTTTTCAGGCAGGGATGACTTTCCGGCAATCTCCGAGATTTTCCTCAGACTGTTTCTGTTTCCTCCTGCCCCGTAATCTGTCACATTTACCTTACTTTTGTCGGAAAGCATCCTTTTTCTTATATTTTCTATCCTACAGACAATACTGGGATCGATTTTATTCCTGAAGACCCTTGTTACAATGTCAAAGACAAACGGGCTGTGAATGCCAAAACCCCTTCTGTGTCGCGAGAAGAGTTTATATACCAGGTACCTGGCCGCGGAATGAAGATTTATTAACATCATAAAGACCCGGTTGTGTAAGGTTTGCAAAAATAGTTATTTTCGAATCTCATTTAATTCTCCGCCAAATACGACGGCATGCAAAATTTTTTTGATACGGAAATAAAATTCCTGCAGGGGGTTGGACCAAAGAGGGCAGAGCTTCTGGCTGAAGAAGCCGGGATCAGATGTTACAGGGACCTGCTGTATTATTTCCCTTACCGGTATGAAGACAGGACAAAGTTTTACAAAATAAATGAGCTCGAACCTGAGATGCCGAATGTGCAGCTACAGGGAAGGATAGTGGCATACCATTCCGAAGGCAGGGGGCCGGGGAAGAGGCTTTCGGCCGATTTTGAGGATGAGACGGGGCGAATAAGACTGACATGGTTCAGGGGAATAAAATGGATACCCGATACATACCCCGCGGGCAGGGAGTATATCATTTTCGGAAAACCCGGGCTCTTCTCAGGAAAAATTAATATTATTCATCCCGAGATTGAATCTGCCGAAAAAAGGGAAGAACGGATTGTATCTGCCTTCCAGGCCCAGTACAGCACTACCGAGAAACTTAAGAACCATTTCATTACTTCAAAATTCATCAGCAGGATAACAGGAAATCTGTTTAAAATGATGAATTTCAAAGTTCCAGAAACCCTACCCGCCTGGCTGATTCAGAAGTATCACCTGATGAGTCTGCATGATGCTCTTTTTGAGGCGCATTTTCCGTCACGGCATGATGTTCTCGAAAAGGCACGTTACCGGCTGAAATTTGAAGAACTCTTCTATATCCAGCTAAATCTCCTGAGGTATAAGTCACACCGCGACACTCATGTTAAGGGCTTCGTTTTCAGCAGGGTGGGCGATCTGTTTAACAGATTCTATTACAATAAGCTCCCCTTTGAACTTACAAATGCCCAGAAGAGGGTGATAAAGGAAATCAGGAAGGACCTGGGGTCGGGCCGGCAGATGAACCGCCTGCTGCAGGGTGATGTGGGAAGCGGCAAGACGATGGTCGCCCTGATGGCCATGCTTATTGCCGCCGATAACGGGTTTCAGTCGTGCATTATGACGCCGACCGAAATCCTTGCATATCAGCATTTCAGGTCGGTGACTGCTTTTACAGAAGGTATCGGCATAGAGGTTCTGCTGCTGACAGGCTCCACAAAGAGTACTGAAAGAAAGAGAATAGCGGAAACGCTCGAAGGCGAAAAGCCTGTAATACTTATCGGCACCCATGCCCTTATAGAGGAGAGCGTACGGTTCAGCCGGCTGGGACTTGCTGTGATAGATGAGCAGCACAGGTTCGGAGTGGCCCAGAGGGCGAAACTGTGGGAAAAGAGCGCACAGCCGCCGCATGTACTTGTGATGACTGCAACGCCCATACCGAGAACCCTTGCCATGACGCTTTACGGAGATCTTGATGTTTCCGTTATTGACGAAATGCCGCCGGGCCGCCTGCCGGTGAAGACAATGCACTTTACGGATAATGAAAGAAACAAGGTTTACGGATTTATTAGAAAACAGATTGCCGAAGGCAGGCAGGTTTATATTGTCTACCCGCTGATAGAGGAATCCGGGAAACTTGATTACCGCAACCTTGAAGAAGGGCTTGACATATTAACATCTGTTTTCCCGCCTCCCGATTACTGCATTAGCGTGCTGCACGGCAAGATGACTCCTGCCAACAAGGAAGTCTCCATGAAGCTTTTCAGGGACCGGCAGGCGCAGATAATGGTTGCAACAACGGTAATAGAGGTCGGGGTCGACATTCCCAATGCCACGGTGATGCTGATCGAGAGTGCCGAACGTTTCGGCCTTTCCCAGCTTCATCAGTTAAGAGGCAGGGTCGGAAGAGGGGCCGGCCAGTCATATTGCATCCTTATGAGTCCGGCTAAAATCTCAAAAGAAGCTTCCGTTCGGATCGGAACAATGGTTTCTACAAACAACGGCTTCGAAATTGCCGAAGCGGACCTCACCCTGAGAGGACCGGGAGACCTTGAGGGTACACAGCAAAGCGGAATTGCCTTCGACCTCAAAATAAGCGACCTGGCACGCGACGGCCAGCTGATAGAATATGCCCGCAGAGTGGCTGCCTCAGTCCTTGAAAAAGATCCGACGCTTACTGATGAAAAAAACAGCGTCCTCCGAAACGAACTCAACAGGATCTTTGCCCGAAAATATTCATGGAGCAATATCAGCTGACAATATTGATGCATTTTATCTTTAGCATGCTATCATTTCTACATATTTTCAACGGGTTATGCTTCATGAAATTTATCTTTAATGATTTTTAACATCACCTGTTCATTTAACAGATAATAAAAAAATGATAAAAAACAGGTGCTATTTATACGGGAATAATAAATTTGCGCTTTCATATTTCCGTTTTTTTTCATTACGGTTGTGGAAGAAATAAAGCACACAGGTATTGTCGTTTCTGCCGGTCCTGATGCCGTGAAAGTGCGGTTCGAACAGAACAGCGCATGCGCAGGCTGCCATGCCGCAGGTTACTGCACTGCCACTTCGTCGGAGGAGAGAATTATGGAAGTGAAGGGTAACCATGAACTCCGGTCGGGTGACCGGGTTGAAGTATCAATAAGCAAATCACAGGGATACCTGGCACTCTTTCTGGGTTACCTGCTACCGTTACTGATCCTTCTTGCCGTGCTTTTCATTCTTACCGGCCTTTCAGCCGGTGAGGTCACAGCCGCCCTTGTCGCCGTCGGGGTAACAGGAATATATTACCTGGGGCTTTATCTCTCAGGGAAACATATATCAGGAAAATTCAACTTCAGGGTACATAAAATATGATAAAATGGGTCATACTGTTCTGTTAACTGTCATCAGCCTCGGTTCTGTCGGACTTGTTGCAGCCTTGATACTGTATTTCATTTCGCAGAAGTTCAAGGTTTACGAAGACCCCAGGATAGACCAGATACAGGAGGCACTGCCGGGGGCTAACTGCGGAGGCTGCGGTTTCACAGGTTGCAGGAATTTTGCGGAGGCACTCGTAAAAGCAGATACTCTCGACGGACTTAACTGCCCGGTAGGAGGTGCTTCGCTGATGACCGATGTGGCAAAAATTCTAGGGAAAGAGGCTGTTGCTGCAGACCCTCTGGTGGCAGTGGTGAGGTGCCAGGGTAGTTATGAGCACAGGCCGCGCACTTCGGTTTACGACGGCGTAAAGGAATGCAGTGCTGCTCATTATCTTTACGGAGGCGAAACCGACTGTCACTACGGATGCCTTGGCTATGGCGATTGTGTACGAGCCTGTAATTTCGATGCCATGTACATGGATGAGAAAACAGGTTTACCCGTGATAATAGACGAGAAATGTGTTGCCTGCGGCGCCTGTGTCAGAGCTTGCCCGAGAGACATTATTGAGCTCAGGAAAAAAGCGAAAAAAGACCGTAAGATTTTTGTTTCGTGTGTCAACTGCGACAAGGGAGGACCGGCACGCAAAGCCTGCAGGGTGGCATGCATCGCCTGTAACAAATGTTACAATGTGTGCGAGTTCGATGCAATTACAATTAAAGACAACCTGGCCTACATTGATTCTTTCAAATGCACCTTCTGCAGGAAATGTGTTGTGGAATGCCCCACCAATGCAATAATAGAAACTAACTTCCCTCCCAGAAAGGTGAAGGCGGAAACTGTTGAAGAAGAGAAAAAAGAATAACAAAATAAGAAGCAACTGAAAATGCTTAAGACATTTCCCACCGGCGGCGTCCACCCGCCCGAAAACAAACTGACTGCCGGATGCAAGATCGAGATCCTGCCTCCGCCGAAATCAGTGGTTATACCCGTTTCCCAGCACCTCGGAGCCCCTGCCGTACCTGTGGTTAATAAAGGCGACAAGGTTCTGGCTGGCCAGCTTATTGCAAAGGCGGCGGGTTTTATATCGGCCAACATACATTCGTCAGTGTCGGGCAAAGTCCTGAAAATCGACTCCCATACTGATACTTCCGGGTACAAGCAGACAGCCATTTTTATAGATGTCGAAGGCGACGAGTGGGTGCCGGAAATAGTTAACGGCTCAGATCCTGTCAAGGAGATAAAGCTGAGCCCTGAAGAGATCGTTCAGAAATGCCTCGACTCGGGGATTGTAGGTCTCGGAGGCGCAACTTTCCCCACACACGTAAAACTTAAGGTTCCGGCAGGCAAAAAATGTGATCTTCTCATTATTAACGGAGTTGAATGCGAACCGTTTCTTACTTCCGACCACCGGCTTATGCTTGAGAAAGGAGAAGAAATAATAACCGGAACAAGGATAATTATGAAAGCCCTGGGGGTTGAAAAAGCCGTTATCGGCGTGGAAAACAACAAACAGGACGCAATTTCCCTGCTGGAGAGGCTTGCCGGAAAGAACGGTGATATAAGTGTCCAGGCTCTTAAGGTAAAATACCCGCAGGGCGGAGAGAAGCAGCTTATTAAAGCCGTAACAGGCAGAGAAGTGCCGTCGGGAAAACTGCCTCTTGATGTGGGCGTAATCGTCCAGAATGCAGGTACAGCCTATGCGGTATATGAGGCCGTTCAGAAAAACAAGCCCCTTGTGGAACGGGTTGTTACGGTTACCGGAAAGACATTATCCAGGCCGGGCAATTACCTGGTAAGGATCGGCACTCCGGTTTCGGCCCTGATTGAGGCGGCAGGAGGCCTCCCCGACAATGCCGTAAAGATCATCTCAGGCGGCCCCATGATGGGCAAAGCCATTGGTAATACCCAGGTACCGGTAGTCAAAGGTATGTCTGGACTGGTGGTTTTTTCCGGGGGCGAGACCGAAAGAAAACAATACGGACCATGCATCCGCTGCAGCAAATGCATATCTGTCTGCCCGATGGGACTTGAACCATACCTGTTAATGGCCCTTTCGCAGAAAGTGTTATACGAAAAGGCAGGTGAGAACAGGATAACCGATTGCATCGAGTGCGGCTCATGCAGCTTTATATGCCCGGCATACAGACCTTTGCTCGACTATATAAGGCTCGGCAAATCGGCTGTGGTAAAAATGAAACGTGAAAAAAGCATGAAATAATAAACAGGAAATGAGCAATTATCTAAAAGTTTCCCTTTCACCTCATATCCACTCAAAGGATGACACAGGCAAACTGATGAAAGGTGTCATTATTGCACTTATCCCGGCACTGATAGCTTCGGTGTATTATTTCGGCCTGGGTGCAATTATCGTGACACTCACATCTGTCGCCGCATGCGTGGTATTCGAATACGCCATTCAGAAATATCTTTTAAAGGGCCCGGTAACAATTACAGACGGTTCAGCCGTAGTAACCGGACTGCTTCTGGCATTTAATGTTCCTTCCAATCTGCCGGTGCTGATAATTATACTTGGAGCGCTTGTTTCGATCGGAATAGGCAAAATGAGCTTCGGAGGCCTGGGCAATAACCCGTTTAACCCCGCACTCGTGGGAAGAGTCTTCCTCCTTATTTCATTCCCCGTTCAGATGACCACATGGCCGGTACCTTCAGGATTCAAAACGGGGTATGCCGATGCAGTTACCGGCGCAACGCCTCTTGGAATAATCAAGGAAGGCCTCAGAAACGGCGAGACAATTCCCCAACTGATGAACCAGGTTCCGGACCATATGCAGTTGTTCTACGGCTACATGGGAGGCTCCATGGGCGAAGTGGCCGCCGCCGCACTAATTCTCGGACTCATTTATATGCTCTTCAGAAAAATAATAACATGGCATATTCCTGTGTCAATAATTGTAACAATAGCCATCTTCACAGGAATACTTTGGCTGATTAATCCCTCGCAGTATGCAGATCCTCTGTTTCATCTGCTTACAGGAGGCGTAATGCTGGGTGCTATTTTCATGGCTACGGATTACGTCACTTCTCCGATGGTTCCGAAAGCAATGTTAATATACGGTGCCGGAATAGGCATTTTGACGGTTGTTATAAGAATCTTCGGGGCATACCCCGAGGGTGTCTCTTTTGCCATACTGATCATGAATGCATTCGTTCCTCTTATGAATGCCTATATAAAACCCGGAAGGTTCGGAAAGGAGGTGAAAAATGGCTAAGACCGAATCGACACTCAGGAACATGGTACTCTCCCTGACTCTTATTGCCCTTGTGGCGGCAACAGCACTCGGCTTTGTCTATGAAGTCACAAAAAAACCGATTGAGATTTCAAAGCTTAACAAGAAACTAATCGCCATCAAGGCTGTGGTACCTCCATTCGACAATAACCCCGACAATGAAATGTTCCGGCTGGCCGGTGATAACGGCGACAGCCTTGAGATATACCCTGCCAAATCGGGCGGTACAATAGTGGGATATGCCGTCAGAACCTACACAGTGAACGGGTTCAGCGGATATATCGGCATCATGGCCGGATTTTCCCCTGATGGCACAATAATAAATACCAACGTTCTCGAACATAAAGAAACGCCGGGACTGGGTACAAAAATGACGGAAGATGTATTTAAGACTCAGTTTAACGGAAAGGATCCTTCATCCTTTGCAATGAAAGTAAAGAAAGACGGCGGGCAGGTTGATGCCATAACTGCCGCCACAATAACATCAAGGGCATTCTGCGAAGCTGTTGACAGGGCTTATAAAACATTAAAGAAAGGAGGACTTATATGAGCAATCTGAAGATTTTTACAAAAGGTTTTTTCAAAGAGAACCCGATACTGGTACTCCTTCTTGGCACTTGTCCCACCCTTGCCACAACATCATCGGCAATTAACGGCCTGGGTATGGGTATCGCCACTACTTTCGTTCTTACATCATCAAATGTTGCAATCTCGCTGCTTGCAAAGTTTATCCCGGACAAGGTTAGAATTCCTTCATATATTGTTGTGATAGCCTCATTTGTCACCATCGTTGACCTTATCATGCAGGCCTATGTTCCCGACCTTTATGAGACCCTCGGCATTTTCATACCTCTGATTGTTGTAAACTGCATAGTCCTCGCCAGAGCCGAAGCCTTTGCCAGCAAAAACAGGTTGCTCCCCTCGCTGCTCGACGGAGCCGGGATGGGGCTGGGTTTTACCATGGCACTCGGCATACTGGGAAGCATCCGTGAAATTCTCGGCAACGGCTCAATCTTTAATTATAAACTGATTAAGGGCGATGCCATTCTGGTATTTATTCTTGCTCCGGGCGCATTTATCGCCCTCGGATACCTTATTGCATTAATTAACAAAATCAGAAAAGCTTAGGAGGCACAATATGGAATATCTACTTATCATTATATCAGCAATACTTGTAAATAATATTGTCCTTGCACAGTTCCTGGGGGTTTGCCCTTTCCTCGGCGTTTCGAATAAAATAAGCACTTCCGTCGGCATGACCGGGGCTGTGACTTTCGTTATGGTACTTGCATCAATAGTCACGTACCTTATATATACATATTTGCTTATTCCCCTGGGAATAGGATTTATGCAAACGATAACATATATCCTTGTTATCGCTTCGCTCGTGCAGCTTGTGGAAATCATTCTTAAGAAAGTAAGTCAGGCGTTATACCAGGCTCTCGGGATATTTCTTCCTCTGATAACGACCAACTGTGCAGTGCTTGGTGTTACACTGCTGGTGATAAAGAAACATTTTAATCTGTTGGAAGGTGTGGTATACAGTTTTGCCACGGCGCTCGGATTCGGTCTTGCTCTTATTCTTCTGGCTGGCATCAGGGAACAGCTCGATATGGCAGAAGTGCCTAAAGGAATGAAGGGAGCTCCCATATCCCTGCTCGTTGCCGGCATCCTTGCTCTGGCTTTTATGGGATTCTCAGGAATAGTGAAATAGATCAGTGAATCAGCAGAAGACTCGCTCCGATAACAATCATACCTGTCAGCAGACCGTAAATAGCGGTGTGATGCCTTCCGTACCGGTGCGCCGACGGAAGAAGCTCATCGAAAGATATATAGATCATAATCCCGGCTACCATTGCATAAATGTAACCAAGAAGGGCGCTGTCGCGTATAAAATATATAATTGTCAGCCCGATAATGGCGCCGGCCGGCTCGGAAAAGCCTGAAAGCACAGACCACAAGAGAGCCTTCTTTTTGGAACCCGTTGCAAAATATATAGGTACCGAAACAGCAATTCCTTCAGGGATATTATGTATCGCTATCGCCAGAGCTATGCTGATGCCTATAGTCAGATTATCAATTCCCGAAATAAATGTAGCCATGCCCTCGGGAATATTGTGAATGAAGATTGCAAGTGCGGTAAAAATTCCCACCCTCATGAGCCGGCGGTCTTTCCGGACAAAATTTCTCCCTCCCCGGTATCTTTTCCCTTTGCCGCCGGAAGTGGCGGGTATGTTATCATGGCTTTCCATCTCCGCTATCTGTTCCAGATCGCGCGCTTCATGCGGATTATCTACCGAAGGTATCATCTTGTCAATTAATGCCGTAACTGCAAAACCTGCCACCAGAAATGCCAGTGCCAGCCACGATGAGGTTTTTGCGGAATAGGATGATGAGAATATCCTGCCTGCCTCTGGTAACAGTTCAGTGAAAGAAATAAATATCATAACCCCGGCTGAGAAACCAAGGGAAAATGAAAGGAATGATGGTTTTGTACGCTTTGCAAAAAAGGCAACCAACCCTCCTATTCCCGTTGCCATGCCTGCCAGAAAAGTCAGAAAAAAAGCACTATAAACTGATGGCCACTCCAATATCGCTATTTTTATCTGGTTTAATTCCAGATTGCAAAAGTATCTTTTTACCCGATATTAACAACTGCACTCCTTTATATTATTTCCGGCGCTCAGGCATACAATTTTTTTTATGTGGTTTCGCCGGTATGATTTTTTCCGGAATTTTAAAAACTCTTCTGTTTAAAATATAACTTAGCACCTTGATATGAGGATTTTCTGATGGAAGCTTCCGGTTATTTAAATGTGCTCGGACTTAAACGCGACTGTACCCTGCAGGACATTAAAAAGGCGTACCGGAGGCTGGCAAGCGAATACCATCCCGATCACAATAAAAGCGAGGATGCTGCTGACAAGTTCATTGCCGTGACGGAAGCCTATGAGTTCCTGATTACAAACTTTTCCAGGCTTTCCTGTGAAGACAATGAGTTTATCAGGGCAATGGAGGACTGGCAGAAATACAGGGGCAGGCAGGCCCGGCAGAGAGCTGACGCCTTTGCAAGGGCTTCATATTCATCCTTCAGCAAAACCGATTTTTACAAAACAACACGGTTCTTTAACAAGACCACCATACTTATTTCAATAATAATATCTCTTGTGGTCTTGTTTATGTCAGTCTTCGGATATATCTACAGAATCAAACATCCGATACCTGGGTTAAAGAACCCTTCGGTTCTTATTTTAATCATTTTTATATTGCTTGGAATCGTTCTGTGTTTCATTTCTTATGTTCATCTGAAAGCTTTTTTGGAAGAAACAACCAGTAACCCCCGCTATGGAAAGAAAAATAAATAACCCGTTCGACAGTGAACAGAACAAATGCTTTGGCTGCAGCCCGTCAAACCATAACGGGCTGAAGCTTGAGTTCACCGAGAGAGATGACTATGTTGAGGCACTCTGGTTTCCTTCCTCTCAATTTCAGGGTTATCCGGGTGTCCTGCACGGTGGGATCACAGCCACCCTGATGGACGAGACCGCTGCATGGTGCATATATGTCAAGGCCGGAACTGCAGGTGTAACCTCCTCAATGTACGTAAAGTACAATCAGCCTGTTTATATCTCAAAAGGTGCCGTCAGGATTGTGGCAAGCCTTGTAAGCAGAAATGAGAGGTATGCAGAGATAAACTGCCGGCTTATTGATTCCGGAAATAATGTCTGTGCTGAAGCAGATCTGAAGTATTTTATTTACCCGGTCGACATTGCCATCCGAAGGTTCAGGTACCCGGGGAAGGATAAATTTTTTCAATAGATGGTTTATCCGGGCCAATTCATTTCCTTTTGCTGATTCCATCTTATGCGTAATAAGCATTCAATAACACATTTATAATTATCTTTACCTGCTTTTCAAATTTTGCTGATGAAATCCCTGATTGCATACTTCACCGTCATGATTATATCGTTTCTCGTTAATGGTACAGACAGCCGAAATTCATCAGGTCCTGACCAGGATCAGACACCGTTGTTCTCGTTCGGTGTAATCGCCGATGTACAATATTGTGATTGTGAGCCCTCAGGGACAAGATTTTACAAATCATCCCTTGAGAAACTCGGGGTGGCTTTCGGGGCTTTCGAAGAGGAGAAGGTTGAATTCGTTGTAAACCTCGGAGATCTTATCGACAGGGAGTTTGATTCGTTCAACACCCTGACCGATGTCCTGAAGGGCAACAGCATTAAACTTTACAATGTTGCCGGGAATCATGATTTTTCCGTTGACGAAAGACAAAAGAAGCATGTCCTTCCGCTTCTGACAGGGAAAACCGGTTACTACTCCTTTTCGCATGGTTCGTTCAGGTTTATCATTCTCGACGGCAATGAGGTCAGTACATACGGACCGGGTAGCAGGCAGCAGGTCAAAGAGGCGGTCACAATGATTGAAAAACTAAGGGAAGAAGGTGAGCCTAACGGAATGGACTGGAACGGCGGGATAGGCTCAAAACAGATTGAATGGCTTAAGGATCAGCTTAACAATTCAATCAGGGAAAACCAGAAGGTCTTCATTCTATGCCATTTCCCTGTCTGGCCTGTTAACGAACATAATCTTCTCAATTACAGACAGATAATTGAAATCATGCAGCCATACGACAATATAATAGCCTGGTTCAGCGGTCATAATCATGCCGGCAATTACGGAAACCTTAATATGGTTCATTTCTATAACTTCAAAGGCATGGTTGAGACACCCGATCAGAACAGTTTTGCTATTGTTGACGTTTACCCGAACAAGATATGGATCAGGGGCTCCGGCAGGGAAAGGAGTATGATACTTGCCTATTAATACCCTGTACCCGGGTATCTGTTCTATAATTTTATGAAATTGAACTGAACCGAAAGTATTGAAGAGAAGTATTCCCCGAGCTCCAGAATATCTTCATCTCCCTCCTCATAATACCAGTTGATTACAAATTTCTTGTTTTTGACCGACACATAAACCAGTTTCTGCAGAATTCTGATCAGAGCCCTGGCGCTGGGACTGTTGAAGTACTCTATTTTTATATCAACAACCGTAACATCGGCAGGGTTTTCGATATAGGCCTTAACCCATTTCACAACCGGTTCAAAAAACTCCTCTGCATTCTCATGGATAGAACGTCCCTTAATCCGTATGTGTCCTTCGGGATTAAGAACAATTTCGGGAGTATGTCTCCCGGGTTCTATCCTGAGTTCATGCATAGTAAAATATTTGTACGAATATAATAAAAATACATCAGAACACTCACCCTGAAATGATATAAAGGTAAGTTAATTAGACAGAAAGAAGTTTTAAGGCAGGAATGAAAATGGTGTCAGAAACCGAACCTGGCCGAAGGGCCTGCCGCATGGGAAGAAAAAATCCCCCGAAGGTATCTGTAATATCCTGCTATTCCGATCATTGCCGCGTTGTCGGTTGTGAGCCTGATATCCGGAATATAGACCTTCCAGCCTCTTTTATTTCCCTCTCTGATAAACATTTCCCTTAAAGCGGAATTGGCCGATACGCCTCCTGCAAGCCCGATGTTTTTTATTCCTGTTTTCTCTGCCGCCATTATCATCTTCTCAGTCAGAATTGAAACGATAGATTTCTGCAGTGAAGCACAAAGGTCGGGCTTGTTCTCTTCTATAAATGACGGATTATTTTTCAGGGAGTCCCTGAGAAAATATAAGAAGCTGGTTTTTAGTCCGCTGAAACTGAAATCAAGATTGGCCACTGAAGGTTTTGCGAACCTGAATGCATCGGGATTTCCTCCCGATGCCATTTTGTCGATCACGGGGCCTGACGGGTAAGGAAGCCCCATCACCTTCCCGCATTTGTCAAACGCCTCTCCCGCGGCATCATCAATGGTTGTGCCTATTACCTCCATGTCAAAATAGTCGCGTGCGACAATTATCTGGGTATGACCGCCCGACACGAGCAGACAAAGAAAAGGGAACCCGGGTATTCCGGAGCCGTTTTCTGTTCTTTTTATAAAGTGAACCAGCACATGTGCCTGCAGATGATTTACTTCAATTAACGGAATATCCCGGGCAAGGGCGAATCCTTTGGCAAACGACACACCCACCAGCAGCGAACCCATCAGTCCTGGCCCTCTTGTAAAGGCCACCGCGGAGATTTCATCCATCCCGGTGCCTGATTCCTTCAGGGCTGCTTCAACAACCGGTATGATATTTGCCATATGTGCTCTTGAAGCCAGTTCCGGAACAACACCTCCGAAAGGAATATGTATTTTCTGAGTCGAAATGATGCTCGAAAGAACATACCCGTCACTCACAACCGAAGCTGATGTATCATCGCACGATGATTCAACGGCCAGTATGGTAACTTTCTTCAAGTTTCCTTAAATTGTTTTTTTAAATTATTTTTATAACCTGGTTGCCACCGTATAAACAATGCTCAAAAGTATTAAAAAAACAGTAAGCATTATACTTATTGCAATAGCCACACTAGCCCTGCCGGTTCTGCTGCTGATGCTGCTTTTGAGCCTTTCGCCTGTCCAGACTTACATAACAAAAAAGGTTACTCAGTATCTGTCAAGTAACACTAATTCTGTTATTTCCATTGGTGAAGTCAGTTTCAATTTCTTTAACAGGATCTCTGCCAGGGAAATAATGATTGCTGACAGAAATAAGGACACATTACTGTATGTACCTTATTTTCAGGCTTCCATTCATAAAATTGATCTTTCCGGAGGCAGGATAAAACTTGGGAGGGCTGTTGCATCATCCCCTGTTTTTGCCCTGATTACCGATTCCACAGGGCTTCTGAACCTTAGGTGGTATCTTGATTTTCTGTCGGGAGGAAACGGTAACAGGAAAAAAGGAGATTTTTCAATTACGATTAATTCCGGCGAGATTAAAAACGGGACCTTCAGGCTGGAGAAAATGATTAGGACGCCCGGTAAAAGCGGAATTGACTTCAATTATATGAGGATCTCCGGCATAAATGCCGGGTTCAGCGATTTTGCCGTAATGGGCGATTCGGTTGCACTAAAGATTGACAGGCTGAGTGCACTCGAGAGAAGCGGATTCAGAATCAATAGCATGTCGGCAGCTGTTTCCGTAACGGGAAGAGGAATAATATTCAAAGATGCGGTTATCCGGAGCGATTCCTCATTCATTGATGCACCAATGATCGGGCTTATCGCTGATACAGATTCTTCCTTCAGGAATTTTGAGGAGCAGGTCAGATTTGATATAAGGCTCAATAAATCTTCAATAAATACTTCCGAACTCGATTTCTTCATGCCTCCGGGTAAGCTCCCCCTTGTTACCGCCGATCTCGAAGGAGAATTAACCGGTCCGCTTGCCGAACTGAGGGGGAGAAATATGATTATTAAAGCTCCCGGTGAGACCTCATGCAGCTTCAGTTTCAGCCTGTCGGGCCTTCCTGATTTTAAGAACACCTTTATCTTCTTTGAAATTAACAGTTTAAAAACATCTGCAGCCGACCTTCAGAAATTACGAATACCGGGAGGCAAGTCAGTTGTCTTGCCTGAAATGCTGAATAAAACGGGACCTTTAACATTCACAGGTTCATTTACAGGTTTTATAAATGATTTTGTAACCTACGGAAGGCTTTATACCCCATTCGGATCGCTTAACAGCGATTTATCGCTCAGGCCGGAAGGGTCAGGCATATTTAAGATCAGGGGAAACATAAAGGGAAGCAACATAGATCTGGGTAAAATATCCGGCAACGAAAAACTGCTGGGAGCCTCATCATTTTCAGCCGATATAGACGGCACCACCGATTCGTTCAGGTCATTTGCCATTAACCTTAACGGAAATGTTGACAGTCTCAACCTTAACAGGTACAATTACAGAAACATAAACCTTTCGGGGCGGTTTACCGATAAGATGTGGGACGGTTCTGTCAGGGTATCAGACCAGAATATAGGACTTGACCTCCTGGGTATGTTTGATTTCAGCAAAGAACTGCCGGAATTCGACTTTACACTTAACCTGAAAAAAGCCGATCTTTTCAGGCTTAATGTTGACAGGAAAGACACAACCTCCGCAGCCTCCCTCCTTCTGACAGCCAACTTCACAGGGAACACCATCGATAACCTCGACGGTGAGATCAGGCTCCTCAATTCCAGTTTCCGCAAGTATGGCAAAGACCTTGAAGTATATGATTTTCAACTTAAAACATCCACATCCGCAAACACACACTCTCTCAACCTGAATACCGATTTTTTCAATGCAGCAATAACCGGCAATTATAACTTCGCAACTATCGGAACCGACATCAGGAAAGTCCTCGCAGTATTATTCCCCTCAAAGTTTGAGCCGGTCCTCGTGAAAAACCAGAAAAAATCTTCAAATGAATTCTTCATCAGCATCAACACAAGGAAAGCTGACGACATCAATAAATTTCTCAAAACCGGATTTCAGATTGCAGACAACAGCCAGTTAACAGGCTATATTAATCCGGACAGTATAATAAGCATAAACTTTAAGGCCGGTTATTTCGGGTTTAAAAACAACACTCTCAACAATCTTGTATTAGAGGCTCAGTACCGCGATTCGGTCTTCAGGGCTTCGGCAGGTACATCATCCCTGAATATCCTTAATCTGGCTGAACTGAAAGGCTTTAATCTTGATTTTTCATCAGGCAAAAATCAATTTAAAACAAGCCTTAAGTGGGACGACGGCAAAAGTGAAAGAAACAGCGGAACTGTAAATGCGGAAGGCGGGTTCCCTTTATCAGGCCCCGGTGTAAACGGGCACAGATCATCCCCTCTAAAACTATCTGTCCTTCCCGGAGAGGTCTATGTCAGAAATAATCTCTGGAGAATCAACCCGTCGGAGATAATAGCCGACTCCAACTCAATAAAAATCAACAATTTCATTGTCAGCAACGGTAATAATTATTTCAGTGTAGAGGGTGTGGCCTCCGAGGATAAAAGTGATACTTTATACCTCCGGCTTAACGGGATAAACATAAACGCCCTTAATAACCTCTACGAAAGCCGTACTTCAGATGATCCGGGAAAAATACATCTGGCCCTCGGCGGAAAACTGGGAGGTACAATCAGTGTTACAGATATTTACCGGAATTTCATGTTTGAAACAGATATAAGGATTGAGGATTTCGCTCTTCTGGAGAGCAACTACGGAGTCGTGCGAATCAGCACCCTGTGGAATAAGTTGCAGAAAAACGCTGAGATTGAAATAAATAATGATTACCAGGGAAAAAGAATGTTTGATATAAAAGGATATTACGATCCGGAGACAAAATACATTGACCTTAACGCAAATGCCGATAAGCTCCCCATCGAAATATTAAATCCACTCCTGAAAATGTTTGCTTCCGGAATTGGCGGCTTTGCCTCCGGAAAAGTAAGATTCTTCGGGCAACTGAATGAACCGTATCTTACCGGATCGCTTTACGCTGATAAAGGCACCATAAAGATTGATTATCTCCAGACGCGGTATTCATTCTCCGACAGTATAAGGTTTGACAGGGAAGGTATTAAATTCAGAAACATTGTCTTCAGCGATGAAAGAGGCAATCAGGGAACAATCAACGGTACCGTATATCATAAAAGTTTCAGGGAGTACAGTGTTGATCTGGATATCAGGCCCAACAACAGTATGGTACTGAATACCAGGCCAAAGGATAATGAACTGTTTTACGGAACGGCGTTTGCCAGCGGTGTTGCAACAATTAAGACAAACGGCCCGGTACTCAGGTTCGATATTTCAGCAAAAACAGGGAGAAATACAAGATTCTTCATTCCTCTCAACACCGGCATGTCGGTTTCTGAAAATTCATTTATAACATTTGTTAACCCCGAAAAAGAAGAAGGCGCTGCCGCAGTCAATGAACAGGCCGTGAATATCCCAGTTTCCCAGTCGAAGTCTTCAATGGAACTGGTGTTCGATCTGGAGGTGACCCCCGATGCTGAAGTACAGCTTCTGATGGACCCCAAGGCGGGGGATATTATCAAAGGATCAGGATCCGGAAACCTGAATATAAGCCTCGACAGAAGAGGCGCGTTCAAAATATTCGGTAACTATACGATCGAAAACGGCGACTATCTGTTCACCCTGGGAAATATCATAAACAAATCATTTACGGTTGAGAACGGAGGCAAGATAACTTTCAACGGCGATGTTGACAATGCCGACATTGACATTAAGGCTGTTTACAAGACAAAGGCTTCATTATATGAAATAATGCCTGGTATGCTGCCCGACAGCCGGCTGCGCGAAAGGATTCCGGTGGAATGCCAGCTGATACTTACCGGAAAGCTTTTTAACCCGGTGGTGGGATTTGACATATACCTGCCCACTGCCGATGAGGAGACCAGGGCATACCTGCGAAGCATGATAAAATCGGAGGAAGAGATGAGCCGGCAGTTCCTCTTCCTGCTTGTTATGAACAGCTTTTACTCAGATCCTACGGCCGGTTCCCAGCCAAACACTGCCGGTCTGGGATCAGCCACGGTGGGTGTCACAACCATGGAAATGCTCTCAAACCAGCTTAGTAACTGGTTATCGCAGATAAGCAAGGATTTTGATATCGGTATCAACTACCGCCCCGGCTCCTCGGCTCTCCCCAATTCGCAGGAACTGCAGGTGGCACTTTCCACACAGCTGCTGAACGATAAGGTTACTATTAACGGTAATTTTGACGTGGCCGGCAATCAGTCGCCCGGAAACCTTAACACCTCAAGTACAAGTTCGTTTACCGGAGCCTTTAACATTGAGTATTCTATCAGCGAAAAACTAAAGTTCAGATTCTTTAACAGATCGAATGATAATATCTACATTGACAAAGGAGTCCAGTACACCCAGGGAATAGGCATATTCTTCAGGCAGGATTTCAACAGGCTTAAAGATCTCTTCATCCCCAGGGAAAAGAAACCTGCAAAAAAAGAAGAAGAGGTCAGGGTCGTTAATAAATAACGGGGCATTGTTATTAACCCTGTAAAATATAAAATCACCCTTGAACGTTTTTTAATAAATTTGCCTTCAGCAAACGGTTTTGCGGGAGAATGAAATATTAAACACCTAATCACTCTAATATAATGATATATAGTCTTTTAATAGCACAGGAAACCAGCATGGAGGCTGCCGGCCAGGCTAAGATGACATTGATTGACCTTGCAGTAAAGGGAGGATGGGTGATGATTCCCATAATCCTGCTCTCATTCGTTGCTGCATACATATACATTGAAAGGTATTATGTAATAAGAAAGGCCAGCCGCGAAGACCAGAATTTCATGAACAGGATAAAGGATTACATTCATGACGGCAAGATTGATGCTGCCCTTGCCCTTTGCCGTTCGACCGATTCTCCTTCGGCGAGGATGGTGGAGAAGGGCATCAGCAGGCTTGGAAGACCTCTGCATGACATAAACACAGCCATTGAGAATGTAGGGAAACTTGAGATATCAAAACTTGAAAAGGGTTTTCCCACACTGGCCACCATTACGGGGGCTGAACCCATGCTGGGATTCCTTGGCACCGTAATAGGAATGGTTAAATCGTTTTATGCAATGTCGCAGGCCGGAAATAATATTGAAGTTTCAATGATGTCGAGCGGTATCTATACCGCGCTTATTACAACAGTTGCCGGCCTGGCAACAGGAATTATCTGTTATTTCGCCTATAACAGCCTTGTGGAAAAAGTCGAAAAGGTGGTTTTCAACCTCGAAGCCACACTGACCGAGTTTATGGATATTCTGAATGAACCTGTAAAATCCGGAAAATAAGATGGCTCTGTCGGCAAGAAATAAGATCAATATTGGCTTCAGCTCGGTTGGCATGACTGACGTTATTTTTAACCTTCTTATCTTTTTCATGCTCACCTCCACGCTCGTTCACCCTACTGCCCTGAAGCTCAACCTGCCAAAGGGCGCGGTGCAGGTTTCTGCCAAACCCCAGACAACTGTTTCAATCACCCGCGACCTGAAGCTTTACGTCGAAAATAACCAGGTTTCATTTGATGAACTTGAAAGCGTGCTGAAACAAAAACTGGGGGCTAAACCCGAAACGTACATCTCTTTGCACACCGATGAAAGTGTTCCCATAGGAACTGTGGCACAGGTTTTGAACATTGCTCAGAAGAACAATTATAAACTGATTCTTGCAACAACTCCAAAATAACGACATTCGCCGGATACCTTCCGAGAAAGGCAAGGGATTGGCCGGAACGGTACTGTTTCACACAGCACTGCTGACAATCCTTCTTATTGTCGGTTTTTCTGTTCCCGTCCCGGAGCCTGAAACCGGAATCCTTGTTAATTTCGGCTTTGACGAGACAGGGTCGGGACTTATAGAACCGTCAACCCAGGCATCTCCGCCTGCATCTTCATCACCTCCAGAAGCTGTTGCTGTTGCAAACCCGGGGGAGGAGGCACTGGTGACACAGGATTTTGACAAGGAAGTACCTGAAGTAAAAAAAGTTGATCCCGAGGCCGAGAAGAAGAAACTGGAACAGATTGAAGCTGAAAAGATCAGACGTGCCGAACTGGAGGCTGAAAGGATTAGGAAGCTTAAGGAGGAAGAGGAAAGAAAACGCATTGAAGCAGAGCAGAGGCGTATGGATGAGATAATGAGCAAAACCAAGAACGCCTTTTCCGGAGCAAAAAATACGGGCACCAGTTCCACAAGTGAGGGCATTGCGGGCGGTCAGGGCAATCAGGGAGTTCCCCAGGGTTCGCCCGATTCAAAAATAAGGGGTGAAGGCTCCGGTACCGGTAAAATCGGAATATCATACGACCTGGGCGGCAGGGGCTCACAGTACCTTGCGGAACCAAAATATGATTACCAGGGAGAAGGAAAGGTGGTTGTTGAAGTGACAGTCGACAGGAGCGGAAAGGTAACACAGGCAATTCCGGGTGCAAAAGGCTCCACAACACTCGATGAGTACCTGCTTAAGGCAGCAAAAGAGGCGGCCCTGAAGACACAATTTGAAGCCAAACCGGACGCCCCGGTTTTTCAGAAGGGAACTATCATCTATAATTTTGTTCTTAAATAACCGGGGCTCAGGAAACGAGGTTCCCATCAGGAGTATTTTCTCCCCAGCAGCTCTTTTACAGAAGCATTCAGATTGTCAATAAGGTTATTATCCTTGATAACATAGTCGTCAATACCTTTGCGGGCCAGCTCGAGCACAATCTCTCCCCTCTCCTGCCCCGACAGCATTACCACAAGAACTTCAGGATCCTTTTCCTTTATTTTGTCAAAGACCTCCATTCCGTTCATCACGTCCTGACCCGGTTTGGTGAAATAGTAGTCGAGTATTATCAGATCCGGCTTCTTGTCCATTGCCTGCAGGCAATCCTCTCCGTAACTAAACGACTCAACCCTGAAACCTTCGGGTACAAAACGTTTGACTACCAGGCTGGTCACAAATGGATCATCATCGACGATAAAAATCAGTTTATTTTTATCCATTAACTGAAATGAGTAATACCTTTCACAAATTTAGTATAATTTATTGATATCAGAAAAAAATGCAGATATTACATTTCTGCAACATATTTGAAATCATCACCATTCTTCGCTGAACAGCGGGTAAGGCTTCATCATTTCACTGACCTTCCGGCCCACCTTTGCGATTGTTTCCTCGTTATCAATGTTTTTCAGCACTTCATCTATAAGACCGACAATTACCTGCATATGTTCTTCCTTTAATCCGCGGGTAGTAATTGCAGGTGTGCCTACTCTTAAGCCTGATGTAAGGAATGGTGACCTGCTGTCGAAAGGAACCATGTTTTTATTAACCGTTATATGGGCTTTCACGAGAGTGTTTTCGGCTTTCTTGCCTGTTATATCTGGAAACTTTGTCCTGAGGTCTATAAGCATTAGATGGTTGTCGGTTCCGCCGGAGATAACTTTATAATTCATCTGCATGAAGGCCCCGGCCATTGCTTCGGCATTTTTCTTTACCTGCACCTGGTACTTTCTGAAACTCTCCTCAAGGGCTTCGCCGAACGATACTGCCTTGGCTGCAATGATGTGTTCGAGAGGGCCTCCCTGAACTCCGGGGAAAACTGCCGAATTGATAACCGATGACATCATCTTTACCTCACCTTTTGGAGTGGTTAAGCCCCACGGATTTTCGTAATCATTTCCCATCAGAATTATCCCTCCCCTTGGTCCTCTCAGAGTTTTGTGAGTGGTGGAAGTCACCACGTGGGCGTACTTAAGGGGGTTATTGAGCAACCCTGCAGCAATGAGTCCTGCAGGATGAGCCATGTCAACCATCAGGATGGCACCAATATCATCAGCAATCTTTCTCATCCTGGCATAATCCCATTCTCTCGAATAGGCTGAGGCTCCCCCTATAATCAGTTTCGGTTTTTCGCGGTGGGCTGTCTCTTCCATTTTGTCGTAGTCGATCATCCCGGTCTCTTCATCCACTTCGTATGCCACCGGCCGGTAGAGTATGCCCGATGAGTTAACCGGTGAACCATGTGACAGGTGCCCGCCGTGAGAAAGATTCAACCCCATAAATTTATCGCCGGGTTTCAGGTAAGCCATAAAGACAGACATATTTGCCTGGGCACCTGAATGAGGCTGAACGTTAACATATTCCGCCCCGAAAAGTTCTTTCAGCCTGTCAATGGCCAGTTGTTCGGCCTGATCAACCACTTCACAGCCTCCGTAGTACCTGTTGCCTGGATAACCCTCGGCATATTTGTTCGTAAGAACAGAACCCATGGCTTCAAGTACCTGGTTACTTACAAAGTTCTCGGAGGCAATAAGTTCAATACCCTCAAGCTGACGCTCATATTCTTTTTTTATGATTTCAAAAAGCCGGTTATCTCTTTTCATAGATTTCAAAATTTAACTAAATAAAATTTCAATTGGCAGGGTAAAAATAGTTTATAAAATCTTTTCTCACATAAAAAACAAAAGGACTTTTCAACCTGTTATTACCATTTCACTCTTCCGAAAACTGTTTAATAAGCATGTCCCTGTAGGCTGAGTATATTCGCGATCTTGAGATATATCCGGCGTAAAGGCCCTTGTCAAGCACCGGCAGATTCCAGGCACCGGTTTGTTCAAAAGTATCCATCACCACTTTCAGACTTTCTGAAATATCTATATATGAAGGCGGTATCTGCATTATATCGCGCATTGTTATTTTATCGTATGAACCGGAGTCAAACATAATTTCCCTGACGTCATCAAGCATCACCACTCCTTCAAAAACCCCGTATTCATCCACAACCGGGAAAATATTTCTTTTCGACTTTGAAATTATCTTTACCAGATCTCCCAGTGTTGCTTCAGGATTAATTGTAATAAGATCATTTTCAATTTCCTCAGTCCAGTCCATTATTGCAAGAATGGCTTTATCCTTATCGTGTGTCACAAGCTCCCCTCTGGCGGCAAGCTGGATATGGTAAACCGAATAACGGGTAAACCTGTGTGAGGTAATAAAAGCGATTGTCGATGTAATAATTAGCGGGATCAGCAGGTCGTATCCGCCTGTAATTTCCACAATAAGAAAAATGGCTGTCAGCGGTGCATGCATTACTCCGGCCATTAACCCCGCCATTCCTGCAAGAACGAAGCTGGCAACAGGAATTTCGCTGTTTGACAATTTTCCCAGAATGAGTGCGGCGAACAAACCGGCAATTGCTCCGGTAAAGAGTGTCGGGGCAAAGACACCTCCGACTCCTCCGGCACTGTTAGTTGAGGTTGTTGCAACAACTTTCAGAATAATCATGCAGCCGGTGATAAACAGGAGATAAAACCATGTATTGTGGAAAAATCCGGTAAAAACGGTACTGAGCAATGAATAATCCCCTTTGAGGATTCCCATGATAGTTGTATATCCCTCACCGAAAAACGGCGGGAAAAGAACTATCAGCGATCCGAGGACCACAGAACCGATTGCAATCCTTGTTGTATGGTTTTCCACAAGTTTAAAAACCTTTTCGGTGAAAAGGGTCACTTTGGAAAACCATACAGCGACCAGTCCGGTGAAAATGCCAAGCACCAGGTACCATGGCAAATCCTTAAGCAGGAACGTATCCTTAATTGTGCATGATAAAAGTACCGAATTACCCATCAGCAGCCAGGCTATCGTTGAAGCTGTGACGGTTGAGATAAGAAGCGGCACAATTGAGGAAAGTGTCATGTCGAGCATAAGCACCTCTATTGCAAAAATTATCCCGGCCACCGGAGCCTTAAAGATACCGGCTATTGCACCTGCGGCTCCGCATCCTGCAAGAAGGGTAATATACCTGTAACTCAGTCCAAGTTTACGCCCTATATTCGAACCGATTGCAGAGCCGGAAAGGACTATAGGTGCTTCGGCACCCACCGATCCGCCGAAACCAATTGTAATGCTGCTCGCCACTATCGGGGTCCAGATATTATGTGACTTCAGATAACTCTTCCCCCGTGCAAAGGACTGCAGAACACGGCTTACTCCATGGCTTATATTATCTTTTACAACATATTTTACGAAAAGATAGGTCAGTATCAGACCGGCCGGGGGAATAATAAAGTAAAAAAGGATACCCTTCCCCGGGTTGAGATGCTCAGCAACAAAGCCTGCCGTGAAATGAACCGCATTTTTCATTAATGCAGCCGCCAGTGCACTAAGCAGTCCTACCGTAAAGCTCCCCAGGTACAATCTTCTCTGCCTGCTCAGACCGGAAAGTAAGTCTTTTACAAATGACGGGATAATTTTTAATGCTTTCATCTCGTTACAAATATAAAAACAATAGGAGTGAGAGAATAATTTTCTTATGTTTGCTTCCGGTTATATTTGCACCTGCCTTATTATCAACCATGTATAATGGCTTCCTTGTATAAGAGATTAATTATCCTGCTGCTGGTTTCATCTGTAATTCATACTGCAGGTGCACAGACCGATATTAACCCCCCGGCACCACCGGTTTTAAGATTTCTTACACTGCATCCCGAAACAGGTTATACGGAACTGCAATGGATAAAAAGCCCATCGCCTGATGTGGCAGGATATGTAATTTATTACTTCAATAACAATGAAGGTTTTGCTATCGACACTGTTTACAATCCGAATGCCACTTCCTACATAAACACCGGTTCTGCAGCCAGGTTCAGAGAGGAAAAGTATGTGATTGCTGCTATTGACTCATCGGGAAACGTAAGCCCCCTCTCAAACCCTCTCAATACAATTTATCTGACAGTTACGGCCGATACATGTTTGGGAATAATCAGGGCCGGCTGGAATCAATACACGGGTTCGCCGGTTAATCTTACAGGCTATACGATTGCGGTATCGGAAAATAATGGCGATTTTTATGAAAAGGGGACAGTAGATCCCGGCAAAAACAGCTTCAGCATTGAATATATTGAACCCGGAGTCAGCTATTGTGCAGCGGTAAGGGCTGTTCTTGAGGGCGGGTTAATATCCTCTTCAAACGTCGGGTGCCTGACGGTCGACATGCTCCGGAACCCGTCATGGATAAACGCAGATTTTGCAACTGTGGAAGATGGTTTAATAAAGCTTTCATTCACCGTTGATCCGCTTTCCGAATCCACAAAATATAATATTGAGAGGAAAGCCGCTACCGATTCGGTTTTCAGAATAATCAAAACCCTGACAACCTCCTCCAAATCAATCTTATACTCCGACCCGGAAGCTGATGTAACCAAACGGTACATTTACAGGCTCGCTTCACTGAACAGTTGCGGCAACGTCACAAAATACTCCAACCCTGCATCAAATATCCTTGCTGAACTTGCTTATGAAAACAACAAACTTATCCTGAAATGGAATAAATACAACAGGTGGACTTATGGAATTTCAGAACAGACCCTGTATGCCGATTTCGGCAACGGGTATGCCGGATTCATATCGCTATCTCCTGCCGATTCTGTTCTCGAAATACCGTATAAAGACATATTGTACAGCATTACCGGGAAGAATTTCTGCTTTTATATCTCAGCCATTGAAGCTGCAGACATAACCGGTTTGCCCGGACAGTCCATATCCAATGTAGTTTGCGCAGAGGCCGATGAAAAGATATTTGTGCCGAATACCTTTACTCCAGACAATGATGGTAAAAACGATTATTTCAGTCCGGTGTTGTCATTCACCCCATCATCTTATAAGCTTCTCATAACCGACCGCAGGAATAACATTATTTTTGAAAGCAGTAACCCGGGGGAACAGTGGGACGGAAGAAACAGGAGCGGGCCTGTCCCGAACGGGGTATATCTATGGTATCTGAGCGTAAAAACTCCATCGGGCAAAGATATCCGGAAGAGCGGAACAATTACCGTCATTCGCAATTTCTGACACACCCTTTTGGCTGTCAGTGTTTCCAATTAAACCTATATTGCACTATATTTGCAGGTAAGGTGGATGTATGAGCAGGAAGGATGTTTTTGACGCTGAGGATGAAAAGCTGATTCAATCAGAATTTGAATCGCTTATGGCCAACCTTCACCGGTGCAAAAAGCCCGGCGACAGGGAACTGATTGAGAAAGCCTTTGGCGTTGCCAACAAGGCTCACTGGAACATGCGGCGCAAATCAGGTGAACCATATATCATCCACCCCTTAAACGTGGCCAAAATTGTAAATCATGAAATCGGCCTTGGTGCCACTTCAATTGCCACCGCACTTCTGCACGATGTTGTTGAAGACACGGAATACAGCCTCGATGACGTAAAAAGAGATTTCGGAGAAAAGATTGCATCGCTTATTGACGGACTGACAAAACTGTCAGGCACCTATAACAAAAATGAATCAACCTCACTGCAGGCCGAGAATTTCAGAAAAATGCTGCTTACCATCTCGGATGACCTGAGGGTTATTCTCATCAAAATAGCTGACAGGCTTCACAACATGAGGACTCTCGATTCTCTGCCCGAGCATAAGAAAATGAAGCTCGCCGGCGAGACGGTGTTCCTGTATGCCCCGCTGGCTGCAAGGCTGGGGCTATATGCAATCAAAACAGAACTTGAGGACCTCAGTTTCAAGTACCGGCATCCAAGGATTTTCGAGGAGATCCAGTCGAAGCTGAAGCATAACGAAAAGAAATATCTCTCATTAATAAACAAGTTCTCCCTCCCCATTATTGAGAAACTTAACGAAGCCGGGTACAAATATGACATTACGGGTCGACAGAAATCGGTCTATTCCATCTGGAAGAAAATGCAGGCGAAGAACGTTCCTTTTGAAGAGATATACGACGTTCTCGCCGTCAGAATAATTTTTGAACCTCTGCCCGGGATTTCAGAAAAAACCCAGTGCTGGAATATTTATTCCATCATCACCGACACCTATCTCCCAAAACCAGACAGGCTGCGCGACTGGCTAAGCAGGCCTAAACCGAATGGCTATGAGGCTCTCCATGTGACTGTCATGGGGCCGGAAGGCAAATGGGTGGAGGTGCAGATAAGAAGCACACGAATGGATGAGATAGCCGAAAGAGGCTATGCAGCTCACTGGAAATACAAGGGAGACGACTCACAGGAAAGCGAGCTGGACAAATGGATAAAGAAGATAAGGGTTATGCTCGAAAACCCGCTTGAAGACCCTGCAGAGTTTCTTGACGATTTCAAAATGAACCTCTTCTCTTCAGAGATCATGGTCTTCACCCCGAAAGGTTTTATTATAAACCTGCCCAAGGGTGCAACAGCCCTGGATTTCGCGTATGAAATACATACTGAAGTCGGAAATAAAGCCATCGGAGCAAAAATCAACTATAAACTGATGCCTCTCAACACGCCTCTCAACAGCGGCGACCAGGTTGAGATAATTACATCTGAGATAGCCTCTCCCCAGAAGGAATGGCTCAGCTGGGTACATACTCCAAGGGCAAGATCTGCTGTAAGCAACGCACTTAAATCCATCTCCAAAGACCGCATTACCAGGGGTAAAGCAATACTCGAGGAAAAACTTACCGAAATCGGACTTACGCCCGGGCCCGACATCCTCAGAAAAATCATGACCGAATACGAAATAGCGAATAAGGAAGAGCTATATTCAAAGGTTGGCCTGGGTATAATAACTCTTGACAATCTTAAAAAAATACTCCGGAAGAATCCGGAAAAAAACACAATTCAATACTGGGGACTTAAACTGATAGGATCAAAAAAGGAAAAGAGTCCGGCCGGCACAAAGAATCCGAAAACGTTCAGCAGGGAGCAGCCATTTCTACTGCGCGAGAATATCGAAGGACCTGACCAGGACTATGAGATTGCAAAATGCTGCAACCCCATTCCCGGAGATGAGGTTGTTGGTTACCTTTCACCCGAGAATGAAATAATCATCCATAAACCTGAATGCCCTGTCGCCATCAGGTTGATGTCGAATGAGGGAAACCGTATTATTTCGGTAAAATGGACTATTCATAAACTGCAGTCATTCCTTGTAAGGATTAAAATGTCGGGTATAGACCGCATCGGACTTATAAACGACGTAACAAAAATAATTTCAGAAGAACTTAAGGTGAATATGAGGAACATAAATGTATCGGTCAACGACTCTATTTTTGAAGGAACCATCGACCTGTATGTTCATCATACGCGCGACCTTAACAACCTGATAATGAAGATTTCAGGAGTCAAAGGCATTGAAAGGGTAAGCCGCATTGAGGATTACACGGGAATAAGCTGACCCGCCGGGCCTGAGGTTTCCTGACAATTTAAAACCGAAGAGATGAATACTGATAACAGGGCAATAGTAAGACAGATACTCACCGACTATCTTGAAAGGAACGGACACCGTAAAACACCCGAGAGATATGCTATCCTGGATGAGATTTATTCCCGAACCGGGCATTTCGATATAGAGTCGCTCTATATATCAATGAGAAACAAAAAATACAGGGTAAGCAGGGCAACCCTCTACAATACCATCGACCTTCTTCTCGACGCCCGTCTGGTTGTAAGACACCAGTTCGGTAAAAGTAAATCGCATTTTGAGAAAGCTTTCCAGTGCGGACAGCACGATCATATTATTGAGATGGAGTCAGGCAGGGTGATTGAATTCTGCGACCCCCGTATAAATGAGATAATAAAAACTGCATGCGATCTGAACGGTTTTGAGCCTCTCTTCCATTCCCTTTACATTTACGGCAGGAAACGCACTGCAGGAAAAACAAAAGGGTCTCTCTTAAAAAAAGATACAAACAATTTTTAAGACAGACCCCCTTAATAAGGTACACAGCTCTTTTAAAAAGCGTATCCGAAAGAGACTCCGAAAGGAATTGCTACAGAGTTTTTGCTTTTGAATTCTTCCTGATCAAAGCTTGTTCCGCTTACGGTATATTTCCTCGATACAAAGCCCATCCCGGTAAAGATATCCAGTGTAAAGCCTCCCGAGGTAATCATCTGGTAACCGATTACGCCATTTATATGAAGCTTGGTACCGGTTATCTTATCATTTTCATTATCCTTGCTCTTAATGGTAGCTGTTGCGTAGGAAAAATGAGGGCCGATATAGAAACCTTCCGGAGCCTGCAGATCCCTGCTTATGAACATCTTGTACCAGGCCTGGCCCCTGAAGCCGCCTGTTTTTACACCTGACACCTCACCGCCCTCGCTGGTAAGCTCATCAAGATTGACCAGAATGCTGGGGCCGATATAGCTTGCACCAACCTGGATTGAACTCTTTTTCGAGACAGCGCTTTCAAGGAATACCTTGTATTCGCCGGTAACAGGTATAACAACAACCCAGAAAGGTCCGCCCAATGCCGAAAGAGGATTGGTTTTGATGGTAAATTTGTACTCCTTTCCTGATGCTTCCTGAGATTGTACAGTCTGAGAAGCAAACAATAAGGCAACCGAAATAAAAAATAGAACAAAAAGCTTTTTCATGGTTTAAGTATTTTTCCTGTTTGTTATTTAAAAAATAAAATTAATAAAATTCATGTTTAATTACAAGTAATTGTCCGTTTATATTACCACATTTTAACAAATAACTTCCTGATTAAGTTTTTATTGTAGTAGTTATCAACAATATTAAGGCCAGGTGAATGCTTTATTATTTTATTCGTAACTTGTGAGGCATTTAAAGATCTTTCGGAGATATGAAGTTTGACATCTTACTTGGCCTGCAATGGGGCGACGAGGGAAAGGGAAAAATAGTTGACGTTCTGGGAGGAAATTATGATCTCATAGCCAGATTCCAGGGAGGTCCAAACGCAGGTCACTCCATAGAGTTCAATAACAAAAAGTTTATTCTTCATCTCATTCCGTCAGGAATTTTCAGTCCGCACACCCTTAATCTTATTGGAAACGGTGTGGTAATCGATCCCGCAGTCTTTAGGAAGGAGGTTGAGAGCCTGGGCATTCCGGTCGAAGAAGCAAAAAAACGTCTGATCATATCCAGAAAAGCCCATTTGATTCTCCCCGGGCACAGAATTCTTGATGCCGCAATAGAATCAGACAAAGGTTGCCGGAAGATAGGATCTACCCTCAGGGGCATCGGACCGGCCTATACCGACAAGGTGGCACGAAATGGTCTCCGTGCCGGTGATATTTTCTCTGCAGATTTTGAAGCAAGGTATAAAAAAGCCCTTGGCGAACACCGCAGAATCGCAGCAATGTATAACTTCAGTTACGACCTTTCAGAGTATGAAGCAGGGTGGTTTGAAGGGATAGAGATGATGAGGGATTTCAAAATCATTAACTCGGAATATCTTGTAAACAACCTGCTTGCATCCGGTAAAAAGATACTTGCCGAAGGGGCACAGGGAACCATGCTTGATGTTGATTTCGGTTCATACCCGTATGTAACATCCTCAAACACAATAAGTGCAGGGGCATGCACGGGGCTTGGTATCGCCCCGGGCCACACGGGAGAAGTGTTTGGCATTTTCAAGGCTTATTGCACCCGTGTGGGAAGCGGTCCGTTCCCGACAGAACTTGAAGACGATACGGGTGAATATCTGAGAAAAAAAGGCGCCGAATTCGGCTCCACCACCGGAAGACCCAGACGGTGCGGATGGCTTGACCTTCCTGCCCTTAAATACGCAATAATGATTAACGGGGTTACCAAACTTTTCCTGACCAAAGCCGATGTGCTGACAGGCCTGGAGAAGTTAAAAATCTGCACCTCATATCTTTGTCACGGAACGGAAACAACCGAGGTTCCCTTCGACCAGGATAATGAGATTATTCCTGTTTACACTGAGCTGGAAGCGTGGAAAGAGGACATATCGCGATTTAAAAACTATAATGATCTGCCCGCTTCGCTGAAGGAATTTGTCGCCTTCATTGAGAAAAACACCGGTTTGCCGGTTGCGATAATCTCAACAGGTCCCGACAGAAATCAGACTATTTTCAGATAGCTTCCCGGATTATCCCGGGTTTCCTATTTCCTGAACACATATATCCAGGAATCAAAGGCAACGGTATCCCTGAACTGCTCCAGTCGTTTCACCGCCGTTCCCAGCTTCTCGTGTGCTTCCACAGCCACCATTTCAAATCTGGTTCCCTCAAGAGGAATCAACCTCGCATCAGGGTATCCCTGTGATTTGTATTTTTCAAGAAGCCGTGAAGCATATTCAGGGGTTACAAAACTTCCGACAATAATATTGTACTTATATTTTCTGGCCCATTCAAGCTTCTGCTGTTCTGCAAGGCGTTCAGCTTCAAGCCTCTGGTTCTCCAGATCAATCCTTTCCTGAACCGCCTTCAGGGAGTCGGCTACCCTCAGGCTGTCCTGTCTTGCCTTCCAGACTGCCATCGTATCGGCCTTTCGTCCGAAAATACCCTTCTCCTTTAACCAGCGGCATGACGTAAAGGGAAGCATAAGAAGTATAATAAAGATTATTAAGTTTTTCATAGCCAAAATTTTATAATTAACACCGGATTTATTCACAAATATTTACTTCAAATATACTAAATATAAAAAACACAGACAATTATTTGCTTTGTGCAGAGAAAATACGGAAATTTAATAAATTATTATCTTAGTCCAATTCAAATATTAACCAAACCGGCCATATATGAAATCAATAGTACAGTTTTTTGAAGAGAATGCTGAGAAATTTAACAATAATGTTTACCTGTGGGAGAAACCGGGTGAAAAATACGAAGGGACAACCTACGGGGATGTAAGGAAACAGGTGCATGAGTTTGCAGCAGGACTTATTAAGATGGGCGTAAGGAAGGGTGACCGCATAAGCCTTATCTCAGAGGGAAGAAATAACTGGGTTATAGGGGAACTTGGCGTATTGTACACCGGTGCCGTAAATGTTCCTTTATCGGTTAAACTGCAGCCTGATGAAATTAAATTCCGTGTAAATCACTCAGGGTCAAGGATGATAATGGTCTCAACCAGCCAGTACGCCAAGCTGAAAGAAGTTATCAAAGATTGTCCCGGACTTGAAAGGATAATTCATTTCGACACCCAGGAGGAATACCATGCAGGCGAAATTCATTTCAATGAAGTAAAGAAAACCGGTAAGGAATGGCTTGAAAATCCCGAAAACCGGGAAACCTTCGAGAAGATATATAAAAGCGTTGAGCCTTCCGACTTTGCAAATATCTGTTATACAAGCGGAACAACTGCCGACCCGAAGGGTATAATACTGACTCATGGCAATTACGTGACTAACGTCTATCAGTCCTATTCCCTGATGGACATTCCTCCCTTTTTCAAGACTCTGATAATACTTCCGTGGGATCATTCATTCGGCCACACATGCGGCATTTACGCATTTATGGGAAAAGGTGCCAGCATTGCATCTGTGAAGGCGGGTAAGACCCCTATGGAAACTCTCCGCAACATACCTGTCTGCCTGAAGGAGATAAGACCCAACCTTCTGCTCAGCGTTCCTGCCCTTGCAAAAAACTTCAGGAAAAACATTGAAAAGGGTATTCACGAAAAAGGAAAATTTACCGAAATACTTTTCAACCATGCACTGAAAACAGCCTATGCTTACAACAAAGAAGGATACAACAGGGGTAAAGGATTGCAGAGGCTGAAGAAACCGCTGTTAAAGCTATATGATAAAATCCTCTTCAGTAAAATAAGGAATGTTTTCGGAGGAGAACTTGAATATTTTGTCGGCGGCGGGGCGCTCCTCGACATTGAACTGCAGAGGTTTTATTATGCCCTGGGTATTCCGATGTTCCAGGGTTACGGCCTCACGGAAGCGTCACCCGTCATTTCATCCAATTCAAAGGAACGCCATAAACTTGGTTCATCGGGAGTTCTCGTCAACAACATGGAACTTAAGATTTGTGATGAAGATGGAAGGGAACTGCCGACCGGAGAAAAAGGTGAGATTGTGATACGGGGAGGAAATGTAATGCACGGATACTGGAAGAATGAAAAGGCCACAGCCGAAGCCATAAGGGACGGATGGCTCCATACCGGCGACATGGGCTATATGAGCGAGGACGGCTTCCTTTATGTCCTTGGAAGATTTAAGAGCCTGCTTATTGCCGACGACGGTGAAAAGTTCAGCCCGGAGGGTATAGAAGAAGCCATCAGCGAACAGTCGAAATACATCGACCAGTGCATGCTTTACAATAACCAGAAGCCTTATACCGTGGCACTTGTGGTACCCAACCAGCATGCTCTCAAATTATACCTCGAAGAAAAAGGCCTTACAGCCGATTCCGATGAGGGCAAAAGAGCCGTACTTAACCTTATCGAGGCAGAAATCGACGAATACCGCACAAACGGCAAATACGGATCCATGTTCCCGCAGAGATGGCTTCCCGTAGCAATCGGGGTGCTCGAGGAGGGCTGGACCGAAGAAAACGGACTGATGAATTCAACCATGAAGATAGTCAGGGGTAAGATAATGGACAGATATGCCGATCTGATCGAATACCTCTACACTCCCGTTGCAAAGGTGATCACCCACGAAAGAAACATGGAAGAGGTTGAAAAAATGAAACTTGGCTGAAACCCTGACTTACATATAATTTTATAAACATAATAAATATCATGTTAGCGGTACTGTTAAAATAGTACCTTTGGCGCTTCATTATTTAAGGTTGAAATGGTTAATTTAAATGGGCTGGAACCTGGCGGTGTTTGGAAATATTTCGATGAGATACGCAAAATTCCACGCCTTTCGAAACACGAGGAAAAAATCAGAAAATATCTTCTTGACTTTGCAGCGGAGAACAGGCTGCAGGCGTTTGAAGACAAAACAGGGAATATACTTATCATAAAACCCGCTTCCCCTGGATACGGGAAAATAAAAAGCGTTATTCTCCAGAGCCACATGGATATGGTCGGGGAAAAGGAAGCCGGCAATCCGCATAAATGGGATACTGATCCTGTAGAGATCGAGGTTATTGACGGATGGGTCAGAGCAAAAGGCACAACTCTGGGCGCGGATGATGGTATCGGTATTGCTGCCCAGCTTGCAATACTTTCAGACCCCGACCTGAAAACAGGCCGCATCGAGGCTCTCTTCACCGTCGACGAAGAAACGGGGATGACCGGTGCGATAAACATCAGTCCTGATTTTCTTTCCGGAACCATACTGATAAACCTGGATTCTGAAGACGAAGGAATTATGTATATAGGATGTGCCGGAGGTATGGACACCCTTATAGACATAAAGAGCAGGATGGTCAAAGCGCCGGAAGGATCGGCAGGATATGAAATTAAAATTAACGGACTCCGCGGCGGCCATTCAGGTGACGAAATTCATAAGGGCTTTGGAAATTCCATTAAAATCATGACAGAACTCCTGTCGCGTATCTCCTCAAAATCCAATGTCTGCATAAACCGCTTTGACGGCGGAAATATCAGAAATGCAATACCTAGAGAGGCCCAGGCGGTCATTGCCATACCCGAAGAGTTTTCAGACAATCTCGAACGGGAGGTGAAAAATTTTGCCATAAACATTAAGGAAAGATTCGGGGATATTGAGCCGGATTTTAAAATTACCTTCCGTAAAATACCGGCCCCGGAAAATGTCATGCACGCAGACGATCAGCAGAAACTCCTTGAGGCAATCACTGAATGCCCGCACGGGGTAATTGCCTGGTCGAAGGAGATGCCAAACCTTGTTGAAACTTCCACCAATCTTGCATCAATAAAATTCTCTGTCAACGGTGATATCAGGATTGTTACCACACAGAGAAGTTCAGTAGATTCGTCAAAACATGAGATTGCTGAAAGGGTGAAGAAATGTTTCGAAAAAACAGGCGCATCGGTAATTTCCACCGACGGCTACCCTGGTTGGAAACCGAATCTTTCGTCGGAAATATTGAATATAACGTTGAAGGCCTATCATAAAATCTTTAACACTGAAGCCTCGGTAATGGCAATTCATGCCGGGCTTGAGTGCGGCTTGTTTTACGAAAAGAACCCCGGAATCGACATGATTTCTTTTGGCCCCACCATCAGGGGAGCTCATACGCCTGGTGAAAAGATCGAGATAGCCTCGGTGAAGAAATTCTGGGATCTGCTTCTGGAGGTTCTGCGGAATATTCCCGAAAACTAAAACAGCAGCTCTTCTTCCCAGTTCTCTCCCTGTCATCTTTCTCACTCATTCACAGAGGAAAAACTCCTCCTTTCCGGCAGAACAGACCGGACACAGGTAGCCTTCAGGAAGATCGCTGAAAGGTGTCCCCGGCTCAATACCCGATACAGGATCACCTGCTGCCGGATCATAAATATATCCGCAGATACTGCATTTATACTTCTCCATAAAAAATCCGTTTTATTTCGTAATCCGTTATTTCTGTGGTTCGCACAGTTCAATCAGGACACCACCGGTTGATCCGGGATGCAGGAATGCAATGTTAAGACCATCGGCGCCCTTTCTTGGACGGGTGTCAATAAGGTTTATCCCCGAAGCTGCAGCATCAACAAGCCTCTCAGCGATATCATCCACAGCAAAGGCGATATGGTGTATCCCCTCCCCTTTCCTTGAAAGGAAACGGCCGACAGGTCCTTCGGGATCAGTACTTGCAAGAAGTTCTATCTTTGTCTGCCCCACCATAAAAAAAGCAGTCTTAACCTTCTGGTCTTCCACTTCTTCAATTTTATAACATTCTGTTCCGAGAAGGTTGGTGTAAAACTCAATCGCTTTATCAAGATTCTCCACAGCAATTCCGATATGTTCAATATAAGCTGTTTTCATATAAATTTATAATTATGTTATTCAGAGACATTTAGAATGAATTTTTCTTTTACGGCCTTCCCTGCCGGCACTGCCGCATCGGTCACTGTTCACCGAAGGTGACTTCCGGCCGGTGAAGCATCCTGCCAGGCTACCGCGATTAATCCTTATTTCAGAAAGGAAAATCTTCATGTTTAAGCTGGGTCTGTACATTTTCCGGCTTTCTGGCCGCCGTATGAACCGGGTTGCCGTTCACAAAGATAGCCTTATATGGTGTAACGGGGCATGCATATTCGCAATGTCCGCAACCTATGCATATATCATCTGTAGTTTCCGGTATTGTGAGGTTTCCCTTAAACGGAATCATGTGGACGGCTTTTGTAGGACAGCTTTCGGCGCATGCCCCGCACGCCGTACCTTCGGTCTCAACAATACAGTTGTCACGTATAAAAACCGCCTTCCCTATCTGTGTGAGCTTTTTCGCCTCCGGGAGAAGAGGCATCAGCGCGCCGGCAGGGCAGATCTCAAGACATCTGATACACTCGTATGCGCAGAACCCTCTGTGGTAATCCATATATGGCTGCATTATACCCGTTATACCGTATTGTTTGAAGGAAGGTACCAGTACATTATTAGGGCATGCGGAGACACAAAGTGAACATGCCGTGCAACGCGAAGTGAAGTTTGAAATCCCAACCGAGCCCGGGGGAGAAACAAAAGAGGTCCTTGGTTCTTTTACTGTTGAAGCTTTGACAGGAACAGGCACCCTGACACTTTTATCCTGGTTCTGCAAAACAGGCAAACCCAGTAAAAATGCGGCAGATCCTGCCATAAATGCCCTTCTTTCAGGATCAAACTGAGTTTCTTTCTTCCTGAGACTTCCAATTCCGAAATTCATTGCATTGTCGGGGCATTTTTCAACACAATTGAAGCAGACGACACATCTCGAAAAATCAATTTCCTTATTAAGAAAATCGATACACGAAGATTTACAGGCAACGGCGCACCTTCCGCATTTCGTGCACTTCTGCCCGTCAATCCTGATTCTGAAAACTAAAACCTTCGAAAGAAGCCCGAGCAGTGTACCTACGGGACATATCATATTACAGTAAAGCCTTCCTTTAATCAGCGATAAAAAGCCAACCAGAAGCAGAAACAATGCCGGTATAACATATACCATCAGGCGGAATGGCGGTATCCGGATGTCTGCCAGTGCGTAGGAGTCGAAAAGGTGAAAAGCTGAAGCCATCAGATTGTTTATCCACAGAACCACAGGCTTTGCAAAAAGAGTCACTGACCTTCCGAAGATGCTGTAAGGATCAAGGATGTTAAGCAGAAAAATGCCGCCCGTCAGAGTTACCGCAAGCGTAAGAGCCAGAATAAAGTACCTGACAACAGTATGTGGTTTCTTATACCCGTATCTGCGGAATCTCTTTTTAATAATACCCCCGACCCTGCCCGAAATATCCTGTAATATGCCGAGAGGGCATATAAAAGAACAATAGGTACGTCCGGTGAGTAAAGTCAGTATCAGGACTGCCATAAATCCGAGTGCTGCAGCCTCCCCGGCGTCGATAAACTTTACGGCAGAAGGAACAAACTGAAGCCAAAGTACCAGGTTGAATAAACTTTCCGGAATAATGTGCCTGATATCTGTAAAGAGAAGGCCGGTCAGAACCAGGAAAATAGCGGCAATAATTACCCGAAATCTTTTCAGTCTCTTGTAATTCATTGAATATTATAATTTTATCCTTCTGATATTCAATGAATCAAGGTTCATATTGCCGATTCCCATCGAATGTGCCAGTTTAATATAATCAATACCTGAAGGGTCGAGCTTCAGCATCCTGGCAGCGGCTGCATCGCCTGCCACCCAGTCGGTTGTAATAATCTGCGACATAAGATTTGCGACATCCTCTTTTGAAACACCCTGGGGGCCGTTTTTGGTCATAACATTATAGCAGTCGATAACATTAAGCGCAGGTTTACGGTGGAAGAGTGCATAATCGGCAATGCACTGATGGAGGTTATTGCGATGCCAGAAGCCTCTGTCCCATACAACACCCATCATGTTTTTCAGGCAGCAGGTCATGCGGGTTGAGTCATGATCCTTGAGCACCGGAACATTGATAAAGACGTCGGTTTCGAGCAGAACAGAGTGGACCCTGGCATTCTTTAAAACCTTTGCCCCCTGTATGCTTATTTCCTGATAATAGCTTTCACTGTTGGCCGGGACAACCCTGGCGCCTGCATCTTTTGCGGCTCTCTCGATGCCGGAATTTTTATAGCAGCTCGTCCAGTTGTCGCAGGTGTGATCAAACACATAGACTTCCTTAGCCCCCGCCCTGAAACAATGCTCAATAATTCTTTTTACCAGTGCCGGGTTTGTACAGGCCGCATATTCGGGTGTTCTGTCCCATCCTATATTGGGTTTGACAAGAACCTTCTGTCCCTTGCGTACAAAAAGACCCATTCCGCCAAGTTCCTGTATGCCAAGATCAAACATAGCTTCGGGTTTGCCACCCATCAGAGCTATCATGTCATAGGCAGGTGCCTCAGGATGAGTCTTCATTATGTTTCCATAACCGCCAAACCCAAAAGCAGCACCCGCGGCAATTCCCGCTCCGGCTGATTTCCTGACAAAATCTCTTCTTTTCATAACATCAATAACCAGATGCCGAAATTAATCTTTTCCCCTGCAACCACAAAGGGTCATATTATGTATATTTTCCGGATCAGGCTTTTTAACATATTTTAAAAAGGCAAATATTAACTTTACGGCGCAATAATTGTTTAATAAATAATAACCGGTAGATGAGAATACTCTATTACGATTGTTTCTCCGGGATCAGCGGAGATATGAACCTGGGGGCCCTTACAGATCTCGGCGTGGATCCTGATTTTCTCAGGAGTGAACTTAAGAAACTGAACCTGGAAGGCTGGAAGCTTGAAACTGAGAAGGCTCAGAGGCATGGTATTTCAGGAACAAAAGTGACAGTTAAGCTTACCAGAAAAGAGCATTCGCACCGTCACCTGTCAGAAATCAATAAAATCATTGATAGTTCTCAACTGGATGAAAAAACCAAACAGCTCAGCAAACGAATCTTCAGAAGGATTGCCGAAGCTGAAGGCAAAGTACATGGCATACCTGCCGAAAAAGTTCATTTTCATGAAGTTGGAGCGGTCGACTCAATAATCGACATTACCGGTGCAGCAATCTGCCTTAATGCACTCAATATAGACGAGGTTCATGTTTCCGCGATTGAGCTTGGCGGAGGAATGGTTAAATGTGACCATGGACTTCTGCCTGTTCCTGCTCCGGCCACGGCTGAAATACTGAAGGGTATACCCGTAAGAAAAGACGGCGTTGATTTTGAGGCAACGACTCCCACCGGCGCAGCTATAATTGCAGAGACGGCCGGCAGGTTCAATGAGTCCGTTCCCCTAAAGATACTTAAAACAGGATATGGGGTTGGGCATAAAGATCACCCGGCTGTTCCAAACCTGTTAAGGGTTTTTCTGTGCGAGCCTGCCGGCAATCAGGAAACAGGGCACGAGGCTGTTCTGCTCGAGTGCAATATAGATGACATGAATCCGGAATTCTATGAGTATATAACCGGCCGACTATTCGAAGCCGGTGCATCAGACGTTTACCTCACATCAGTAATGATGAAGAAAGGAAGGCCGGGTACGGTTCTTAGTGTCATAGCCGAAAAAGGCCTTGCAGGCGTACTTACCGGAATTCTGTTCACTGAATCAACGACTCTCGGAATAAGAAGCTTCCCCTTTATGAAGGAGACCTTATCGAGAGAATTTCACGAGTATGAAACACCTTTCGGGAAAGTAAAATTCAAACACTCGTTTTACAGGGGGAAAGAAGTATCAGTGAAGCCCGAAAGTGAGGATTGCAAAAGAATTGCAGGGGAAACCGGCCGGCCTCTGCGGGAAATATATAATATCCTTCTGGAAACCGTAAGGAGTAAAAAAGTAAAAAATGAATGAAAGAAAATTAACCAGCCTCGATTCTGCCCTTTTTCAGCTAAATCCGGTTGTGATAGCCTACTCAGGAGGAGTTGACAGCTCATTTCTTGTACACCGCGCATCTTTAGTTAAAGGGCTGAAATCGGCCGCCGTGACAATCAAAACACCCTATGTACCGGATCGTGAACTCAACGATGCTGTGGATTTCTGTAAAATATACGGTATTGAGCATCATATTGTTCATATTGAATTCCCGGAAGCTGTAAGAAACAATCCGCCCGAAAGGTGCTACCTTTGCAAGAAATTTCTTTTCAGCAGGTTAAAGGAGTTTGCAGCCATGAACGGCTATGCTTATATCGCCGACGGATCAAACGCAGATGATCTTAAAAGCTACAGGCCAGGACTGAAGGCTCTTGCCGAGCTTGGCATAAGCAGTCCTCTTGCAGAATCCGGACTTACCAAGGAGGAGATCAGGAAAGCATCAAAGGATGCCGGCCTGCCTACATGGGATAATCCTTCCATGGCCTGTCTGCTTACAAGGCTTCCATATAATGTAACCATAACCGAAAAAGAGCTTAAAATGGTGGAGGAGGCTGAAGACTTCCTGTTCGAAAACGGATTATATGGCACCAGGGTAAGGATGCATGGCAGCATAGCCCGCCTGGAATGCATGCCAGGTTATATGGAAAAATTCATTTCGGGCCCCGGCCGTGAATTTATTATTAAAAAACTGAAGGATATCGGGTTCAGGTATATAACTTTGGATCTTGAAGGTTACAGGTCGGGAAGCATGGATCAGACCTGAAAACAAAATAAATATAAAACCTCTTTCAGGATGACTGCAAAGGAAATTGAAAAACTGCTTTCAGAAGTTAAGTCGGGCACAAAAAGTGTTGAAGAAGCTCTGGAAATACTTAAGTATTTTCCGTATTCCGACCTTGGTTTTGCACGACTCGACCATCACCGTGAGACTCGCACCGGTTACCCTGAGATTGTATACTGCGCTGGTAAAACCGTAGAGCAGGTGAAAGAGATTTTCAGAGTACTTGCACGTGCCGAGCACAATGTTTTCGGGACAAGGGCTTCGGAAGAGATGTACAATGCCGTCAGGGAGGTAATCCCCCCGGCTGTCTACTATCCTGTGGCGCGAATAATAAGCGTAAGGAAAAAGGAACCGGAGAAGCCTGATACTTCAATAGCAGTTATTACCGCCGGAACATCCGACATCCCTGTGGCTGAAGAGGCAGCAGTAACGGCTGAACTGCTTGGCAATGATGTTGTGCGCATCTACGATGCCGGGGTTGCAGGCATTCACAGGCTAGTAGATAAGCTGCCCGAAATAAAGAAGTGCAGGGTGGTAATAGTTATAGCAGGGATGGAGGGTGCCCTCGCAAGCGTAGTGGGCGGACTTGTCGATAAACCTGTGATAGCCGTTCCGACAAGCGTAGGTTACGGTGCCAACTTCGGGGGTATATCAGCCTTGCTTGCCATGCTCACCAGCTGCGCTGCCGGAGTAAGTGTGGTAAACATAGATAACGGTTTCGGAGCCGGTTTCTCAGCCAGCATGATCAACAAGATCAGATGAATTTTCCCCTGCTCCTTTCAACAGCATATTTCCCGCCCGTGCATTATCTGGCTCTGGCTGCCGCCGGCAGGGATACAGTTTTTATTGAAAGCCGGGAGAATTACATCAAGCAGACATACCGTAACAGGTGCTATATTCTTACATCAAACGGAGTCATTCCACTTACCGTTCCGGTTCTGCAGGGCAGTTTCCATAAAACGCCGGTCAGGGATATAAAAATAGATTATTCAAAGAGATGGCAGCAGGTACATTCAAGGGCTATTATTTCGGCTTACAGATCATCACCTTATTTTGAATTTTACATCGATGATATTGACGGGATAATAAACTCAAAAACGACATTCCTTCTCGACCTTAACCTGATGACATTAAGATTGCTTACCGAATCGGCCGGTCTTGCTGTGCAATATTCTTTTACCACGGATTTCAAGGCCGTAGAAGATAAAGATCAGGACCTGAGGTACGCTTTGTCGCCGAAGAACAGCAAAATCAACAGTGAAATGTTTTCTTTCAAACCCTATATCCAGGTTTTTTCGGACCGTTACGGATTTATTCCGGGGTTAAGCTCTCTTGATCTGATATTTAACACCGGGCCGGAAGCGGTTAAATACCTTCCCGATCTGATGTCGGACCGTTAAATTTCTTTTCAGAACTTAAACCCGAGAGTTGCGGTAAAACTGTTCCGTGTAAACGTAACAGTGGCCGGTTTCAGATAGGGTTCATCGTCGTACATCAGGTATTGAAGGCTATTCGAGATATTTGCAAAACCGAGGTCAAAATACATATTCTGCTGTCTGAATCCCAGTCCGAATGATATTGCATTATAGCTAAGGTCCTCGTTAATCTCTCCGCCTTTGAACGCGCTTCCGTAGAGGCCGTAACCACCCCTGAAGTAGAATGTATTCAGTCTGAATTCCCCTCCCAGCCTGAGCACCGAGGCGGTTTTAAGTGCATTCCGGATAGACTGGTTCTCATTATAATAATTATAGTCATCACTTGCCTTGCTGAAACGGGCTGTTGCATAATCGCTTATTTCATAATCTGCGCTTACTATCGCAAGCTTGCCGATTTGTACCGATGCACCCACCATTGCCCTGAAAGGAGTCGTGAGTGTATATGAATACCTCTTCGGTTCATTATTATTGTTATAGGTTAAGTTGTCGTCAAATTCGGAGGAAATCTGATCATAAAAATATTCCCGGATCCTGTAAACCGTTGGTGTATGAAATGCAGCGCCAATGCGAAGAATCTCCATCGGTCTTACAATGAAGCCCATTTTCAGGTTATAGCCCGTTCCGGAGGCTTCAAAATGATCGGTGTATACAAAATTTCTGAAATCGGGAATTACATTGTCATAGTCTGCCTCAAGGTGTTCGTAATGCCCTGTATATTTCAGCCGGTTTATTCCCAGGGTGGCCCCGAAGAAATATTTATCCGAAATGTTTGCGCCAATCGAGAATGCATGTTCTCCTGAATAACCTTCATTGCTGATCACCCTTCTGATTGTCTGGCCATATACGGGGTCATTATCGCCGTAATTGGAGAACACTGTTCCGTAACTTGCCCCACCGGAACCCGTTATTGTGTCGATAACCCACACATCGTATGCAATTCCTGCCGATCCTCTAAGGTTTTTGTAATAAGTCCCTTCCGAAGACAAGGCCCAGTAATCGGCCATGGAACTTATGTCACTTATTCCCGTGATGTTAATGTTTTCGTTGAAATTATTTGTCCTGTTCCATGAATATGCAAAATTAAGAGCTGTAAGACCTTCAGAACCCTGGTTAGAGATGAGATTTGACACCACGCCTGCCTGGTTAATTCCAAAGTGATATTTGAAATCTGTTGAGTTGGTTGCATTAAAAACTGTACTTGTATTGTTGTAAAGCAGTCCGGGTGTGAATGCCATTTCGAACGATCTGAACATGCCTGTTCCGGCGGGGTTAAGGCTTATTGCAGATAAGTCTGCCCCCAGTGAGGTAAAGGCACCGCCCATGGCCATAAAGCGAGCCGTACCGTAATTAAAAGTACGGGAGTATCTGAGTGCGTCATCGAGGTTCTGCGATGAGAGTGAGATTGTCAGCAGTGACAATGCTGTTATTGTGGTCAGAATTTGCTTTTTCATTTTTTTTATTTTTATATAGTTATCCCTTTCATTCCTAACGGAATGACACTTTAGGAGTCTGTTTTAATGAACATCCTGTTATCTTCTGGTACCTGTTGTAACGCCGCCGCCTGAAGACCCGGAAGAAACACCCGAAGAACCTGAAGAGGAGACCCCTGAGGAGCCTGATCCACCGCCAAAGGATCCGCCAATTGAACTTCTGGATGATGAGAAGTCGCTGCTTTCCCTTCTGCCTGAAGAGACAGAGTTAAAGTTTGAGAAAGAGCTTCTGCTGTTAACGGGAGCCGAATAGTCACCCGAAGTGGAGGGTGCTGAGTAAGAGCGTACGGTAGAGTATGATGAACTTCTTCTTTCGGCGGCACCGTAACCAGACTGAACGGAACGGATATTTGTAACGGAGTTGCTTCTTGATTCTCCGGCAATACTTCTCTGGTAAGTCTCGCCTGAAACTCTTGTGTTGTTATATGATGGCCGTTCGCTAAGTCTCGGGTTGTTATACGTCGGGGTATATGAGCGTGATACCTGGTTATATTCAGGCCTTGAAGTGGCGGTGCTTCTTGTGGAAGTTGAAGCATCACGCCTGTTCTGAACAGCTGTGGTTGCCGATTCACGGGTTGAACTGATGGCAGATTCTGTTCTTCTGACATTGGTAACGGCATCGGAGGAGGAAGTGGCTGAAGTTCTTCTGGATCCGTCTGAACTGATCACGGATGTGGTTCTTCCCCTTCCTTCTGCCGGAAGAGTGGAGTATGACTTGCTCACTGTGCTGTATCTTTCGCGTCTTCCAACTTCAACCGATGAGTATTTATTGCCACTGTAGTTGTAGTTATATGCAGGCCAGTAGTAGCCGGAATAGTAACCGAAAGAGAACGGGGAGTAGAAAGAGCTGTAGTAACCGCCGTAGTAGCCTCCGTAGTATCCGCCGTAATAGCCTCCGTAATAACCTCCATAGTAGAATGGATCATACAGTCCGCCCCAGTATGGGGTGTTATAATAATCGTAGAAGCCCCACGGGTACATGCTCCAGCTGAAGTAGAACGGGTCTCTCCAGTAAGGATATATTGAACTGCCGTAGAATCTTCTCAGCCGGTTGGAGTATGACCAGTCGTCGGCATACTCGAACGGGCTGTTGTCTTTATTATAGAATGTGGAGTTGTTGAAGTCGACATTCTCATTATACTGCTCGGCAAAGAGAGTATCACCCGAGTAGATATTATCGTAGTACTGATCCTGCTGGTTGTTACCCGGCAGATTACTGCTGGCAATTCTTTCAACAGCCACTTTTTTGTCTGAGGGCAGGAAATAAAGATCATCGTATTCACTTTGAGCTATCCTGCCTCCTGTTGAGCATGAACCAGCAACTGCTGCTGCTGCCAGAACCACTATGTACAATTTTGCTTTCATTTTTCCCTCCCCTTGGTTTTTTCTTTTATTAACTACAAATTTTGTACCAAATGTTCTTAAGTTTTTTTCCGTATCAGGACAAATTTAATAATTAATTTTTCTTTCGCAGTTGCATGTTTTTAAACAGTTTTTCTTACAGTTTGAGTCTGAAGCATTACTTCCTTCTTGATCTGCTGTTTTCGTTCGAATTGCTTTTCGACGATGAGCTTTTGCTTTCCGATTTCTGGACAGAGGTGCTGCGTGAAGGCGTTGCCTTGCTTACATTACCCGAGGTGTTTCCCGAAGATCTTACCGGTCTAACTGCAGCATTTCCCGACGATTGTCTGTTCCCGGATGATACAGTGGTTCTGCTTCCTGAAGATACTGAAGGCCTTGAGCTTTCCTGAACCCTGGTATTGGTACCGGTGACGGTCCTGGAGTTGCCGGTGGAAGGTCTGGTGTTTACGGATGGTGTTACTGTTCCGTAGGTTCTCCTGTCCTGCGACTGGGTGGTTACCGACGGGCGGGCATTGCCCTGTCCCTGGTTAACCTGCCTGTTGTTGTACTGATTATTGTTGCTGTTACCTCTGCCGGGGTTATTTCCTGAATTCACGCCCCTGTTTACATTATTTGTATTGCCGGGGTCAGCGCTGTTATTGTTTCCCTGGTCGCCCTGATGAATATTTCCGCCCTGGTTGCCATGGTTTCCGGCCGGTACATTTCTCCTGCCGGGATTATTTCCTGAGTTAACACCCCTGTTTACATTATCGGTATTACCCGGGTTCAGGCTGTTATTATTACCCATGTCACCGTTTCTCTCACGGCTGTTAACCGGAGTCACTCTTCTTCCTGCATCCGCATTTCCAGGTGTTTCTGTGCGACCGGTGCTTATAGCGGTATTAGTCTCTCTCCGGTTGACGGATCCGGAAGTTGTTGTGACCGGGGGGGTGGTTCTTCGTGATATTGACGAAGCCCCGCTGCCTGTTCCGCCATGGTTATTATTGTAGTAGTAGTAATTGTATGTGTTGTAAACCGGCCTGTAGTCGTTGTACCAGCGATTTCTTACGTTATAGCTGTAATAGTGTGTATGCGGCCACCACGATCCGATATTTATATTAATTACCACAGGCGAATACCACCAGTTGTAGTAAAACGGATCGTAGTTCCGGTACCAGGACCCTCCGTACCATCCATAATCCCATCCGGCGTACCACGGATAATCCCAGCTGTAGTAGACCGGGTAGTTGTATGCAATTCCCACACCGACACGTCCTCCGCCGTAAATCGTCAATCCCCATGTATAAGGCTGGTAGCTGTACCAGTATGTATCCGTGAATACAGGCGAGTAGTAGGAGAAGGTTGTGTAAGATCTGTGGAACCTGTTGATCCTCGATGAGTAGTAGAAGTCGTAGTTATAATAATTATTGATAACCAGTCCTGCATCATCGTTCCTGTAACTTCTTGAATCCGCAAACTGTTGCGCCTGGGCTCCGAGGCCTGCCGTCAGCAGGGCTCCTGTTATTCCTATGTAGATTATTGTTTTCATGACAAACCTCCCGGTTTTGGTTTTTATATCGAGTTTTCTCTATTTTTGCGCAGTTATTAATTTTTATACAAATAAAACAAATACCATACCAAAATAATGGCTAAGTTTTTAACAAGCAGGGAAGAAAATTACTCTCAATGGTATAACGATCTGGTAATCAAGGCAGATCTGGCTGAGAATTCTGCGGTAAGAGGATGCATGGTGATAAAGCCTTACGGTTATGCAATCTGGGAAAAGATACAGGCTGAGCTGGATCGCCTTTTCAAGGCTACCGGCCATGTGAACGCATATTTTCCGCTGTTTATACCAAAATCGTTCTTCAGCAGGGAAGCCGCACATGTTGAAGGATTTGCCAAGGAGTGCGCTGTGGTAACCCATTACAGGCTGAAGAACGATGAGTCGGGAAAGGGCATTGTAATTGACCCTGAGGCAAAACTGGAAGAAGAACTTGTGATAAGGCCCACCTCCGAAACAATAATATGGAATTCATACAAGAACTGGATTCAGTCGTACCGCGACCTGCCGATTCTTATCAACCAGTGGGCAAACGTGGTAAGATGGGAAATGAGAACCCGCCTGTTCCTCAGGACTGCCGAATTCCTTTGGCAGGAAGGTCATACCGCACACGCCACAGCCGGGGAGGCAATCGAAGAAGCCAGGAGAATGATAGACCTCTATGCCGGCTTTGCCGAAAACTCAATGGCACTACCCGTTTATAAAGGGAGCAAGACCGAAAGCGAACGCTTTGCAGGTGCAATAGACACGATGGCTATTGAGGCATTGATGCAGGACGGCAAGGCGCTCCAGGCAGGCACCAGCCATTTTCTCGGGCAGAATTTTGCAAAAGCCTTTGACGTGAAATTTACCGACCAGGACGGAAAGCTTGATTACGTATGGGCAACTTCGTGGGGCGTTTCGACAAGACTAATGGGGGCTCTTATAATGGCCCATTCCGACAATAACGGCCTTATTCTGCCTCCGAAACTGGCACCCCTTCAGGTTGTGATTATACCTATTTACAAGACGGGAAGCGATCTGGAAAAAATTTCGGAATACGCTGAAAAAATCAAAACCGACCTGGGAAAGGCCGGGTTAAGCGTGAAATATGACACAAGAGACACCCAGACACCGGGCTGGAAATTTGCAGATTACGAACTGAAGGGAGTGCCTGTCAGAATTGCAATCGGCCCGAGGGATATTGCAAACAATACCGTTGAAATATCACGGCGCGATACTCTTGAAAAGAGCACTATACCCTTCACGGGAATTAAGGAGCATGTCACTGAACTTCTTGAAAAGATACAGGTCAATATCTACAACAAAGCCCTTGCCTTCCGGAACCAGAACACTCATTACTGCAACACATGGAAAGAGTTTAAGGAGATCATCAACGGCAAGGGAGGTTTCGTAATGGCACACTGGGACGGAACAGCAGAAACTGAAGCACGCATCAAGGAAGAAACCAAAGCCACAATAAGATGCATACCTTTCGATTCTGTCCCGGAAGAGGGAAAATGCATCTATTCGGGCAAACCATCATCCCGGAGAGTGTTGTTTGCAGTGGCATACTGAGACAAGACTGAACATAATTACCTTTAATTCCGCGTTCCATGCGGGAAGAATTCACCTTTCCATGATCATGACGGAATGTGTTTAATCCTATTATCAATAAAATTTCATATTTTAGTGACTTATTGACGAAAAGCTGCCTCAATGACACAGGAATCCGAAGATAAAAAGACGGCAATTATCAGCATGCTTAAAGGCAAATCGCTCCTTAAGCAGAAGATTTACGACAATATGCTCCAGGTTTTTGAAACCCTTAAGGATATTCTCAGGGAGTTTGCCAGGGAAACAAATCATACCCTGAGCGGATCGGACAGCAGGATAAAGCTCGAATTTACCGACCGGGGAATATTTGATGCCCAGGTGAAAATAGCCGGTGACATTCTCCTTTTCAGCATGCATTCAAACATCTTCCTTTTCGACCGGGAGCATCCGGTCTGGAAAACACATTATGTTCAGCAAAACAAGCTTAACGCATACTGCGGTATAATAAACATATACAATTTCCTGGCCGACAGTTTCAAATATTCCCGTTTTGATGATATCGGCTACCTCATTGCCAGGATATTCATCAACCACGAAAAGCAATTCATTGTTGAAGGTAAAAGACAAATGGGATTTCAACTGTCGCACTTTGGCACCCTTAGTCTCGACAGGGAGGTCCTGACATCGATCATCCTGACATCGGTTCAATATGCCCTTGAGTTCGACCTGCTGGTTCCTCCGTACGATACGGTCAAAATTGCCACTGTCGGACAGGCCGAAACCAAAATACAGCACTCCAGGATAATCACCGGAAAAAGGGTTGGATTCCAGTTTAACTCTGATGATGTGCTTGCCGAGAACAGAAAAAAACCTGATGGAGTTTAAGAATGCATCCTGCCGTATCTTATCCGTATTTCTGGTGCTCACGTGCCTGCCGGTTGCATTACCCGGGGTCGTCGAAGCCCAGATAACGGAAAATCCCGATACAATTATTAAAGTTTACGGCGGCTCCTTCCTAAAGACAAACGAAAGAAGAATTTTTGTCGCAAAAGATACCCTTATTTCTCTTCCTTTCCAGTTTAAAAACGCACTTGAAAAACGTAATGAAAAGGCTCTGGCATTTTACGACTCCCTGAAATCAAAATCACAAAAGTCAAAACTGACACGGGTACTCTACGATCTGGTAATTGTGGCCCCCGACACTTCCGGTTCAATAAAGGTAAACAGGAGAAGCGATGAAAACTTCAAAAGTTTTACAGGATTGACGATAAAGGGTATCAGCATAAGACAGGTTGATGTATTCGGCGGAAATATCTTTAACCCCGCCGATATTGACCATAGCCGGCTCGAGAAATTACTGAACAGGACTCATTACAATACACGGGAGGAAATCATCAGAAAAAACCTCCTTTTCTCCGAAGGGGACACAATTTCTGCTCTTACGCTCTCCGACAATGAACGAATAATAAGGCAGCTGCCATTTATCGATGATGCCCGCATTCTTGTAGTTCCTGCCTCCGGGTCTGAAGCTGAGATCATAATTATCACCAAGGATGTTTATTCTCTTGGGGCTGATTTTACATACCGGGGCATAAACAAGGGCTCTGTCTGGCTTTACGACAAAAACCTTTTCGGAACAGGTCATGAAATAAAGCTCGAAATACCATATTCCTCATCGTCAAAAGATTCGCCGGGTATTGGAATAACCTATAACGTAAACAACCTGGCGAAAACGTTTACCAACCTGGCCGTCAATTACTATGACGGCCTGGGCAGGAAAAGCTATGGAGCCTCCCTTCTCAGGAACCTTGTCGGCTCCGAAACAAAGTATGCTTTCGGAATTTCGGTAAGCCGGACTCTGACAAGCGAAGATCTCGACACACTGCCTGTTGCCGAACCTTTAAGGTATAACTTCCAGGATTACTGGCTTCAGAGATCCTTCATGCTCGACAGGCAATCCGTAACAAGGTTTGTAGCAGGAATAAGATACATTAATAATAATGTCTTCCGGAAACCCGAAATAGACCCCGACACATACTACAGGTTACAGAGATACCGGCTCTATCTTGGTTCGGTGGCAATTTCAATGCAGAAATATTACAAAACCAGCCTGATATACGGCTACGGACGTACCGAAGATATTCCATACGGCCTTCTTTTCAGCGTTACGGGAGGCATGGAGGACAATGAATTCAAAAACAGGATTTACGCAGGATCGGATGCATCATTCGGATTTTCGGTATCTCAGGCAGGCTATTTTCACATTTCAGCAGGGGCAGGGTTTTTCCTGCACGAAAGTCAAGCTGAACAGGGTGTGTTCTCCGGAAATATCAGGTATGTTTCAAACCTTACTCCAGCCGGCAGTTATATGATAAGAAATTTTATCAATCTCAATTATACCGCAGGAATCAGAAGATACAGGGATGAATATATAAGTGTCATTAAGGAAGATGCTTTCTCAACATTTTCCAACGATTCACTCAAAGGCTCAAGGAGACTGAAGGCCGGAATGGAATCAGTAATATTCAGTCCGGTTAATTTTTACGGTTTCAGGTTTGCCCTTTTTGGCTTCGCGGAAGGGGTATTGCTTGAGGGTCTCGAAGCCCCCACCGGGTACAGGTCCTTTCTCAGCGCAATAGGTCTTGGTATAAGAATCAGGAACGATAACCTGGTTTTCAAAACCTTCCAGATACGCCTCGGATATTACCCTTCACTTCCCCCCTGGTCAGAAATGAGCAACCTGATAATATCGGGAGAAAAGCTGCTTCGTCCGCGTAATTTTGATCCCGGACCACCAGGCATTCAGCAGTACAGGTAAAAAAGGTATATTTGAGGCATATCGTATCAATAGGGCGGCAATGCAGGAGAAATTTATAAAATTCATAATTGACAACCGGCTGGCGGAAAAAGAAGACAGGATTCTTATGGGCGTCAGCGGCGGCGTTGATTCAATGGTGATGGCTCACCTGTTTATTGTCAGCGGATACAATACAGGAATTGCCCACTGCAACTTCAGACTGCGGGGGGCAGACTCTGATGCCGATGAAAAACTGGTAAGAGAATTTGCGTCAGCTTACGGCGTACCTTTTCACAATATTTGCTTTGAAACCAAAGAGTATGCCAGGCAAAAGAAAATCACCCTGCAGATGGCAGCCAGAGACCTCAGGCATTCCTGGTTTGAAGAAACAATGTCAAAGTACGGTTACACCCTGCTGGCACTTGCCCACAACAAAAGCGACAGGACGGAGACAATTATTCTGAACCTGATAAGGGGTACGGGAATAACCGGTATGGCCGCGATGAAACCGCGCAGCGACCGCCGCATAAGACCTCTGCTGTTTGCCGAAAGGAACGATATCCTGGATTATGCAAAGCGAAATAAAATACCGTGGCGCGAAGACGAATCAAATAAAAGTGTTAAATATACACGTAATAAAATACGCCATAAAATTCTGCCGCTACTAAGGGAGATAAATCCCTCATTTGACGATACTATACAGGAAACAGCTGAAAGGTTTGACGGATATGATGAAATAATATCTCTCTATATGGCCGGTGTAAAGGAGAAATCTTTCAGAAAGGCCGATGATGAATACCATGTCGACATACGATCTCTCATCTCCTTTTCGCCTCTGAAGAGCATTCTTTTTGAACTATTCGCTCCCTTTGGCATAACATCTTCCGGCACACGCGAATTAGCCGCCCTTCTCTCGTCTGAACCCGGAAAGAAGATAAAGACAAGGACTCATGTCATTTACAGGGACAGGAAAGTACTTATTGTTAAGCCTCCCGACACCGGTGAGTTTCCGGATATTGTTATTAACACTCCTGCGGATCTGAATAACCAGGATTTCATCCTGAAGGCCGGGATAAGGGAGATACCCCGGCCTTTCACACCCGCAGGCAGCAGATATCATATCACCCTTGACGCCGGCATGGTAAATTTTCCGGTTGTTATAAGAAAATGGAGGCATGGCGACAGGTTTATACCGCTGGGCATGAATAATTTCAGGAAACTGAGCGATTACTTCACCGACAGGAAATTCTCCGTACCACAGAAGGAAAAGGCTATGATTATGGAATCGGGCGGGAATATAGTGGCCATTCTAGGGGAGAGGATTGACAACAGGTACAGGGTAACGCCGGAGACCCGTAAAATACTAGAGATAATTTTGAAAGAGCCCGGGGAAGCCTTATGATCTCTGTTTCCCGGATATTCCGCGGTCGATAAGCAGCAGGTCGGCCAGTGCCACCGCTGCAGCGGCTTCGACAATCACAGGCATTCTCAATGCTATACAGGCATCATGTCTTCCCTCTGCTTTAAGCTTAACCGCCTTTCCTGTTGAAAAATCAATGGTGGTCTGTTCAACTCCAACGGAGGAAGTAGGTTTCACAGCCACTCTGAAAACCACAGGGTTTCCGTTTGTTATTCCTCCGTTTATTCCTCCGGCATTATTTGTCAGGGTTGTTCCTTTTGTGTCGGTAAATGGGTCGTTATGTTCTGAACCTCTCATGGAGGCGGCCCTGAACCCGGCACCAAACTCAATGGCTTTTATGGCAGGGATTGAAAAGACGGCCTGGCTTATGGCCGACTCGGCCGAATAGAAGAATGGTTCGCCTGCAGCCAGCGGAGGATTTTCGATAATGCATTCGACAATACCGCCGATGCTGTCGCCTGCCTTCATGGCCTCCTCAACAGCTTTTTCTATATCGGCAGTGCCACCGGCCTCCTTCAGCGAGGCGTTAATGACCGTTCCTCCAAGAATTTTTTTAGCAATCACACCGGCGGCGACAAGCCCCCATGTTATCCGGCCCGAGAAATGACCGCTTCCGCGCGGATCGGAGTAACCCATAAATTTCAGCCGTGAAGTGAGGTCGGCATGACCGGGACGGGGAACTGTTGAAAACTTGTCATAGTCCGACGGGTTGGTATTTCTGTTTCGTGAAATTACCGTAACCGGCGAACCGGTGGTATATCCGTTATATATCCCGCTGAGTATTTCAGGCAGATCGTCCTCGCTTCTCGGGGTTGTACCTTTCCGGCCGCTTTTGCGGCGCGACAGGTCGTTTAAAAAATCGTCTGCCGACAATTGTATTCCGGGCGGACAGCCGTCAATAACCACGCCAACGGCTTCTCCGTGTGATTCGCCAAAAAGGGAAACCCTGAATATTTTTCCGAAAGTGTTCATTAATTCATACAGGTTTATTCGTGATAATCATTCTTCCTCCAAGTTTTATAAAGTCATCTGCAAAACCCGGATAGGATTTGTTAACGCATTCATAGCCTTCAATAACTACAGGTTCCGCGGAGATTACTGAAGCAGCTGCAAGGGCCATGGCTATCCTGTGGTCGTTGTAAGCCGGCGATTGCCCGCCACATAGTGACTTTACACCATCGATTATCAGTTCATCGCCGCTGTATGAAACCCTTGCTCCTATACTGTTCAATGCCCTGCATATTGTATCGGCCCTGTTACTCTCTTTCGCAATAAGCCTGCCGGCACCTTTCAGAACAGACCTCCCTCTGCATGCCGTTGCCAGCACGGCAAGAGGTGGTGCGATGTCGGGGCAGTTGGTAATATCGAAAGTAAAGCTGTTCAGGTCTTTCCTTGTTACGGTGACGGTTTCTCCGTCTGTTTTAACATCTGCTCCGGCGAGCCTCAGGGCATTAAGCACAGCCCTGTCGGCCTGGACGGAGTCGTGTATAAGTCCGGAAACCTCTGTCTTCCCTCCTATGGCACCCATAACGAGGATAAATGCTGCTCCGCTCCAGTCGCCTTCAGCAGTGAACTTCCCGGGCATGTATTTCTGACCACCCCTGACACGAAATACCCTGTAATCCTCGTTTGTAACAGTAATTGCGAACTCTTCAAGTGTCTTCAGAGTAAGGTCGATATATGGTCTGCTGACAAGGTTTTCGGTAAATATCCTGCTGTCTTTCTCAACAACAGGCAATGCCATAAGCAGCCCGGTAATGAACTGGGAGCTCATGGAGCCGTCGGCATTAACATCGCCGCCCCTCAGCGGACCCTTCACTTTTACAGGCAGTAGCCCGCTGCTGGTCTGAACGTCGGCACCGAGTTGTCCGAGCGGGTTTACGATCATACCGAAAGGTCTTTTAAGAAGCGATCCTCTTCCCGTCACAGTTATTTCACGGCCGGCGAGGGCGGCCACAGGAATAAACATCCTGGATGAGAGGCCTGACTCTCCGCAGTTCACTTCATCCGATACCGGTTTAAAACCGCCCCTGATAACTATGGTGCCGTCTTTTGCTTCAACTTCCGCCCCGAGGGCCCTTATTATTGAGATTGCAGCCAGGGAATCGTCGCAAAGCGAACCTGCCTTCAGTTCAGAGACACCCTCTGCCAGCAGGGAGCCTGCCAGGTACCTCTGTACCGCGCTTTTCGACGGTGGTGCACCGATTGTTCCTGAAACGTGCTTGATTGATGCCTCTGCCTTCATTCCGAACTTATTACTGACCGGTAAATTTTTAAAATTTCATCCGCTTCCATTTTAACTACTTCAGCTCTGCCTACAGGTCCGGCCATAACAAAATTTATCCTGCTGCCCTCCTTCTTCTTATCGGTCAGTAGCATTTTTCCGAACTGCCCGGCCGTAACACCGTGCTTCTTCAGCAGTCCGAAATCATTCAGAAGCGATTTGATCCTTTCACTTTCGGCAGTGCTCATATAACCTGTCGCTGAAGATATGTCACAGGCTATAGCCATTCCGCATGCCACAGCAAAACCATGTTTCATGCCTGTTACGGTTTCTATCACGTGTCCGAATGTATGCCCGAAATTGAGTATCATGCGTTTTCCGGTAATCTCCCTCTCGTCTTCCGTAACCACTGAAGCTTTCAGCCTAACGGCCTTTGCAATGAGATCTTCAAGCAGACCAGGATCGGCATTTTTTATCCTGTTAACGTTCTGACCGATCAGGGAGAACAATTCTGCATCGAGAATAACTGCAGTCTTAATCAACTCTGCAAGTCCTGAAATATATTCATCCTCCGGAAGAGTCTTCAGCATTTTCTGGTCGCAGATAACAAATTCAGGCTGTCTGAAGCAGCCGAGTATGTTTTTCACTTTTTCAACGTTCACGGCATTTTTGCCACCCACGCTGGCATCTACCTGTGAAAGCAGAGATGTTGAGACAAACCCGAACCTTATGCCCCTCATATAGACAGATGCGAGGAAACCGGCAATATCGCAGACGACTCCCCCCCCTATGCCAAGCACAAAGCCTGAACGGTCGATTCCCGCCCCGAGCAGACCCTGAGCCAGCCGGCCAAGTGTGTTCAGGTTCTTGCTTTCCTCTCCGGGTTTTACCGAGATGACCGGACAAACAGGAAAATCCTTACCGTAAATATTTCTGACATTTTCGTCTGTAATTATAATATAACCCCCGGCCGGAAGGAGTTCATTTACAGTCTTCCAGTCCTTTCCGATATAAACCTCGGATTTACGGTTTTCAATATTCAGCGTGATCCTTTCCAAATCGGTTATATTTCAGCTTAAAGATAAAAATTACTCTTTTTCAGATCGGTAAAAAAATATTCACAAATGTAAACTAAAATGTTTTACTTTATTGCCGGGAAAGATAATCGTAAGTGAAGCTGAAAGAAAAATACAGGCTGGTTCTGGAATATTTCAAAAAGGAACGTCCGCTTCCGGAGACTGAGCTTGACTTTGGTGATCCGTTCGGGCTGGTGGTGGCGGTTATCCTCTCGGCACAGTGCACCGACAAGAGGGTGAATATGATCACGCCTGCTCTGCTGAAAGCTTTTCCGGATGCGGCCAGTATGGCTGCCGCCGGTCTGGACGACATATTTGGTTTTATCAAATCCTGTTCATTTCCGAACAACAAGGCCAGGCACCTTAAGGAGATGGCATCGGTGCTTACCAGAGAATTCGGCGGGAAAGTTCCTGAAGAGCCGGACCAGCTAATGAAACTGCCCGGGGTGGGCAGGAAAACCGCCAATGTAATTGCATCCGTCATATACAGGAAACCGGTTATTGCGGTTGATACTCATGTTTTCAGGGTTGCGCGAAGGATAGGGCTGACACCGGGAGCAAAAACTCCACTGATGGTAGAAAAAAAACTGACACGGTATATTGAGCCGTCACTGAGACATAATGCCCACCACTGGCTCATTCTGCACGGAAGGTATACCTGCCAGGCACGGAAACCAAAATGCAAGGAATGCGGACTTACGGGAATATGTTCGTATTATCTGAAAAAACAGCAGGTAAAGGGTAAATCACCGGAAGGAAAAGGCGACTCTGAAAACCATAATTGAAAACTTATATTATTTTTGAATCAAGTTTCCGGGAAAATGGGATTCAGGGATATCATCGGTAAAATTCTCAACCTGACAGGAAACAGCAAACCTGCTGCAGGAATGAAGGAATCAGGCGGCCCTATGCCGAACCTGCCGGCCGAAGCCGTTTACCGCGCATTCCATTCCTCACCTAACCTGATGGCAATCAGCAGTATCAGCACCGGGATAATAATTGACGTCAATGAGTCATTTCTGACAACCCTGGGATATTCCAAAAAGGAGGTTGCGGGTAAAACATTCGAGGAATTAAATCTCTTTCAGGATATTGAAGGAAGCAACAAGTACATAAAACTTCTGCCCCGGCTGAGAAAGGTTATTGATTTCCCCGTTAAGCTGAAGGATAAAAAAGGCAATTCGCTCTCGTTTTTCTTCTCCGCACAGACGCTGGAACTTGGGAAAGAAAGATACCTGCTGTCAACATTTAACGCCGATATCTCTTCCGTTGCCATGACCATGAATGAAAGAACGGAAGATATTCTTGATGATATTTTTGATACCGTTTCAAGTTACCTCTTAAGAGTACGTGTCACCGAAAATGACGAATTCAGGATAAAGGAAATGAACAGGAAAGCGGAGGATGTTGAAAATATACCGGCAACCGCCGTAAAAGGAAAGTTGCTGTCATCAACTCCTCTTGCAGGCAGGGTTAAGCTTGTCGAGCTGCTGAATCACATAAGGATAACGGGCGAACCGTATAAACTTGCAGTATCTCCGACCGGCGGACGTTCCAACGGTTTCTACATCGGTCTCCTGCTCTCGTCGGGTGATATAATTGTAACATGGGAACCACCGGATCAGCCTGAAACAATGGAATTTAAGGATGACTACCCGGGTGCATGGCAGCACGGCAAGGTTCCTGAAATGACCTATGAAATAGATCTGAAGGGCAGACTTGTCAGGGCAGACCTGAGAAGCCTTCGCTACCTTGGTTATTCAAAGAATGACTTTGAGAAAGGAATATATATTTCTGATCTGTTCAGGACCGAAGATCTGGAAAAAGCCATGAATAACCTTTCCAGAATCAGAAATGAAAATGACACGGTAAGCAATGAATATCTCAGTGTAAGAAAGGACGGAACGACCTTCCCGATTCTGACAAGAACCTTCGGAATTTTCACAGATGGCAGGCTGACCGGTTACAGGGGCGTGGTAATAGATCTGACCGAACTGAAGAACAGAGAGTCCCAGATAGCAAGAGAAAAGGCATTTCTTGAACATCTGATAGAATCCACTCCGCTTGCCATTGTAATAACCGATGTGCCCGGTAAAATTACCCATGTAAACCTTGAGTTCACCAATCTTTTCGGATATACTAACGAGGAAGCTCTCGGAAAATACATCAATGACCTTGTTGTTCCGGAAGAACTTGCCGCGGAAGCCGAGAAGGTGGATGAAAGAGTTATCGGAAGAGAAAAGGTGTTTATTGAAACAATCAGAAAGGATAAATGGGGAAAGAGGCTTGACGTTTCCCTTTCAGCATCCGCAATTATTATGAATGACGTTCTGGTTGCCACTTTATGTATTTACAGAAACATAACATCCGAAAAGAGGAACAAAGTTCTCCAGGAAATACTTTATAATATATCAAGCGCAACACTCGAATTTTCGGAAATAAAGGATATTTACCAGGTTATTGTAAATGAGGTTGGTAAAATATGGAATACCGAGAACTTCTTCATCGCCCTTTTCAACAAAGCCACCAATACCCTTTCCCTGCCATTCTTTTCGGATGAAAAAGACGATTTCAGGGAGATTCCTGTTAAAGGTACAATTACAGGCTGGGTAATAAAGAACTCAAAAACTATCCTTCTAAAGGAAACTGATATTATCGAGATGGAAAGGAAGGGGGAAGTTGATCTTGTGGGTACCCCCTGCAAGGTATGGATGGGCGTGCCGCTTAAGGCGGAAAATGAAACTATCGGAGCAATGTGCCTTCAGGATTACAATGATGCAAATAAGTTCACACAGGAAGACCTTGTCCTTCTCGAATTTGTTGCAAATCAGATCGCTGTATCCATACAGAAAAGAAAAATGCTCGACAACCTTGTGATTGAGAGGAAAAAAGCCGAAGAGGCAGCTAACTCGAAGCAGACGTTCATCTCCACAATGAGCCATGAAATAAGAACTCCTCTTAATGAAGTGATCGGGATTTCAAACCTTCTGCTTCAGACAAACCCCAACCCCGACCAGCTCGACCTGATCAAGACACTGAGGTTTTCGGCAAATCATCTTATGACCCTGGTTAATGACGTCCTCGATTACAGTAAGATGGAATCGGGCAAAATCACTTTCGAACAGATTCAGTTCAACCTGAATGAATTTCTCGATGAAATAAAAAGATCTTACTCATTCAGGGCAAAAGAAAAGAACCTCGACTTTACAGTACAAAAATCACCCGGTGTGCCTGATGAGATAACCGGAGACCAGATCAGACTCAACCAGGTATTATCGAACCTGCTTTCGAATGCATTCAAATTCACAAGTGCCGGCAGCATCAGTATTAAGGTAGAGGAGAAACAAAGGAAAGGCAACATGATTACTCTGGAGTTCAGGGTAACAGACACAGGCATAGGCATTCCTCCCGAAAAGCAGCAGCTTCTTTTCGAGGATTTTACCCAGGCAAGTCCGGACACTACCCGCCGCTTTGGCGGAACCGGTCTGGGACTGGCAATCTGCAGGAAACTTGTTGAACTTCAGGGAGGTAAGATAAGCCTCGAAAGCGAACCCGGAAAAGG